>CAZQDA010000036.1:0-24392 GCA_964592155.1 uncultured Christensenella sp.
CCTGTCAGATGCCTTTTTTGATTGCTTTTTGGTAAACGATCCGTCTGATGGAATGGATGGACAGAAAATAATCTGTGGCAAGCTCCGCAAGCGGGCAGCCTTGCCTGTATTTTGCCGCAATTTCCATATTGCGCTCCAAAAGAGCGCTCTTAACACCGGATTTTTCACCCCAGGCCTTACGCGACTGCTGCGAGGGAATATAGAGATATTCGCCATCGATATATTCCTGAAGCTTGCGCACGAGGTCTTTTGGGAGTATGTCGTTTGCATTTTGATATTTCATATTGCTTCGCTCCTTATTCGAAAAATCAGTTTGAATAAAGATACAAAGCCGATATTTATTTATACGCGGCTGTTTGCTCCATACAAAACGCCGCGCAATACCGGCTTTGTATGGAGTGATGCAATTTTTTGCCCAATGATCAGATCATCATCACCTTCCTTGCTATACAATATACCAGATTTTCAGGAAACCGGCAAATGGTTATTCATCGTTGTTGCAGTTGCAGGACTTGTCCTTTTCATCCTCTTTGGGATTGAGCAGATAACGGTTGATGGGAAGCGCAACAGCCACGCCCACCAGAGTTTCCAGCATGCGGGTCGTTACATAGGGAAGCGTATCGACAGCACTGCCGGGCTGCAAAAAGACAATGACCGCAAACAAGACCGTACTTGTGGGAATGGAATCCTGAATCTTGAAAATATTCGAGATAAAGATCAGCGCCAGAATCATCAAAGGGAATATGATGATGTAGGCAAATTCGGAATAATAAGGAATCACTCCCGCAAGTTCCAACGTAAGAAAGCTGAAAACAGAGCCGAGCAAGGTGCCGATGATCCGGTGAATGCCGATGTGTTTTGATTTATCATAGGTCGGCTGGATGCACAGGATGGCCGCAATGACCGCATACAGTGCGGTGGGACGCTTAAATGCAACGCTGAGCGCCAGACAGATCGCAACCGCGATTGCGGTTTTGATTGCCCGATAGCCAAGCCGATAGCTAAAATCCATAATTCATCACATTCCTTTTTTGATTTTCTACAAAATATGATACCCACATTTTGCATTTAAAATCAGCAGGCCTCATTCAGTGATCAGGCCGTGCTTAAAATGCTTGTTGAAGAAAATGGAAACACCCACAAGCGCGCCGCAAATCCCTGTGATCAGCATCAGCGTTTCGATGCGAATCTGGTCTGCCAGAGGACCAAAGAAGATCATCCCGAGCGGCATCATGGAGGTCATAATAATCTGGGTCAGGCTGAAAATACGCCCCTGCATGTTGGGGTCAACCTGCTCCTGCAACAGCACCATGGAAGGCGTGGTGAACAGCGGAACCGTGCCGCCGGTGAGCAGCATGAGCACAAGAAATGCAATGAAGCCGGGCATGATGCCCACAAGCGCGGTCAGAATACCGAACAGCACGCAGCACAGCGCAATGGTATGCATACGGTTTTTGAAGCCGCCCCAGATGGAAATTAGCACTCCGCCGAGCACACCGCCCGCGGAAAAAGCGATTTCCATTGCGGAAAGCCGCCAGTATTCATCCCCGAATGTACGCGAAACCATGAGTGGAGTAAGCTGTGCCGCGGGAACGATCAGGATGAAAAACAGGGCGTAGAATAAGAAATACGAACGGAAAAATGGACTTTTCGCGACATACTTGAGCCCTTCTTTCAGGTCGTCAAAATAACCGCCCTTTTGCTTGAGCTTTGCCTTTTCGTGCAGCGGAATTTTGATGAAGATCATAATCGTGATGGCGGAAATTGCTGTGATTACGTCGATGAAGAACGTGGATTCCAGCGTTGAAACGGACAGCAGCGCCCCCGCCGCGGCAGGCGACAGGATGAACATGACAGATTGCAGGCTTCCGTTGATTCCGCCAACGCGGGTCAGTTTATCCGCCGGAACGATCTGCGGAAGCGCGGCGTTTACCGCGGGCGTCTGGATGCCCGCGCCCACAGAACGGATGCCGGACACCAAAAAAACCATCCACAGGTCGTTGTGGCCGGACAGGAAAAATAAAGCCAAGATAAAGGTTGCTGACGCGACCATTGCGTCTGCGCCCATAATCAGAAGTTTGCGGTTATAGCGGTCTGCCCACACGCCTGAAAAAAGCGAGATTGCTACCTGCGGGGCAAAGCCGCACACAGAGGCGATTGTCATCATGCTGCCGGATTGCGTGGACAGCGTAATATACCATATAATGGCAAACTGCACCAGCGAAGAGCCAAACAGCGACACGGTCTGACCGGATAAGAACAAAAATGTTTTTTGCTTCCAGCGGGAAAAATCGCCGGAAGGCTGTATTAGTTCGTTTATGGCTGAGTTATCTTGCATAGAAAAGATCTCCTTCCTGTTTCCCGCAGAGAGGCGGTTCTATAAATATAATCTGCGCACAGGTAAGAAGTCAAGCGATTTTAGATATGTTTTTTAAATATATACATTGACAGGCGAGGTATATATGAATATAATATAAATTGAAACAGGACATATCTTGACAAAGGAGGAGATAGGATGTCGTTAACTTCCGATCTGATTCGCGGACACACGGAGACGATTATTTTAGCACAGCTGTTAAAAAAAGACAGTTATGGTTATGAGATTAACAAGTCGATTCAGCAGATTACGCATGGGGAATATGAACTAAAAGAGGCAACGCTCTATTCCGCTTTTCGCAGGCTCGAAACCGCAGAGATGATTGAATCTTACTGGGGAGACGAGACAACGGGCGCGCGGCGGCGCTATTACCGGATTACGCGGCCGGGGCGGATCATGTATGAGAGAAACAAAGAAGAGTGGGAACGGACCAAACAACTGATTGACCAATTGATATGATGGCAGGAGGGAAGAAATGGAAGAAAAATTACGCCAATATGTGGAGAATCTTTTTGCGGAAGCACCGAAAACAAGAAAAATGTTGGAGCTTCGTGAGGAAATATTTTCCAACTTAAAAGAGAAATATCAGGATCTGCGAAGCTCGGGCGCGTCGGAAGAAGAAGCGTATGACATTGTGCGCGGGAGCATAGGGGATGTGGATGAGCTGATTAGCAGCGCGAATGATCCGGCGACACGCAAGGCGCAAACAGAAGCGGAACGCAGGCGCAGTGCGCGTCTGGTTGCAATCGCCGTGATGCTGTACATTTTATCGCCGCTTGCAATTATTATTCTGGGCAGCATGGATCAGCCTATTTTGGGGCTTACCTTTATGTTTGCGTTTATCGCGGTTGCGACAGGGCTTTTGGTTTACAACAGCTCGCTTAGGCCTAAATATGAAAAGATGGACGACACCATGGTGGAGGAATTCAAGCAGTGGCAGGACGAAAGCAAGCACAAAAATGAAAAGCGTTCTGCTTATCTTGGAGCGTTTTGGTCGCTGGTTGTGGCGATCTACTTCATCTTAAGCTTTGCGACGATGGCGTGGTGGATCACGTGGGTGATTTTTTTGATCGCCGCAGCGGTGGAGCAGATTATCAGAGCATCGACAATGAAATAAGGAGACACAATGGAAGAGCAGCAAAGAAAACAGGAACAAGTGAAAGCTTATAGGAGCGCAATGTGGCTGATTATCACAGCGCTGTATTTTATACTCAGCTTTACGACGCACGCGTGGTACATTACCTGGATGATTTTTCTGGTGGGCGCGGCGCTGAGTCAGCTGATCAGGGCGGCGCTTATGGATGAAAGCATGCAAAACCAGCCGGCAACCAGAGAGGAACGGCAGAAAGCGTACACCTCTGCATTGTGGCTGATTATCGTGATTTTATATTTTGTGATCAGCTTTACAACCCGCGCATGGCCTATTACATGGATTATTTTCTTGATCGGCGCGGCGGTGAGCTCTATTGTCAAAGTCAACATAAAGTGAGGAAAAAAAATGAGTAAAACCGGAAAGATTATATTATGGGCGGTGATCGCCATTGTTTTGGCGGCGGTATTGGTTTGGGGAATAATAGGCGGCAGCACGATCAGAGGATTTTTCAATCATGTGGTGGAAAGTATCGCGGGCGTTCAGGTGGGAGATTTTGTGGATAATCTGCCGGACGACGCGCAAAAAAGCGTATCTTTCGAAAAACCGCTTTCAGAGATCAAGGCGATTTCTATGCGTTTTGTAGATGAAGACATTGAAATCGTTGCAACAGACGACTCTGTGATCCGCGTGGAAGAAAGCAGCAACCGCAAGATCAGCGATGAGGACGTGATGACCTACGGCGTGAAAGACGGCGAGCTGGTGGTGCAGAGCGGCAGGAACGGAAGGACGATTTTTGGATGGAATAAAAATTATCATATTAATGTAAAGCTCATGATTCCGAGGAGCTTTGCAGGCGGGCTTGACATCCAGACCGTTTCAGGGGAAATTGAAGCGGGAAAAGTGGGAGCCGAGGCAGGCGTATTTTCCACAACGTCCGGCGATATTATGATAAACAGCGGCGCATGCGGAACTTTGAGCCTGAACAGCACGTCCGGCGGAATCTCCGTAGAGGATATGACGGCGCAAAAGGTTTCGGCGAATACGATGTCGGGCGAGATCGATCTGCAGGGAACGTTTGAGACTGTTAAAGGCAACAGTACGTCCGGAAAGGTGCGGGTCACCGTGAAAAACGCCCAAGCGATCGAGGCAAATACGACGAGCGGTGAAATCGATCTGGCCATTGGCGGAGCGGAAAATCTGGAGAAGATTGACGCGGATTCGGTTTCGGGCAGCGTGCGGATTGCGCTTGCGGAAAACAAAGGCTTTGACCTTGGATTTGATACGGTTTCCGGCTCTACGGACAATGATTTTGCCATGAAGAACGGGCAGTATGGAGACGGCTCGATCAAAATTAACGTGAATACGGTTTCCGGATCGCTTAAAATCATGGAGCAATAATTCATGAACAATTAAGAATTTTAGATGAAAAAAACTGATATAATAAAGGTGGAAGAATAAGGAGCCAAAGATACGATTCCTGTTTTTCCACCTTTTTATACTTTAGCGCGCGCAAAGAAGCGCGGGGAGGGTTATGGAAACAAAATATTCGCTGGACACTGCCGCAAAGATTTTTCCGGCGGTTACCAGAAAAACAAACACATCGGTTTACCGTATTGGCGCTGTTTTAAAAGAGGCCGTGCAGCCTGAACTTTTGCAGGGCGCGGCGCAGGTCGCGCTGCGGCGGTATCCGGGCTTTGCGGTCAAACTGACGAGCACAGCGTTTGACCAGTATTTTGAACCGAACGACGCTCCTTTTTTGATCGCGCACGAGTCGGAATATCCGTGTGCGCCTGTAAGGCCGGAGGAGCGCAATGGATATTTATTCCGGATTTTATATTTTGAAAAGAGAATTTCTCTCGAAATGTTTCACGCGCTTACCGACGGCGCGGGCGCGGTGGAATTTTTAAAGACGCTGCTATATCAGTATTATAGCCTTGCGGGGGAAAGCATCGATTCGCAGGGGAAGATATTGCTGCCGGACGAAGAGCCGTGCGTGGAAGAGACGGAGGACGGGTTGCTCAAATATTACGGCGAAGAAAAGGTGAAGGTACAAAAGCCCCCGCCTGCTTTTAAGATCAAAGGAACGCTTTATGAGCCATATGGCAATCATGTGATCCAGGGCGTTGTGCCGGTGGAGGCACTGAAAAAAGCCGCAAAAGCAAACGAGGCGACCATCACGGAATACCTGACGGCTTTGACAGTTTATTCGATTTATAAGGAAGCGGTGCAAACGCAGGAGGCAGGCGAGCAGGAAGAGCCGATTGTGATATCGGTTCCGGTCAATCTGCGCAGTCTTTTTCCATCCAAAACCGTTCGCAATTTTTTTTGTATTTTAAATATATCAATTTTGGTCTTGCAGGGAATGACATTTCAGTATATTCTGAAAGAAGTGAGAACACAACTGCGCGAGAAAACGAAGCCGGAAAATTTAAAGCTTTCCATAGCGGAGAGCTGCGGCGTTATGGAGCATCCGATTGTTAGGACGGTTCCGCGGTTTTTGCGGGAGGCTGGCACCAAATTTGTATTCACTTTTTTTGGAGAGGATATCAAAACGATGACGCTTTCTAATGTCGGGGCCATCGATCTGCCAGACGACATTGCGCGACATGTGGAGCGCATGGAAGCCATTATTTATCCGACGGAAAGAAGCCCGATTAACTGCTGCATGTGTTCTGCAAATGGAAAAATGACGATCTCCTTTAATAAGACGATCAGGGAGACGGAAATTATCCGCTTCTTTTTTGCCTTTTTGGTAAGAGACACGGGAGCGGACATCGAGATTTATACGAATAACTGGGGGATCTGTGATGAACAGGTGTGAATATTGCAATGTCTCGGTCGGCGGCGGAGTTTTGAATTGCCCGCTGTGCGGCAGGAAGGTAGACGGCGAAACAGGAAAAGAGCGGTTATATCCCAGCTACGGAAAAGAGGCGAGGGAGGAACCACCAAAGCGCACGATTTACAAAATGGCGGCAATCACTCTGGGCGTGGTTGGCATATGCGCATGGATTAATCTTGCGACGCGCGGAGCAGCGGGCGGATTTTGGTGTCTTGATGTGGCGGTGATTTTTGCCTACCTGTGGCTGCTTGTTTTAAACACGGTGCGCTCAAAAATGCGCGGCAGCGTTAAATTGATTTTTCAGGCCGGCTTTATCGGCGGGATGCTGTGTGTGTTTGACTGGAACGCGGGCAGGGGATTGTGGTCTGTCAATTATGCGATTCCTATCGTGTGTACAGGCCTTATCTTCCTTGTAACTTATATTGTATTCACCAGAAGGCTTTCCTGGCGGGAATATATTGGCTATATGATCGCGGTATTGATATTCGGCCAGGCGCCGTTTGTGGCGGTGGCCCTTGATGTGACTCTGGTTGTGTGGCCCAGCTTTACGGCGGCGGCTTATGCGGTGATTACCTTTGTGATGATGCTGATTTGTGCGGACAAAAAATATAAGGGCAGCCGTGCGCGGCGGTTCCGTTTTTAGGGGGATAAGGGTTATGAATAGGGGTGTGCTGGTGGAAGAAATGATGAAATATGAGAATGGTATTTCTCACAGGATCAATCATTTTATGAAGGTTTATTCCTTTGCCAAAACGATTGGCGAGCTTGAAAATCTGGACAGGCAAACCCAGGAAATCCTTGAGGCGGCGGCGATTGTCCATGATATTGGTATTCGGCTGAGCGTGGAAAAATATCAGTCGGACGGCGGAAATTTTCAGGAAATTGAGGGTCCGCCCTTAGCAAGAGAGATGCTTGAGAGGCTTTCGTATCCGCAGCAGACCATTGAGCGTGTGTGCTGGCTGGTCGGACATCACCATTCTTATCAAAATATCGAAGAAATCGATCATCAGATTTTGGTGGAGGCTGATTTTCTGGTGAACCTCCACGAACAAAAAGCAGGAAAACCTGCAGTGCTGCATGCGCGCAAGAGTGTTTTTAAAACCGGCGCGGGGCGGCGGCTCATTCAATACCTGTTTCATTTAGAGGACGCCTAACGCAAAACCAACCGAAGAATGTGATCAAAAGAATAGTGGAGCATAAAAAATATTTGAATCTACTGCCGGGGTCAGACCCGCCTGAGAACATCGGTGACCGGTCTTTGAAAGGCGGGTATTTTTTGTTGTGGCATGCGTGGGCATGTTGTAGTTTGAAAGGAAGCTGTTATGATGGAATTATTTGACCTTGCAGGCGCTCGAGCGTTAGTGACCGGCGGGAGCAGGGGGATTGGCCTTGCGCTGGCGCGGGCGCTTGCGGAGGCAGGCGCGTGCGTCGTTGTTTTTTATCATCATACGGAGTTTGAGCCGGAAGAGAACATTCGCGGCGTGCGCTGCGATCTTGCTGACTTAAAAGACACGGAGCGCGGGTTTGCGCGCGCAATGGAGCTTTTGGGAGGCATTGATATTCTGGTTAACGCGGCGGGGCTGCATCAAAAGGAAAATGCCGAGAATTTTCCGATGGATATTTGGGAAAAAATACTTCGCGTAAATGTATCTGCGGCGTTTCATATGTGCCAGCTTGCGGGGCGCGAAATGATCCGGCAGGGCGGGGGAAAGATCATCAACATCTGCTCGTCGAGGTCTGTGCGCGCCGGTGACAGGAGCGCGGCCTATAGTACGAGCAAGGCGGCGCTTTACCAGATGACAAGGGCGCTCGCAAAGGAATGGGGCAAACACCACATCAACGTTAATGCAATTGCGCCGGGCTATTTCAGGACGGGCATGACCGCGCCGGCGCTGGGCGACCCGCAGACAAAGGAAGAGCTTTTAAAGGCAACGCCGCTGGGACGGTTTGGAGAAATGGAAGATCTTTTTGGCGCGTTATATTTTTTGTGCGGCAAAGCGTCGGACTATGTGACGGGAGTGTTACTGCCTGTGGATGGCGGCTTCATTGTGTAAGGGAATTCTGACTTCCGGATTTAGCATGGTCGGCATTCGGGTGGAGGGAACAAAGCAGAGAATTCAAGGGCCTTTCAGAATACTTGATTTATGGCGGCTGAGGGGCTATCGAGTGCAAATTTTTGGCATGTTAGCAAAGTTCATTTGCATTCTGTTGCAGTTCCATGATACCATAAGGAAAGAAGTCTGGTTTTATGCGGCGCAGAGAATCTGCCCGCAACAAGGTAAGGTATGGACCGAAAACAAATCAGAAGACAACGACGAATTTATATTGCGGCGGCGATGGTATTCATTGCCTTTTTGGTGTGCAGTTTTGCGTTTATGGAGTATGCTTCAAGAGAGAACAAGCAGGAAACGCGTGATTATATTCAGGAGATTGCGCAGCGCAGCAAGCTTACGATTGATAAGCAAATACAGGGAGATTTTCAGACGCTGACCGGCATTGCCGAGATGATCGGCGGGATGGAGAACCCTGATTTTGAAGCGCTGCTCCCCACGCTCGAAACAATCAATCTTAACAATAAATTTATCCGGATGGGTTTTACGGACAAGAACGGCATGACAATGGGCGTTGATCTTGACGGAACCTATTATTATGACGTCGATTTATCTCAGAAGGGCTTTGCGCAAAGGGCTTTTCAGGGAGAAAATGTGTTGACCAAGACCCAGAAAGCAGAAATTGGGGATTTTTGGGTTAACTTTTACGCGGTACCGATCTGGCAGGACGGCGAGGTTATTAAGGTTTTGTGCGCGGTGAATCCGGCAACGGAATTCAGCGAGGTGGTGGATGCGTCGATTTTTGGCGGCAAGGGGTTTACCAGCATTATTGACAAGGAAGGGAATTTTGTGATTCGATCCAATCATCCGTCCGTCGATAAAAATTTATTCAATATTTTTGACTACTACAGGATTTCCGAAGAAGACATGGCCTTTTTGAAAGAAAATTTAAGGCAGGGAAACAATGGTTTTGTGAAATATTATTATGGCGGTGAAAATCGCTGGGTAGCATATGCGCCGCTTGAATTTAACGACTGGTTTGTGTTCAGCGTTGTGCCGGAAGGGCAAGTGAATCAGAATTTTTCTATGATGCTGTGGGCAATGACCGCGATTGTTGCGGTTGCGGCTGCAATCTTTTTGTTCCTCATATTATTAATCAGGCGTGTGAACAACCAAGGGATAGGCGCGCTCAAAAAAATTGCCTATTCTGATTCGCTCACGGGTTACCGGAACTATGCAAAATTCCTCATGGATGCGCAGGAAATGTTGAAACACAGAGGAGATAAGGTATATTCGTTCTGGTATTGCGACCTGAAAGGATTTAAGTATATCAACGACCTTTTCAGTTATGACGTGGGGGATCGTGTGTTGAAATATTGGGCGGATATGGTGGAGCGGCATATGCGCGAGGGGGAAGCGTTCGGCAGGGTTTCGGGCGATAACTTTGTGGGGCTGTGCGTATATGAATCGCGCGAGGAAACGCAGGAGCGCTTTGACCTGATGGCAGAGGCGTTGGCGAGTTATCCGGAAACGGCGGAGCGCGGGTATAAAATAGAAATATGCGCCGGCATTTATGTTCTGGATGAAAACGATGGGGAAATCAGCGTAAACGATATGCTTGACAGGGCAAATGTGGCCCAAAAATCGGTAAAAAATATGAACGGCAGCCGTTGTGGATTTTATTCGAGTGAGATGCGCGACAGGATTATCAGCGAAGCAGAGTTGGAAACCAAGATGGAGGCCGCGCTTCATAATGGTGAATTCAGGCTCTATTTGCAGGCAAAGATAGACATCCAGCACGATGATATGCTGGAGGGCGCGGAGGCGCTTGTGCGATGGATTGATCCGGAGCGGGGAATGATTTCACCCGCGGAATTTATTCCGTTGTTTGAAAGAGACGGGTTCATTATCCGGCTCGACCGCTATATGTTTGAAACGGTGTGCAAGGAATTCCGCAAGCATCTGGACGAAGGCACGCCCGCGATTTTGATTTCGGTGAATGTATCGAGGCTTTGTATGATGCAGCCGGATTTTGTGGATACTTACGTTGAAATCAAAAACAGGTATGGAGTGCCGGACAACTGCATTGAGCTTGAGTTTACGGAAAGTATTGCGTTTTATAATCATGATATGTTCAGAGATGTGGTTTCAAAATTCCAGCAAAATGGATTTTTATGCTCGCTGGATGACTTTGGCGCGGGGCATTCGTCCCTTAATATTTTAAAGAATCTGCCGGTGGACGTGTTAAAACTCGATATGCTGTTTTTCCGGGAAGACGAGGGTGAAAAACGCGGAAGAGAGCTGATACGCGGCATTGTGAATATGGCAAAGGCGCTCCACATGAAGACGGTTGCCGAAGGTGTGGAATCCATGGAGCAGGTTGAATTTCTGCGTGAAATCGGCTGTGATGTGGTGCAGGGATATGTGTATGCGCGTCCGATGCCCGTCTGTGAATTTGACAAGTTTGCAAACGCGTATATTGAAGATCATCCGATTGGAGACAGAAGATAAAAACCTGATGGAAGCGCAATCGGGCAGGGCTGGGTTGGAGCGAATGCTTTGATCCGGCCTTTTTTATGATTGCAGAAACATCCGGTTATGCGCGGATAATTTGCATGGGTATTATCTTTTGGCGACGCGGCATAAGCGAACAGCGGTTGACTATGCCTTAAAAAAACTATAATATAATAATGTGGGTTTCTGTCAATAAATTTAAGTGGGACGCGCAGAAAAGGCGATGGGCATGAAGGGCAAAAAAAGAATCAATTACATATCGACGGAGCTTGTGGTGTTTTTGGTGTTGCTTGCCGCGGCACTGCTTGTCGCGATGATTATAGAACCGCCTAATCTGAGAATTGTGATGATTATTGTTATTTTTGTAGTTGCCGTCGTTTATTTTGTGGTTTCCACATTAAAAAAGGAGCGGTGGTTCTATATTGCAGGAAAGGTGCAGACGAGCTGCATCGAACAGATGGATAAATATGTGAACGCGGTTACCATGCCTACGGCGATCACGAAAAAGAACGGTACAATCGGCTGGCACAATCCCTCGTTTTCGCTGCTTGCGGGCGGCAGGTGTGAGGGGCAGAATTTATTCCGTGTATTTCCTCAGCTTTATAAGCCGGAAAAGGATAAAAAAGTCAAGATTGGCGGCATTACCTATTTAAAGGAAGTGATTCCCGCTGAATTGGACGGAACCGAATATACCATTTACCGGCTGATTGATGTGAGCAATACTTATGAAGCATCGGACCTGTGCAGAACGGTGATGGCTACCATGTGCCATATTCAGGTCGATAATTACGGTGACTTGTTGCGCGGGACAAGCCAGAGCAAGCATGCAAATATCGATGCGGAAATTGACAGCATTATTTCCAGGCAGACAAAGGCTCTCAAGGGAATTTACCAGAAATATGACAGGGATAAGTATCTGATTGTTTTTGAGCGGCGGTATCTGTCCGCGCTGATGCAGTCTAAGTTTGCTTTTATCGATGAGGTGAAGCGTGTGGACACGGGCACCAATACGGTTGCGCCCACGCTCAGCGTAGGCGTGGGAATTGGCAATGTGCCGGAGGATGCGAACCGGAATGCTTCAATGGCTCTGGAGCTTGCGCTGGGGCGTGGCGGCGACCAGGCGGTGATTAAGGATGACGCCGGCTATAAGTTTTATGGCGGCGGTCAGCAGGCAATTGAAAAGCGTACACGCGTCAAGGCGCGTATGTTTTCCCATGCGCTCAAAAATCTCATGGAGCAGTGCGATAAAGTGATCATCATGGGGCATACGGTACCGGATCTTGATTGTATGGGCGCGGCAATGGGAATTTTGGCGTGTGCGCGGCAGGCGGGAAAAAAGTCGTATATTGTTCTTGATAAAACCAATGCGGCAATTCAGGGACTTGTGGACGAAATGAAGCGTGATCCTGATTACCAGAATGTTCTCGTTACCTCATCGGAGGCGAGCGGACTTTTGGAAGAGCAATCCATGCTGGTGATCGTGGATACGCAGATTGCGTCCTTTACCATTGCGCCGCAGCTTGTTTCCAAAGCGAAAACGCTGGTGGTGATTGATCACCATGTGCGGGGAACGACGCACATTGAAACGCCCACGCTTTCGCTTTATGAACCCTATGCGTCATCCACAGCGGAAATGATTACAGAGCTGCTGGAATATTTTTCAGACAAGATTTATATCAAACCGCTTGAGGTGGAGTCGCTTCTTGCGGGGATTACCATAGACACCAAAGGATTCTCGTTCAAAACGGGGGTGCGCACTTTTGAAGCGGCATCCTACTTGCGTAAGCTGGGGGCAGATACAACGTCTATCCGGCATTTATTTCAGGATGATCTGGAAACCTTTTCCACGCGCGCGGGCGTTGTGCAAAAAGCGGAGGTGCTGCCGGACGGAATCGCGATTTCGTGGTGTCCGGATGATGCGAAAAATCCGCAGATGCTTGCGGCGCAGGCGGCGGACTCCCTCATCGGGATCAGGGGAATCAGCGCTTCGTTTGTGCTGTGCGACCAGAAAGACACGATTATTATCTCCGGACGGTCCATCGGCAACATCAATGTTCAGCGGATTTTAGAGAAGCTGGGCGGCGGCGGACACGCAACCATAGCGGGCGCGCAATTAAAGGGAATCGACAAAAAGACGGCAAATGAAAAACTCAGGCAGGCGATTGAGGAATATAAAAAGGAGAGTTAAGACATGAAAGTTATTTTGACAGGAGATGTGACAGGAAAAGGCAAAGCAGGGGACATCGTGAATGTAAGCGACGGATATGCCCGCAACTATTTGTTTCCGAAAAAACTGGCAAAGCAGGCCACGGCAGAAAACCTGAATGCCGCGAACATTGCGCAGGCAGCCGTGAATCATAAAAAAGCTGTGGAAAAGCAGGATGCAAAGGAACTGGCGGATAAAATTTCCGGCATGACGCTGACCATCAAGGCAAAGCACGGAGGAAATGGAAAGTTGTTCGGTGCGATTACGGCAAAGGAAGTTGCGGCGGAGCTGAATAAGGCGATGGGTGTGGCCATCGACAAGAAAAAATTCCAGGTGCCGAATATCAAGGAACTGGGCGCGTATGATGTGAGCGTCAAGGTATATGCGGAAGTGAGCACCGCGCTTAAGGTTGAGGTTATTGATGGCTGAACAGAATGTCGTTCGGATGCCTGCGGGGCGGGTTGCGCCGAACAACTTAGAAGCGGAACAATCCATTCTGGGGAGCATGCTTTTAAGTGAAAAATGTGTCTATGAAGCGATGGAATCCTTAAGGGAAGGCGACTTTTATCAGCAACAGCACCGCAGTATTTTTGTGGCGATGGACGAGCTGGTGCGCGAGGGCGTTTCCGTTGACATGGTCACAGTCAGTCAAAAGCTTGAGCAGGCGGGAAAGATGCCCATGGGCGGTATGGAATACCTTTCCAACCTTACGATGGCGGTTCCGTCTGTAGCGAA
Source organism: uncultured Christensenella sp. (assembly GCA_964592155.1). Taxonomy (GTDB): domain Bacteria; phylum Bacillota; class Clostridia; order Christensenellales; family Christensenellaceae; genus Christensenella. Next base: position 13,816 of record CAZQDA010000036.1, read on the forward strand.
CATCAAGCACTATATTCATATTGTAAAAGAAAAAGCGTCGCTTAGGAATATGATCGACGTGTGCATGCGGATTTCGGATGACTGCTACAAAGGCGAGCAGGACGCAAGGGTGATTGCGAATGTGGCGGCAACGGCCATTTTAAATTTGGCTTTGCAGGACGACAAAAGCACGATGCAGCATCTGAGCAAGGCATTGCAGCAGAGCTATATTATCATCAGCGAAGCGATGAAAAACAAAGACGGGCTGATGGGTTTGCCAGCCGGATTTCCGCTGATGGATAAGATGCTTTCCGGCTTGCAGGGCGGACAGCTGATCGTTGTCGCGGGACGTCCCGGCATGGGAAAAACAAGCTTTGCGATGAACATGGTAGAGCACATCGGGCTGACGCAAAAAGCGGTCTGCCTGGTATTCTCGCTTGAAATGGCGGCGGATCAGCTTGCGACGCGTATGCTGTGTTCACAGGCAAAGGTGGACAGTCAGGATGCGCGTACAGGCAAAATTGGCGCGGCGGAAATCAATAAATTTGCGGAAGCGATTAAGGAGCTGTCCGGTACGGAAATCTACATCGACGATTCCGCGCAGATTACGCCCACGGAAATGCTGGCAAAGGCGCAGAGCCTGAAAAAAAGCAAAGGCCTCTCCCTCATCGCGATCGACTATTTGCAGCTCATGCAGGGCTCGGGGCGCTCGGAGAGCCGCCAGCAGGAGGTTGCGCAGATCACGCGGTCTTTGAAAATTATGGCAAAGGAGCTCAATGTTCCGATTTTGCTGCTTTCGCAGTTGTCGCGTGCGTCGGAAAAGAGGGACAGGAAATCACGATATCCGATGCTGTCGGATTTGCGTGAATCGGGTGCGATCGAGCAGGATGCGGACGTTGTCATCTTCCTGCACAGGGAAGATTATTATCCGGAGGATAAGACGCCGGAAAATATGGGAAAAGCGCGTGTCATTATTGCAAAGCAGAGAAGCGGGCCGACGGGCGCGATTTCGATGCAGTGGCAGGGTGAATACACGAAGTATATGGAAGTGGATTATGTCCATGACGATGAGGAGGCACCGGAATATTGATTACCAACCAGTGGTTTTGTGGAATAGAACATGCGCCGGACGCGAAAATGCTCCGGCGTGCGGTTTTTGTGGACGAGCAGGGATTTTTGGAAGAGGAAGAAATTGACGTACTCGATGCGCAGGCAATGCATGCGGTCATTTATGACGGGGAAAGGCCGGTTGCCACGGGCAGGGTATATCACGACGGAAAGACATTTTGCATTGGAAGGATTTGCGTGGACAAGGAAGCGCGCGGGCAGGGGATTGGAGACCTGCTGGTGAAGCTTTTGCTGGTAAAAGCTTTTGAGTTTGAACCGTCGCAGGTGCGCGTGGTTGCGCAGGAACGTGTCAAAGGCTTTTATGAAACATTCGGATTTGAAGTATGCGGGGAGCAAGTCGATGATTCCGGGGTGCCACATGTGCCGATGAGTGTGACCAAAGAGACGCTTGTGTTCCGGAGCGGCTGCGGAAAAGAAATGCGGTTTGCCGATATCTTTCCGGAGAAGTGATAGGATGATGTATTGCGAAGTTATAAAAGGAAGACCTTCTGCCGCACGACGTGTAAGTGGCGGAAGGTTTTTGCTGTCGTGTGAAAAAGGCATCTATTGCCTGAAAAAGGCATTTATGATAAAATATATCATTAGGGTCCGGGGGGCTGTGCACTCCTAAGCGTTACGTATCTATATGCTGTGTATGGTTGTGCAGTAATAAAATATAAATTGGAGACATATTGAAATCATGGAAAAAGCAGATGGAAATGGATTTGATTTGGCGATGGATATGCTTGAAGATGTACAGGACATATATCGTAGGAAAGAAGAACTAGAGAAAAAACAAAAGCAGATAGAAAGGCTTGCCGCGCAAAACGAATATTTGCTGGAGAGGCTGTTTTGTACAGGTGGTGAGGCCCGGCAAAGAAACGAGGATAAACATAGAATTGCAGGGATGCAAAGTACAATAAACCAGTTGGAACAGTCCTTGTCTGAATACAGGCAGACCTGCGAAGCAATAACGAACTCCACAAGCTGGAAATTGACCAAGCCCTTGAGAAGAATTAAGGGGGGGCGGGTAAAAAAAACGACAGAAGTGATACCAGAGGAGACACCGCAGCCAGTAGAAAGTGGCTTTGTTTCGCCATTGCAGCAATATGTAAAGCCATTTCCCTCGCAGGAAGTGTTGGATGAATTGAAAAAGACGCGTTTTCCGCGCGAACCGTTGATCAGCATTCTTGTGCCGCTTTACAATACGCCGAAGCAGTATTTAAAAGAAATGATTGAATCTGTTACTCGGCAGACGTATCCCAATTGGGAGCTTTGTTTTGCGGATGGCAGTGATCGTGAGCACGCTTATGTTGGGCAGGTTGTACAGGAATATGCCAGCAAAGATGGCAGGATTAAATATAAAGTGCTGGAAGAGAACAAGGGAATCTCGGAAAATACGAACCGTTGTATTGAAATGGCGATCGGTGAGTTCGTAGGCTTGCTGGACCATGACGACATTCTTCATCCGGCAGCGCTTTATCAGTATGTTAAAGCAATCAATGAGCAAAATGCAGATTTCATGTATTGTGATGAAGACACCTTTTCAGATTCGCCTGAAAATGCATATCTTCCCCATTTTAAGCCTGATTTTGCAATCGATAATTTAAGGGCGAATAATTATATATGTCATTTTTCCGTCTTTTCACGGGCGCTGCTAGATGAGGTTGGCTGGTTTCGCAGTGAGTATGATGGGAGTCAGGATTTTGATTTGGTTCTGCGATTGGCGGAAAAGGCAAAAGTAATTGTTCACATCCCGGAAGTGCTGTATTACTGGCGCGCTCATCAAGGATCGGTAGCGTTGCGTCCGGAACAAAAGCTATATGCTTACGCGGCGGCAAAAAGGGCGATAGAATCACATTTGGAGCGAGAAGGAATTAGTGCAGAGGTGGAGAACAGCCAGACCTTAGGAATCTATAAGATTCAATATGAGCTGGAAGAACGGCCGTTAATTTCCATTATTATCCCCAACAAAGATTTGCAATATCTTGAAAAATGTATTTGCTCAATAGAAACTCTTTCTACCTACAAAAATTATGAAATTATTGTTGTGGAAAATAATAGCAGCCAAAGCAAGACTTTTCGTTACTACGAAAAGCTTCCCGAGATGTTTGATAATGTCAAAGTTGTTTATAGCGGTTGCAAAGGATTTAATTATTCGAAGATCAACAATGAAGGAGCAAAACATGCCAACGGAAAATATCTCTTGTTCTTGAATAATGATATGGAAGTGATTACTCCTGATTGGATGGAGCAAATGTTGATGTATGCCCAGCGCGAAGATGTGGGCGCTGTAGGTGCAAAGCTTTACTATGAGGATGGCTCGATTCAGCATGCTGGGGTTTGTTTGGGTCTCGGTGGGGTAGGCGCGCATGTCCACGCTGGAATCAATGGCTTTTTTTATGGTTACATGGGTCGTCTGCTGTATGCACAGGACTTCTCAGCTGTAACAGCGGCTTGTCTATTGATGAAAACATCCATTTTCAATCAGATAAGCGGATTTGATGAGCGATTTGCGGTGGAATACAATGATGTAGACTTATGTATGCGGATTCGTAAAGCCGGTTACTTAGTTGTATTTACTCCATATGCCGAGCTTTATCACTACGAATCTAAAACCAGAGGAAGATATGTGGATTCGAACAAAGATGAACGTCATCAAAAAGAAACAAAGCTTTTTTATGAGACTTGGGGAGAAAATGTAAAGGATCCTTATTATAATCCGAACTTGCCGCTTGATCGGGACGCATTTGCAATGTGTCCGTGATTGATAAAGGAAAAAAAATGATTAATAAACTAAAAGAATTTGGCTTTTTTTTAAATGAGATTTATGCAAAGCGCCAGCTTTTAGGGGGGCTTGCAAAAAATGATTTCCGCGCGAAATTTGCGGGGTCCTTTTTTGGCGCGATTTGGAGCTTTGTCGTTCCGATCGTGGCCATGTTTGTATTCTGGTTTGTGTTTACGACCTTTAAAAGTTCGCCCGTGGATAACATTCCGTTTATGGTATGGTTTGTGCCCGCGTATGTTCCATGGATGTTTTTTGTAGACTGCCTCAGCGGGTCTGTAAATTCGCTCTATGAGTACAGTTATCTGGTGAAAAAGATCAAATTCAGGACGAGTATGCTTCCTCTGGTCAAGGTGATTTCGAGCCTCATGGTCAACGTGTTTTTTATCGGGGTTATTTTTGTATTCATGCTGGTTTACAGGGTTCCGGTCAGCCTTTATGTTTTTCAGATTTTGTATTATATGGCTGGACTGATTCTATTGTGCGCTGGTCTTAGCTGGCTGGTATCTTCGATTGCGGTATTATTCAAGGATATGGGGCCGCTTGTGAACGTAATTACCCAGTTGGGGTTCTGGTTGACGCCGATTTTTTGGTCAATGGGGGCGGGCATGCCCGGATGGATACAGACAATTGTGCGGTTTAATCCGATGTATTATATTATACAAGGTTTTCGTGACAGCTTTATTTATGGGGTTGGTTTTTGGGAGAGCCCGGCTCAGACTTTATATTTTTGGATAATTACGGCAATCATATTTGTGGGCGGGGCGATGGTATTTCGTAAATTGCGTCCTCATTTTGCAGACGTACTATAGTCAGACAGTGATGGAGGAATTATGGCAAAAACGGTGGTAAAGGCGGATCATATTACAAAAATTTATCCGCTTTATGATAAAAAGTCAGATCGCTTGATAGAGGCGCTGAGTCCGAGAAAGAAGAACCGGCACAAAGATTTTTATGCGCTAAGAGATATTTCATTTGATATCAAGCAAGGGGAAAGCGTTGGTTTTATTGGAAAAAACGGTTCCGGGAAAAGTACTTTGCTAAAAATATTGACGGGAGTGCTTACACCCACCACGGGTTGTTTCACTACGGAAGGCTCTATCTCCGCATTGCTTGAATTGGGCGCGGGATTTAACATGGAATATACAGGAATCGAAAACATCTATCTGAATGGATCGATTCTTGGCTTTACACGCGAAGAAATGGAAAGCAAGATCGATAACATTCTTGAATTTGCCGATATAGGGGATTTTGTCTATCAGCCGGTGAAAATGTATTCGTCCGGTATGTTTATCCGCCTAGCCTTTGCGGTGGCGATTAATGTGGAGCCGGATATTTTAATTGTGGATGAGGCGCTGTCCGTAGGAGATATCTTTTTCCAGCAGAAGTGTTATAAAAAGTTTGAGGATTTCAGGAAAGCGGGCAAAACGATTCTTTTTGTAACGCATGATATGGGCAGCGTGATCAAGTATTGTAATCGTGCTTTTTTATTGAATGATGGAGAGCTTGTCAGCGAAGGATCTTCAAAATCAATTGTCGACCAGTATAAAAAGCTGATGGCAGGGATCAGCCTTTCTGAACTAAAAACGCAAAAGGCTCAGGAAAAGAAGGAAGAAGCAAAGCAAGTTAAGCTAGATAGCACAAAAGAATGGAAATCTTACTATCCGCTTAATCCTGATCATTTGGAATATGGCAGTAAGGAATTGGAAATCATTGATTTTGGCATCTTTGATACGGTGGGGAATGTTATGCTGTCGTGCGAAAAAGGGGAAGAATATGTTGTTAAAATGAAAGTAAAGGTAAATGAACCGGTCAGACAGCCTATTTTCGCGCTATCTTTTAAAGACTTGAAAGGAAATGAAGTAGCAGGAACCAATACTTCATATGAAAAAGTCGATATTATGGAGCTAAACAATGGAGATATTCTGACGATTAGCTTCAGGCAGGAGATTAACCTGCAAAATTCTACTTATTTTATATCATTGGGCTGTACGGAATATATGCCGGATGGACAGTTGAAAATTTATCATAGGCTATATGATGTGATCGCGCTGAATATTCTTTCGGAAAAAACGACAGTGGGATGGATTGATATGAATAGTGAAATCGAGATCACGCGAGAGGAACAATAGGGATGGAGATTGGAAAAGTTCGTTTGAACCTGGAATTTTATAACGACGCAATCCTCTACTCGGATGGGGATATTGAAGAAGAGCTTCTTAAAATTGTGCGCACGACGGAAGATTATGATGCCGTTCTTTTGCGCGAAACCCGCTGGCCGATTTTGTATCACTTGCACAAGGACAGAGAAAATATTTTAGCCTGGTATCCATTTACAGGAGAGGAAGAAACGCTTGAAATCGGCGCCGGATGTGGTGCGCTGACAGGCTTGCTTGCAAAAAACTGTAAGTCGGTGCTGTGCAATGATATTTCGCTGCGGCGTTCAAAGATTAACGCATATAAGAACTCCGACTATGATAACATTGAAATACTGGTGGGAAGTTTTAGTGATATCAAGCTGGATAAAAAATTTGATATCATCACTTTGATTGGCGTATTGGAATACGCAGGCCTTTATGTACAAGCGGATAACCCATACGTAGAAATGCTGAAGAAAATTAAGGCTTTTTTGAAGCCTGGCGGAAAAGTTCTGATTGCAATCGAAAACAGGTTTGGGCTGAAATATTGGGCGGGCTGCAGAGAAGATCACACCGGAAGGTATTATGACGGGCTGGAAGGATATCCAGATTCAAAAGGGATACGAACGTTTTCCAAAAAAGAGCTGCAGGAGATCCTGAATCAAAGCGGACTTACGCAATACAAATTTTACTATCCGATGCCTGATTATAAATTCGCAAAAATGATTTTCTCAGATGAAAGGTCTCCTCAGTCGGGAGAAATTCGTAATGAACCGCGCAATTTCGATAGTGATCGGCTCGTGACTTTTGATGAAAATGCTGTTTTGAATCAGGTGATTCAAGAGGGAATGTTTGAGTTCTTTGCAAATTCTTATTTTGTTGATGCGGGAGTTAAGTGATGGAAATTGTATATAGCAGTATGGCCACCCAAAGGCGGGAGGCGTTTCGGTTGCAGACGCAGATTCTACAGGATGGGGAGCATAAAATCGCAAGGAAAATCGCGATGGCCGATGCGGCAAAAGAGCATTTGAAAACAATATCAAACAATTATCAGGCGTTAAGAAAAAGCTTAACGGATGAGATTGATCTATGCGCGTGTGACTTGCACGAGACATATATTGATTTTGAGTATGTGGAAGGGGAGGCTTTTGCGGATCGCGTTTATAATGCTTACCGGAAGGGCGGATTTAAAGCGGCTGGCGAGCTTTTTTTAAAGTATAAAGAGTTTTTGAATACTTGTTGCAATACCTATACGGAGTTCGAGTACAGTTCTTTATTTAAGAGAATATTTGGCGCAATCGATCATGTGGGAAAAAAGTGCATGATTCCCTGCGATATTGATCTATCTTTATCCAACGTTATGATCAGAAACGGACGCTATGCCGTGATTGATTATGAGTGGATGTTTCCGGTTACGGTGCCGGTGGAATTTGTTTTGTTTCGAGGGCTAAATCATTATTACTGTGCGACGGATACCGAAAATCGAAATGACATTGAAAATATGTTTGAGTACTTAGGAATTTCAAAAGAACAAATTGAACTATATTATCAAATGGAATATAATTTTGGGAATTATGTGCATGATTTATATGGAATGGAGAAAGTGTTTATTCCATATGTAAAAGAACAAATACCAATATTGGATATTCGTTTGCTAAATGAGGGGCTTGAGTTGTGTAGACAAAAAGTGCAGCAAGCAGAGCAAGCGATCTCGCAATATGATCATAGAATTGTGGACTATGAGCAGCGGATCGCGGACTATGAACACCGTATTGCAGATTATGAATTCAGGATCACAAACTATAGTAATGAGGTGGAAAGCTGGAAGCAGGAATATGCGAAGCTGCAAAACATGCCTGTGAAGGGACATATGAAACAAATCGCAAAAAGAATGCTGAAAAGAAAATAACGCTTGAAAATATGCAGATATTTGCATAAAGAACTTGATTTACTGCGAAAAATATGTATAATTATACATATCGATTTTGAATATTTTAAATTTTGGAGGAAATGATGAAAAAGATTTTAGCTTTGGTACTTATAGTGGTCATGTGTGCGGCAGTGTTTGCGGCGTGTGCGCCTGCAACTCCTGTTGCGCCGGTTGAAACGGCTGAAGAATCAGCAGTTGCTTCTTTGGATCAGGATGCTTCAGCATCTGACGCTGCCACTGGAGATGATGCAGTTGCGAAAATTAAGGCGGCAGGCAAGATCGTTATGCTGACAAACTCTCAGTTCGCGCCTTATGAATATATGGGTTCGAGCAATAAGGTTGAAGGAATTGACGTGGATATCAGCCAGGCGATTGCGGATGAACTCGGTGTGGAACTCGAGGTAGTTGATATGGACTTTGACGGACTGATTGCAGCGCTGGTCAGCGGAAAAGGTGATTTTGTTGCGGCAGGGCTTACGGTTGATCCGGAACGTGCGGAAAGCGTGGATTTTTCGGAAACCTATGCGGACGCAAAACAGTTGATTGTCGTAACGAAAGAAGCGCCTAAGGTTGCGAGCGCAGATGATCTTGCGGGCAAGACGATCGGCGTACAGCTTGGAACGACAGGCGATTTGTATGTGTCAAATCCCGAAAATGTTGCGGATGCAAACGTAAAACCCTATAAAGGCGCTCCGGAAGCGGCTCTTGACCTGAAAAACGGAAAGCTGGACGCGGTTGTGATCGACAAACTGACGGCCGAAAATATTGTGGCTTCAAATGACGACCTTGCGATTGTGGATATGCCCTCTACGGATGAGCAGTACGCAATTGCCGTTGTAAAGGGAAATGCAGCGCTCAAAGAAGTGATTGATAAAGTGATCAAGCAGCTTCAGGACAGCGGAAAAATTGCTGAGTTTACAGAAAAGCATGTGGAAGCTTCCAAGGTGCAATAAAACAAATTGAGAGAATAAAAGGCGCAGAGAGAATTTCTCTTTGCGCTTTTTTCGCTTCTTTGCTATAATAATACAGTATTGTATTTTTCAGTTTCTGTGGGAGTATCGTATTTATTATGTTTGACAATTTGCCGGAACAAATTTATAAGACGCTTGTTGTGGATAACAGATGGACTTTGTTTTTAGATGGTCTGTTGATGACGTTGATGATCGCGGGAATTGCGGTATTGCTTGGCGTCGTGATCGGTTCTTTTGTGGCGATTGCAAAGGTAAATGCGCTTAATAACAAAAGACTGAAATGGCTTAGTGTGATTTGCGAAATCTACACAACAGTGATCCGCGGCACTCCTGTGTTGGTGCAATTGCTCATTATGTATTTTATTATTTTTGGCGCGGCACCCTCGGAAATGGCTCCCTATGTGGCGGCTCTTGCTTTTGGCATCAATAGCGGAGCATACGTATCTGAAATTGTGCGCGCGGGGATCATGGCTGTGCCGAGAGGACAGATGGAAGCGGGACGTTCTTTGGGCCTTACAAACGGCATGACAATGCGCACGATTATTTTGCCGCAGGCGATCAAAAACATATTGCCGGCTTTGGGCAATGAATTCATCGTTCTTTTTAAAGAAACCTCTATCGTGGGATATGTGGCGATTATGGATTTGACACGCGCGGCGGATTTGATTCGTTCCAGAACCTATATGCCTTTTGTACCGTTAATTTTTATTGCGTTGATTTACCTTGCGATTGTTATGCTGATCACATGGGCGCTTAGAAAACTGGAAAAGAAGCTTGCGCAGAGCGATGTGAGGTAGGAAGCGGATGATGCTGGTTACAAAGAATCTATATAAACAGTTTGATCAAAATGTTGTTCTTCAAGGAATTGATGAGACGATTGAGCGTGGTGAGAAGGTCGTGATTGTTGGACCTTCCGGCAGCGGAAAATCGACATTTTTGCGATGCCTCAACCTGCTTGAAATACCGACAAGCGGAGAAATTTGGTTTGAAGGAAATCTGCTAACGGCTCCGGATGTCAACATCGATCAGGTCAGACAGAAAATGGGGATGGTTTTTCAGCAGTTTAATCTGTTTCCGCATAAAACTGTAGGGCAGAATATTATGCTGGCGCCGCTAAAGCTTGGGATTATGACGGAGGACGAAGCGCAAGAACGCGCGGAAACGCTCTTGAAAAGAATCGGATTATCAGATAAAATAGATTCATACCCTTTGCAGCTATCCGGCGGACAGCAGCAACGCGTGGCGATTGTGCGCGCGCTTGCGATGAATCCGGATGTGATGCTGTTTGATGAACCGACATCTGCGCTCGACCCTGAAATGGTGGGCGAGGTACTGGATTTTATGCATACGCTTGCGGATGAGGGGATGACGATGGTTGTGGTAACGCATGAAATGGGCTTTGCCCGCGAGGTTGCAACGCGCTGTTTGTTTATGGATGAAGGAAAGATTTTAGAGCAGGCGCCTCCGCAGGATTTTTTTGCAAATCCAAAGAATCCCAGATTGCAGGATTTTCTTTCCAAAGTATTATAGGTTGTGGTTTCACAGCTTTTTATGTGCTCGTAGCTCAGCTGGATAGAGCGCAGGACTCCGACTCCTGAGGCCGAAGGTTCGAATCCTTTCGGGCACACCAAAACACAGTTCGTACCGTAGGTACGGGCTGTGTTTTT
>CAZQDA010000037.1:0-24205 GCA_964592155.1 uncultured Christensenella sp.
ATACCAAAAACTTATAACGAGTCTTTTGACAAATTGTTATAAGCAGATTGTATCACGATGTGATACGTTTCACAAGATGAAATCTTCTCTGCTTCTCTTATTTTTGAGATACATAAAAAACGGCGCTGTTTGATGCACAACGCCGTCTCGCCATTTCTTTCAATTACCCTTATTATTTTTCCTTATGCGCACTCTCTTTGAGGTTTGCGAGCGCAACCAGATTCACATTTACACTGGCTGCATTCTGATTCTCCAGCACTACCTTTTTCAGCGTCTCATAACGGTATACGCGCATACTTTTCGGCGCTTCTATCCCTATTTTGACGCGATCTGAATCAATACTCAGCAGCGTAATTTTGATGTCGTCCCCAATCAGTATTGCTTCATTTGTTTTGCGCGTCAATACCAGCATCTGCATTTCCCTCCATCTCTTTATAATAATTCATTAACGGTTCAAATGCAGGATAACTGATTGGCAGCGCTTTATAGTCCATCATAATTTGCGCTCCCAGCATTTCCTTTGTATTAATCAGCAAGGGAGCCATGAGATTCACTGTCATCTTCGATAAATCTTCCGGCAGCACCATAATATTCAGAACAATCAAATCTTCTTCGTGATGGGTATTAATCGTATCAAGTTCATCATCATTCACTTCTATTTCATAATCCGGCATAATGGTAAAAGGATTGATAATCGGTATTGAAATGAGCTCGTCCTCGATGCTCTGCAGCCATTGAATCGGCTCCGTCTGATCACATCTGATAATCGCAAAACGGGTAAGCTCTTTAAAACCCGGAAGCCCGCCTTCAAATGTAATAATACTGTCTGCGTTGATTTCCACTTGTCCGAAACGAACCGACTTTATTTCCACGAATCCTTTTCCTCCGTTATATTCTCTTATCTACTTTTCTGCCTGTCGCGTCGTTTTCCGCAACGCGTTCCTCGTTCACGGTTATTTTTACTTCGTTCTGTCCTTTTAAGCTGATCTCCACAGAATATGGCGTAACCGATATTTCGGGCATAAACGCCTCGTCCCACTCGATCTCAATATTGCCGGGAGACCAGTCAATGCGCATATAGCCCTGCTCCCACTCCACTTCCGGAGAAGGCGCCGTCATATCCATCGACATTTCAGGAATATCGCTCATCATACTATCCCACGCCCATGAGGCAATCGGATTTTGCGACGTTCCAATATAATTTTCCACACCTAAAGAATTATTGCCGCATGCCACGATATTTCCAATCGCGGTTTGCACGGCCTGACGTGAATTTTGCTGTGTATACTGCCTGAAATATTCTGGCGAACGCACGCCTCTGTCCGCCCAGACTTTTTTCCAGTTTACGCTCATTTTGGGGCGCTGGCGTTCCACCATCATTTCCGGCCTTGTAGTGGTCGTGCGGAAAGGGCGGCGCAATTGATTTCTAATCTCCAGTTTTGCAGGGGTAGACCGAATATCGAGTACTGGTCTGCTTGTCTGAATGCTGATTGTTCTCATCAGAAAACGCCTCCTTTCCCTACAAATTTACTGGATGACTATGATTTTATATTATTATACCGCTATCAGCGCAAAAAGTCCATTAAAGATGGTTGTATGATTTGCGCACCACTTGCAAGCGCCTGTTTGAAAATCGACTCGCAATATTTATAATTCATTATCGTTTGTGCCTGATCGATATCCTCTACATCGGAACGGATTGCCTCATAGTTGATCGCGTCCAGAGAATAGCGGTTCACCATCGTATCAAGTTTAGTCGAGCGAGTTCCAAGCTCAACAGAATTGGTAATCAGCCTGTCCTGCACTGTTGTAAGCGAGGTTAGGTAGGTTGTCAAAACCTCATTTGGAGCACCATTATTAAGATCGTTAACCAGATTATTCAGTACGTAGAACATATTATCTTTTCCGGTCCCTACAACGTCAATCCCGGTGAACGTCACGTCAAAATTCATCGAATAGCCGATTTCAAACTGAATATTTTGCGTCGCCTCTTCGCCAAATTTGGATGTAACAAACTCTGCCGTTCCAATGAGGTTTGCAAGATCTTCTGTGGTTGCGCCTGCCGGAAGCGGATCCCAACTGACAACGCCGAGCCCCTGCGCGCTCAAATCAATGCTGCCCGCAGCTAAATCAGCCGCCGTTACTTTCTTCTGCAGTACCTCGCTCCCAAAAGAATTCTTAAACACAATCGTGTCGCCGTTAACTTCTATTTTGTATTTTTCCATCTCGCCGATTGAGCCGGTCCAATGCAGTCCCGCATCCGCCTTGGGACCCATAACCGCCGCCGATGGCGTTGTTACTGACTTCGCGCTTGCAATTGCCCCCGCAATTTCGTCCGCCGTGGCAAGCGGCACATCCGGGTCGCCCGGAACTGCAGCAGGTCCCATTTTATTTTCCCATGTGATAACCCCGAGACCTTCGGCAGTGAGATCAAGCTTTCCTGCCGCAATATCAGCCGGAAGCACTCTTCTCGTCGCAACCGTATTTCCCCCAGCGTCTTTAAACTCCAGTACTTCATTATCCCCTGCGCTCACATTGACCGTATACTGCTGCATGGTCGCGTCCATCTGGCCTGACCAGACAAAATTAGAGGCGTTTGTGGTGTTAGCAATCCCTTTTCCTGTTAAAACGTCATTTGCGGCTTTGGTAAGATCAAGGCCATTGTATAAAATCCCTGTAATATTCCCTTTGTCATCCTTCGTAGTCTTAAAGCCTTCCTTCGTGGAATTAAATCCGGAAAAGATATACTTATCCCCTACGGTTGTATTGCAAGTTTGAATCAAATGCTCTGTAAGCGATTTGATCTGCGTGGCAAAGTTGACCTTATCCGATTCATTTTTTGTTCCTGTCGCATCCACCACAAGTTCTTTAATCTTAGTGATGATTTCAGTCATGTCACTCATTGCCGTCTCAGCCTGCGTGGTCCAACTGCGCGCACTCGAGACATTCTGCTGGTATTGCTGCAATCTTCTGATTTGATTACGTGCATTCATGCTATTTAGCACTCCAACAGGATTATCAGAAAGATTGACCACCTTTCTATTGCTCGCGAGCTGCGAACCATATTTATTCACTCTAAGCATGCCGTCGTTTAAGTTTTTCAGCATGTTATCAATCATCATCGAATTCGTAATTCTCATGTAAAACTGCTCCTCCTCACCTATTCAAAAGCCGGTCTTATCTTCCTACAACACCCATTTTATTGATCAGCGTATCCAATTGTTCATCGATCGCTGTGATAACGCGCGACGATGCGTTGTACGCATGACCGTAACGGACAACATTTGTCATTTCTTCATCCAGCGACACGTTGGAGATCGATTTGCGTTGCTGGTCCACATGCGCTTTCATAATTGCCTGTGAATCATAGGTATCGTGAATGTGCCCCATCTCAATACTGATATCACTCAAAATTCCCTTAAATACGGTGTCCAGATTGTCAGGGTTTCCATCCTCATTCTTTTTATTAATCAACTCACACATTGCCTGTGCAATCTTGCCGTTGCCCTTTTGCTCATTTTCTTCCCCTGGCTTTGAAACGAGCATATCCGAAGCCGCAATGTTAAAAACATCCTTTAATATCTCGTCACTGAGTGCAAAGTTTTTCGCGGTAACGAGGCTGTTTCCATTGGCGTCAAACTCTTCCTTGAAGAATTTGATGCCTGTTCTGCTGTCCGGATTATTGTCGTTGGGAATCGTATATCCTTTTTCATGAACGGCGTTCATATCCGCCGCAACCTTTTGACAGAGCTTATTGAGTTCCTGCACCACATACGGAATACCGATCGTGCTTTTCGTGCTCCCGTCACGAATATCCAAATATCCGCGCAGCGCGCCATCCGTAACCATCACCTTGTCAGAGGTGGGATCGCCCTTTTGATCCGCCCAATAGACTCCATAAAGCTTTGTCTCTCCCCCGTCAAGGGCATTGGGCACATCCTCATTAATTGCCAGTTGTTTGTAGTCGGCATGGTGAACCAAATCTCTGCCGTCAATCTGCACAATGAGCTGTCCATTCGTATCTTCATGCGTATTGATATTAATCAATCCCGAAAGGTTGTCAAGCAATACGTTTCGTTGATCCCTGAGGTCATTTGCTTTTGCACCCGAAAGCTCATACCCATAAATCTGCCCGTTTAGCTTTGCAATTTCCTTTGCGATATCGTTGATTTCGCTCACGGCGATCTTAACGCTTTGGTTAAGCGTATCCTGCTGCTCCACCAACCGGTTGTAGTAATAATTCATGGTTTCTGTCAGCTTAATCGCGCTCTGCTGCACATTTGTACGCACACCCTTATCTGCCGGAGCTTTCTCCAGTTCATATAAGCTGTCATAAAAACCTGAAAAGATCGATGAAATGCCAGACGACGTTTCAATCGCTTCCAGTTCGTTGTTAAACAGGGATTCCACATATTCAAAATACTGCTCTTTTGTCTGCCATTTTGTGGTTGTGGAGTTTTCTTTCCTGTATTGATAATCAAGAAACGGATTACGCACCTGATCGACAAACAGCGTATCCACACCGCGACCCGACGTGGATTTTGTATTGTTTGCAATAAAGGCGGTTCCGCCTACAGGCGGAAGAGACGCCGTATTAACACGCTGCCGTGTGAATCCCACCGTATCTGCATTTGAAATATTATGTCCTGTCACATCCAGTTGGTTCTGGCTGACAAACAGACCTGTTTTCGCAATTTCAAGCCCATAAAATGTTGATCTCATCTAAATTTACCTCACGCTTCGCTGTCTATAATTCCTCTTGCCTTAATTCCCGGATCTTCTACGGCGCCGGAATTTCCATAAATATCACTCACTTGCGGTTCTTTTAAGAACGTATTGACCATAAAATCCATGTACTCAAGCTGTAAGTCAATCAGCGACTGATTTTCCGCATTGATTTTCTTCTGTTTTTCGATCAACGCCCTCAGCTCTTCTGAAATATCCTCAAGTTGCTTTTTCTGCTCTGCACCTGCAATACCCAGAATCTCTTGAAGCGTTATCGCTTTTCCATCTGCAATCCCCTGTTCACGCCCAATTTGAGCCGCTATCTCACTTCTCTTGCTTTCAAGGCCTGTCGCCTCATTTAAGAGCGCCCATTCTTCCTTTACAATTTCTCCCACGGCCGGCACATCGTTTTTGACAATGCACTCCTGCTTTTTTAAAGAGCAATCGTATATCTTCCGGTGAACGTCTTTGAGCTTTTGAAGCGTTTCGAGCATCTTGTCAATCATCATTTGTGATCTCTCCAAAATATCCGCTTCTGCTCATCAAAATACTGTCGGCAAGCTCCCTTGAAGAAACAGAGTATGTGCCGGATTCCACCTCGCGCTTAATTTCCCCTACTTGTGCTGCATTCCCCTGCAGACGATTTTCCATCGCGCTGCGCGCAGCTTTCAGTGTCTCAGAAAACAAGGAAGCATTGTCCGATATCTCAAACGCATCCTTTTGCGCACGGTTTTCAGCCTTTTGAATATTATTCTTATTCGTAATTGCGCGATACCGCTCAACCGCGTAAATCGAATTCGTCGCATCAATCTTCATCTGAATCTCATCCTCCCCTTTATCGTCCCTCTATATCAACATGCAGTCTGTTGCCTTTGCTATCCGTTGTTGCGCGCGATTTGCTCCTGCTTTCCGGTTCTTTCTGCTGGGATGCCGTCTGGTGAGCGGAAGAAACCGCATTGCCTAAGGCACTGGAAAGCGAATTCATACATTGCTTACATAAACGCCCCGTCGTGATGGATGCCCCGCATTTTTCGCAAGAGAGGAAACCGCCCGCATTTTTCATTTCAAGCCGCCCCTCACGCAGGAAGTACAGGATCATTTTCTCATCCACTTCGGTATCTTCCGAAACCTGTGCCACAGAAGCGCCCGGATGCTTATAAAGATACTCCCTGATTGTGGTAAATTTGTTTTCCAGATCCCTGATACACTGGGGACATAAATCCTTGCCCATATAACTAAAAATTTTGCCGCAAAATTTGCAGGTTCTAAAATTATTGACCATATCGCATCATCCTTTTTTTGTAACGACGTCCCGCTTTGCTATCTTCTCAGTTCGTTTGCCGTTCCATCCATTTGATCTGCTACTGAAAGCGCCCTTGAGGAAAGCTGCAACGCTCTCGAGCTTCTGATCATCCTCGAAAATTCATCCGCCATATTTACATTCGAGCCTTCCAATGTTTTCTGTATAAGCTTGGTATCGGCTCCCGCACGCTGCGGCTGTCCTGATGCGGCAGATGCGGAATAAAAATTATTTGAGACGGCGGTGAGCCCCTCCTGATTCGGAAACGTTACGAGCCCGATGGAAGAATAGGCCGGGTCGCCGTTTCCTTCCGAAATCAGCCCTTCCGGAGAAATCGCAAGGGTTGATCCCCTCAGCATAACTCTTTGTCCGTTCTGATCCAGCACATAATATCCATCCGACGTAACCAGATATTCTCCATCCGCCTGAACGCTTCTTGCAAAATTACCATTTCTGGTGTAATAAGTCTGTCCCTGCGGCGTTTGTACCGTGAAGAATCCTTCTCCGTCAATATAACAATCCGTATCACTGTCCGTTTTCAAAAATTGCCCCGGCGTAAAAATCTTTGTTGTTCCCGACACCAGTACACCATGCCCTAAACGCATATCGAGATTTTCCTCATTTCCGGCTGCGCGCTGCATATTCGAATAAAGCGCGTCCTTAAAATCGGTCCTGGTCGTTTTATACCCTGTGGTATTCACATTCGCAAGGTTGTTTGCAATGGAATCCAGTCTCTTCTGCTGTGTAGCAATGCCTAATGATGCCGTATATACTCCCTGTATCATAAATAATCTCCTCAGAATTTTCCAATTTCATTTACTGTCTTTGCAAGCGACTCATCCACCATCTTAAGCATGCGCTGATTGCTTTCATAAGCTCTGTTGGTAACGAGCATTTCCGCCATTTCCCTGCCGATTTCCAAATTCGAGCCTTCCAGCATTCCCTGCGCAACCGCAGGATTCTGCATCACTGCCGGTTGCTCTCCATTATAGGGATAATAGAGATTGTCTCCCGCCTTGCGGAGCACGCCATTGTCGGCAAACTGCACAATCCGCATCTGCCCCGTTGCCTGTCCGTTTACAAAAATTGTCCCGTTGCCGCTGACCGTAAACTCGCCTGTCCCGACATTAATCAGACCGCCGTTTTGACCAACGACATAGTACCCTTCCTGCGTAAGCAAAGTTCCGTTGACATCGACCTGAAAATTTCCGCTTCTTGTATAGCGGATTCCCTGCGGCGTTTGAATCGTGAAAAATCCATTGCCGTTCAGGGCAAAGTCAGTCTGCAAATTAGTCGTTTCCATCGGCCCCGATGAAAAATTCGTAACAAGCTGATCTACAAAAACGCCTGTATTCTGCGGGCCTACCCGTGTCTGACTGAGGATCGACGGATCGTTCAGCCTGTCGAGCAGCATATCCGGAAAAGACTGCGTAATAACCTGATCCGCCTTATAGCCGGTCGTATCGACATTCGTCAGATTGTTGATAATCACGTCCATTTTTGCCCGTTGCGTCAGCATTCCGGTTCCGGCAATGTAAAAACTTCTTAACATTTCTCTCTCCTACTGATAGCATTTCTCATAGGTTTATATCGTCGCTTTGCTCAAATACTTTAGGTTTTTTTAGAATTTTTATCACAAACAGCAAGGGCTCCTGAAGATCAGAAGCCCTTACCAAATTTTTTTATGTTTTACGACGCAGATACACCGCCCAGCTTCAGAATAAAAAGAATCTCACCCTTGGCCAGTTTCAGTTTCTCCGCAATTGCGCTCACCTTCATTCCATCCTGATAGAGCTTCAAAACCTTCTCATTTAAGTCCGACTCTCTTGAGGGCTTGCTGTTCTCTTTTTTTTCAATCTTTTTGATCTCAAATTCCGGCTGCCTGACCGGCTCCGGCTTTTCAGATGCGGCCGTTTCTTTTGGAATCATTCCCTGTGCCATAAGTTCCCTCAAGTCCATCTCGAGTTTTCTGGCCTGCAGATTCAGACTTTCCTGACTTTTCTCAATATACCCCTTTACCTCTTCGAGCATATCCTCCACTTCGAAATAAAGTGACATCAGCCGTTTTTCCCGTTCTTCGTGCATTTTTTCGCCAAAGCTTTTATTCTTTTTCGTTCCCTTAAGCACCAAAAAGACCACAATCAATGCCAGTGCGAATACGAACAATGCAAAAATATAATATTCCGCTCCCATTTCAATTCTCCATGATTCTGTCAAATATTGATGTCAATTTCAGAGCCCAGTCCCTTTTCGCTTTCCGCCAAAGGCTCATCTTCCTCCGGCTCCTTTTGAACAACGCCCTTCTGCTCCTCATAGAACGTATCCCTGTCTTCTTTGCGCCGTTCCTGTTCGCGTTCCCTGATCCGTTCCTGTTCTGTGTGCTCGGTTTTGTTCACAGTCTTCGTTTCATGCAGGGCTCGCTCCCGTTCCATCTGCGTAATAAAATCTTTCCCCTGCTCCGCATTGTGAATCTGATCCGACATTTGCTTGGCATAATCTATTGATTTATTGATCATGATCTGCGCATCGATACCTCGTATCATATTTCATCCTCCTGCCCACAGGAATTTCCTCGTGTTTGCACCTTTACCGCTCACTGAATCTGCATGTGTCCGCTTTGATTTCTTTTTCTTCTTTATGATAGGTAACAAAGCTGTTTTCATACGGTACGGTCAGCATATCCGAACCCATCTGTATTTTTACACCACTGTAAATCGTATCCAGCACATGAACCTTTCCTTCCCGTCCATTGCCTAGAATGCTTTGTGAAAGCTCCTGCTTTTGTTCCTGTTTGCTGTCAAATTCCTTTTTCATCTGGGAAAGCTTGATTACTGCCTCAAGCCGCACTTTTCCTGAATCCTGCCCCATTCTCTTTTGTGTGCTTAATGCCAGCTCCAGCCGCTCTATTTTCCCTGAAAGCTCGGCAAGCTCCTGTTCCAGCTTTTTTAGCTGTTGCCTTTTTCTGGGCAGCAATCCGACTTCAATGCGCGTGGGGGTTCCCGCATCCATTCCAATCACTTTTGCCACGACATATGTACCCGCGCTGACGATTCCTCCCGCCAAGGTTCCCTTTCCTATGGTCACTTTGACGGCTCCCTCACTTAACACATGGCTGTTCAGAATCGCGCCCGCTTCCACGTCTCCGCCCGCTTCCACTTCCATACGTTCAATATAAAGAGCGGTTACGTTGTTCTGAGCGGTGACCTTTCCCTTGTCAGAACCTTTTATTCCGTTTCTGATGACAATATTTCCGCCGCTTTCCAATACAGCGGCCTCCACCAGTCCCTGAACCGTAATATTTCCTGTTGCTTTCACGCTGAATCCGGCCTTCACGTTGCCGCTCACCATAACGTCTCCATCAAACTCGACATTACCAACCGTAAGGTCAACATCCCCATCAATTTTCACATGAGGCAATACGGAAATTTTACCAAAATCATAATAGGCTTTTCCCTGTATCTGGGAAATCAGCTGTGTTTTGTCGCTGGAAAATTTTACATTTTTCCCGGGGGACGGAAAGTCTGCTTCTTTTCCCTTCAGGGCAATCAACCGCTTCCCGTAGACATCCGTTCCATCTTGCCCAAGCGTCGCAAAGACGCGTGTGGCCAAAACCTGCTGTGCTTCTATTTTATCAAATTGTGAAATACTGCGAAAATCTATTTTTCCGCTCTCATCCTCCACCGTATCTTTGCGATGATTATCCGTCTCCACATGGATTTCCATCGTTCCGTTTTCGCCGTTTATAGGTCTGGTTCCTTTTGCGACTAATTTTTTTTCATGATAAACGCGCTCTTCGCAAAGTTGCTTTAGCGCTTCTTCCTCCACGCCATATTTTATTTTATATTTGAGGATCAGAATATCGCCAATTTCTTCGGCTGTGAGTGCTGCGCCGCCTTCTTCCCCTGGAATCAGGGTCACATACACCTCCATTGCATCTTCGGTGATCTCCACAGAAATTTCTTCCCCAAAAAAATTCTCTTCCTGCGCCGCCGCTATTTTCTCAAAAACACCTGCCGGATCATCAAGCAAAAGATTCAGGTTCACATCCTTTGCCCCATTTATTTGCTTACGCCTGAGGTATTCCGAAAGAGCCCCTTTGTCAACAGGATTTCCACCATTTCGCGGCGGAACCAGCTCAAGAAAAACACCGTCTTCCTTGTAATGAAGACAAAATGTCCCATCCCGTTTTTCTCCTGCGGCAGGCGTGCTTTCCTGCTCTTTTTGCACAGGGACACCTTCCGTCTCCTGCTTGAGGTCATCGAAAGCTTGTGCTGTGTCGTCGACCATGTTCACAGTATTTTCATTGCTTTTTTTCCCAAACAGCATTTCTTTTCTCCCACCACTTTATTTAGTCTTTTCCCAATTGTAGTTTGAGTCTTGTTTCAATGTGCTTAATTGCCTTGGTATGAATCTGGGAAACCCGCGATTCCGTCACATCAAGTATTTGCGCAATTTCTTTTAACAGCAATTCTTTTCTGTAATAAAGATCAATTACCAGTTTTTCTTTTTCCGGAAGCTGGTCCAGAATTTTTTGCAGCATCTCATGCGTTTCTTTTTTCTCGAGCTGCCTCTCGGGCGAACGTTCGTCGCAGTCGTCCTTCACCGCATCCACAATTTTAAACGTATCCTCGCCTGCCGCTGAAGAAACCGCGCTTTCAAAATAAACGATGTTGCAAAGATATTCGTTTTCAAGCGCCTCTTCCACCTGCTGAACGCTGAAACCAAGGAAATCCGCAATCTCCTGATTGTCCGGCTCCCTTCCAAACTGCACAGACAAAGAGTAAAAAGCCTCCTTGACCTTTTTAATTCTGGCGCGCATACTGCTGGATATCCAATCCTGCTTGCGCATATAATCCAGAATTTCGCCTCTGATTCGTTTGCTTGCATAGGTCTCAAATTTTACATTTCTGACCCGGTCGAATTTATCAATTGCATCCATAAGACCAATGACGCCATTGGAAAGTAAATCGTCATAGTCGTTTTTTTGCCGGTAGGCAGGCATCATCCTCAGCACTATATTTTTAACCAAAAACAAATAATGCATCAACAGCTCATTTTTGTTTTCTACGCAGCGGTCTTTTTCATATTGATCCCATAATAACTGGGCTTCCCTTTCCTGCGCTTCTCTATCTGCCAAAGGCTCTTCCTCCATTCAGCATTTTTTATAGCTGGGTTATTTTCTTTTTTTCGCCTGTTGAAAATAGATATATTTCAATACTTTTTTACGCATGTGTTTGTCCATATCAACAAATCTCGCGCCCATCTTGTAGCGATTCTGCTTGTTTTGCGTATCAAGATTAGGAATAATCCTGACCACTCTGACCAGAATATCAAACCTCTCGCCTTCCAGCGTCATATAACATTCCAAATCTCTGTCCTGCTTGCACGTTCTTTCGCCCATAAAAGCAAGTCCCGTGTCCGACAGATCGATCCCCTGATATCTTTTGAAGTCGCTTTCTTCATAGACCGGATCCCTCAAAAAAACATCGAACAGACTTTTTAAGCGGTAGGATTCGCGCCTGTCGTCCTCTTCAATCGACGTCAGCCTGATGAGCTTTGTATAGGTAAAACCATCAATTACCTCATTGCCGATCGCCTGTACATAAAACGAAAATACTTCATTTTTCTTGATGATCCGCGTGTAAATCCTGTCCTTATATTCCCATTTCCAAATGTTGCTCATAATCTCCTGTACCCAAAGTACATTACCCTCTATGAACTCCACATGAGTTTTCGCAGTTTCCCTGATTTCGGATTCCAAAATGAGCAAATCGCCTACGAATAATTCTTTCTTTTGTTCAGCCATTACGATTGTCCGTCCCCTTTTAACAGTCGTTTTAAAAAGCTTTTCAAGCCTTTCGCCGGAATTTGCTCCTGCCCCTGCGCAATCGTCGTTGCGATTCTCTGTATCTGCAAGGCAGCGGCACTTGTCGGATACTGGATCAAATGCGGTATCATCGCGGACACCGATTGTACCAGCCGGCTGTCAGCCGGGATATATCCCAGCATCTTTACCTCGTTCTCCAGATTTTTCTCGACAACCCGCGAAAAATTCTGGAAAATAGCCATGGCTTCCTTCTCAGAAGAGACCTTATTGATCAATACGCTTAGAACCGGTCGTTCCTCCAGCTCTTCCGCTGTTTTTGTCACAACATAGCTGTCCACAATGGAAGTCGGCTCAGGCGTAATCACTAAAATTGTCTCGTCGCTCGCATCAATCATCCTCAGAATATTGCTGTTGATGCCCGCACCCGTGTCAAACAGGATATAATCCATTTGATCTTCAAGCGGCAAAAGCTGTCCCATAATATCTTCCAACTGTTTTCCTTTGAGCTTTACAAGGTCGGTAACGCCCGACCCGCCGGAAATATACCACACATTCGGGAAGCATTCTTCCATGACCTCCGAAAGCCGCTTCTCTCCGCTTATTACATGCTGCAAGTTATATTTTGCATTTTTACCAAGTAAAATATTGACATTGGAAAAACCAAAATCGCCGTCAATAATCAAGGTCTTTTTCCCGCAATTGGCAAGCGCCAACGCGAGGTTCACCGTAAAACTTGTTTTTCCTACGCCGCCTTTTCCGCTGGTAATGCAATAGATCGCCGCCTTTTTGTCCTCTTCATGCATATTCCGGCCTTTGTTTGCGGCTTCCACCATTTCACGCAGTCTCTGTGCTTGATCTTCCATACTGTTCACCCCAAGATTGACTCAACGACATCGTCAATGGATACTTCCTGTATATCGTCCGGCACATTCTGCCCTGTTGTCATGTAAGAGAGCGGCATTCCACTGATTTTGGCAAGGGATACCATCATTCCGTTCGTTTGCACTTCATCTGTCTTTGTCACAATAATATTATACGCTTTTAAGAAAGAATAGTTCTTAAGCGTATGCCGCAACACCCGCTCAGAAGTCGATGCTGCAAGCGTGATATAGATGTCCTCAATTTTCCCAAAGCCAATCATTTTCGCAATATCAAGCCGATATTCATTGTCGTCGGACAGCCTGCCCGCCGTATCAATCAAAACCACATCTTTATCTTTAAACGCCTCCAGCGCTTCCTGCACCTCCTCCGGCTTATAAACGGTAATCAAATCAGTGTGCAATATTTCGCAATAGGCTTTCAGGTGATCCTGAGCCGCGACGCGGAACACGTCCGCGTTGATGATTCCCACATTCATATTTTTCTGGCAGGACAGCATATATGCAAGCTTGACAAGGGTCGTCGTTTTCCCCACGCCGGTGGGACCGATCAGCATCACCGTTTTCTGTTTGAATTTTGTGCATTCAATGGTGTGCGGATTTCCAAGCACATCCCTTAAAAAGCTCCTCGCAACCTCTACCGCCGCAACCCCACGCGCAGCGCATGTCGCTTCGATTCTCGCGCAAAGTTCCTCCGCCGTTTCCTTATCCACATCGTTTTCTTCCAGCGTGCGCAGAACCTCCATCACTTCTTTAGAGTAACGCTTTTCGGCAGGAATCTCCTGCATGGTCATCTTTTTGGAAAGCTGCTCCACCAATACTTTCAGTTCCCCAATGCTCTCCCCCAGTTTCTCATTGGCATTGTTCTGCTGCACAGGCTGCTGCCCTGCCGCCGCCTCCATCGATGCCCTGTAGGCCGCAATCGGCTGAAACGCCTCCGGTTTTGCTTCGGGCGCTGCCGTTTCAGGCACTTTTACATCAGGCAGTTTCCATTCTTTCTTTTCCGGACGCGGCTTTTTTTCCTCTTCTTCATACCCCGCGACAACCTCGAATATTTTTTTAGAGAACATTCCCAGAATTCCTTTTTTCTTTCGCACCTGCTTACTGCTCAATATAACGGCGTCAGGACCGATTTCATCCTTAATCACCTGCATTGCCTGTTGCATATTCTCGACATAAAATTTTCTCAGCTTCATCTTAATATCCCTTTCCGTCCTGCCTTGTTCAGATGCTGATTACGCCATCTGAAAAGACCTCAACGTTGCTATCCAGTTCATTATATGATAATACAATCAAGTCCGGCACCATCTGGCTGGTCAGATTCTTGAATTGCCTGCGCACCAGAGGAGAAGTCAGGACAATCGGCGTAATTCCTTTTTGATTCATTTGCTCGATCATTGCCCGAAGACCGTTGTATATCGTCTGTATTTCATCCTGCGCAAGCGCCACATACGTTCCCTGCTCCGTTTGTTTTGTCTTTTCCGCGATTAACTTCTCAAGGGAGGGCGAAAGCGTAATGACGCGCGCCTTATCATCCGGCACAAACCGCTTGGAAATGGACCGGTAGAGACTCTTGCGCACATACTCCGTCAATAAATCCGTGTCGCGCACCACGGTCCCATTGTCCGCCAGTGTTTCGACAATCGTTCCCATGTCGCGAATCGGTATGTTTTCCTGCAGCAGGCTGCTCAGTATCTTTTGTATCTCACCCAGCGAGAACAGCTTGGGCACCGTCTCTTCCACCAGCGCAGGTTGCGTAGCCCTTAAATTGTCGATAAGCGTCTGCACCTGCTGGCGCGTCAGCAACTCGAAGCAGTGGCGCTTGATGGTCTCCGTCAAATGCGTTGCAATCACGGAAGGCGCATCCACCGTGGTATATCCCATCAGCTCGGCTTTCTCTCGCTCGCTTTCCGGAATCCAAACGGCCGCAAGCCCAAAGGTCGGCTCCACTGTTTCAATTCCCTGCAGCTTTCCTCTCGCCTCGTTGGTGCTG
The DNA here is from genome assembly GCA_964592155.1 of uncultured Christensenella sp. GTDB lineage: Bacteria > Bacillota > Clostridia > Christensenellales > Christensenellaceae > Christensenella. The sequence continues at coordinate 14,724 of CAZQDA010000037.1, forward strand.
AGGGCAAGCAGATGGTCGAGCATCACTTCGCCTTTGGCAACCTCGACGCCTTTGATTTTGATCACATATTCATTGGTATCGAGCTGTATATTGTCGCGGATACGAATGACCGGAACAATGATACCCAGATCGAGCGCGCATTGCCGCCTGATCATAACGACGCGCTCCAAAAGGTCTCCGCCCTGGCTGGTATCCACGAGCGGCACCAGGCCATATCCAAGCTCCATCCCGATGAGCTCCACCTGCAAAAGGGCGGTCACATTTTCCGGCTTGCGCTTTTCGCGCGCTGCCGCCAGCGCCTTATCTTCTTCTTCCGCCGCAAGCACCGGATCCGGCTTTTTGCTTGCTCTGGTCAGAACAATTCCAATGGTGAGAACGAGTCCTGCAACAATAAAAATCGGCACCATCGGAAGCCCCGGAATAAAGCTGATCGCAATTAGCATGATCCCTAACATAATAAACACAAACGGCTGCTTCGTAAACTGGCCAATCAGGTCTTGTCCCAAATTATCCTGAGACGCGGCACGTGTCACGAGAATACCTGTCGCCGTAGAAATCATCAGCGCCGGAATTTCGCTCACAAGTCCGTCGCCGATAGTAGCAATCGCATAGGTTTGCAAAATCTGGTCAAACGTTTGCCCCGCGCCATACATCGTGCCAATAATGAGTCCGCCGACAATATTGATGACCACAACCAGAATTCCGACAATTGCATCCCCTTTTACGAACTTACTGGAACCGTCCATCGCTCCATAAAAGTCGGCTTCCCGCGAAATTTTTTCTCTGCGCTCCTTTGCCTGCTGCTCATCAATGAGCCCTGAGTTAAGATCGGCGTCAATCGCCATCTGTTTGCCTGGCATTGCGTCAAGCGTGAATCTGGCCGCAACTTCCGCGACGCGCTCCGCGCCCTTTGTGATTACCACAAACTGAATGACTATGATAATCAGGAATACAATGACCCCTACCACGAAGTTTCCGCCTGTTGCAAAGCTTCCAAACGCTTTGATTACCGTTCCCGCATTTCCGCCGTTTCCTAAAATCAGGCGCGTGGACGCAATGTTGAGTCCCAGCCGGAATAAGGTCATAATAAGTAACAGGGATGGAAACCCTGAAAATTCCAACGATTCGTGAACATATAAGGACATTAATAAAACCAGCAGCGACATGGAAATATTAATAACCAAAAATACGTCCAGCAGCTCGGGCGGCAACGGAAGTATGATCAGCAATACCACTAGCAGAACGACAATCGCAATTGCCGCGTCTTTTATCTTCATCAATTACCTCTTATTTTTAATGCTAAACTTTTTTGTCCAAACTATCTTTTGCTTTTTGCTTTATATACACGGGCCAGTATCTCCGCAACGGCCTGATATAAATCCACAGGAATCTGGTCGCCTATCTCACAGCTTGCATAAATGCTGCGCGCCAAGGGCTTGTCTTCCACCATCTCGATTTCGTTCTCTTTTGCAATCTCCTTAATTTTTGCCGCAATCAGGTCTTTTCCCTTCGCGAGCACGAATGGCGCGCTGCCAACCGCTTCGTCATATTTCAGCGCCACCGCATATTGCGTCGGGTTGGTAATAACCACATCCGCGTTCGGGACGTCCTGCATCATACGCATCATCGCCATTTGCCTCTGCTTCTGGCGTATTTTTCCCTTGATTTGCGGATCGCCCTCCTGCTGCTTCATCTCCATTTTGACCTCATATTTGGTCATCATCAAATCCTTTTCATACTTCCGGCGCTGATACATATAGTCAAGCACCGCAAGCGCCATGAGGAAAATCAAAATATTGAAAGCCGCGTTGAAAATCAATGTCGCAATTTCCATGATCGACGCTGTGATGCTTGTTGTCATCATCATGGAAAAGGCTGGCAGATCCGAGTTGATTTCCGCATAAATAATATATCCGATAATCACAATCTTCAGAATCGATTTTGCAAGCTCAAACAGCGTTCTGCTCGAGAAAATCCGTTTAAACCCTTCTGCAGGGTTTAATCTGCTCATTTTCGGCTCAAGCGCCTTTGTGCTGAACAAAAAACCGGTCTGCACAATATTAATCAACACTGCCGCCACCACTGCCACAGCAAGAATCGGCAGCATAATGCTCAAAAATCCATAAATCATTTGCAGCATGAGCGGCGTAATATTATCCAAGCTGAGCGCTTCCGTCATAAACTGCCCTGAAAGGAAACTTCCTGTAAAGTTAATGATCCCTTCGGCAATTATCGGTGTAAAGAGCTTTAGTGCGCCAAACATAATCAGCAGCGTTCCTGTCATCACAAGCTCATTGCTTTTTAATACCTGGCCACGCTCCCTGGCGTCTTGTCGTTTTTTAGGGGTTGCGCTTTCGGTCTTTTCCCCCGTGCTGTTTTCGTTTGCCATATTCCCTAACCCGTCAACGTATTAAACATACGCTCAAGCCCTGCAAACATCTGTTCGAACACCTGAGGCATAAATGCCACATAAACCGGCAGCAGCGCAAACAGAACCAAAAAACCCAAAATGATTTTAATCGGGATTCCAATCGAAAACGCATTCATCTGAGGAACCATGCGCATCATGATTCCAAAGCACGCCTCCCCCAGCAACCCTGACGCAACGATGGGCATCGCGATGATCACCGCAAGCAGAAAAGACTGCACAAACAGTTCAAGCGCCACCAACCCGATGTTGGGGTTAAAGACTACATCGCCAATCGGAATTTTCACCACCGAGATATACATGATCCGCAACAACTGTTCATAGCCCCTTACAACAAAAAACACCAACAGCATAATAATGTTCAAGAAGTTACCGACCATCGGAATACTCAGGTTGTTTTGGACGTCAAACACGTTAACCATACCAAAACCCATCTGCATATCGATCATCTGCCCTGCCGTAAAAGCAATGGTGAAAAATAAATTCAGCACATATCCGAGTATCATCCCGAACAGCAGCTCTTTTAAGCACAAAAAGATGTACAGAAGCGTATCATCCCCATAATTAAGCGCCTGACGCTGTTCTTCAATCTGCGGGATTGTACTGAAAAACAGTACGGCGATACACATGCAATATCCTATTTTCACAATATTGGGGATATTCCTTCTGCCAAAAATGGGGGAGGAAAAAATAAGTCCTGATACCCTCAAAAACAACAGCAGGAAAAAATCCCAATCCTGAATAAAAGCGGTAAAAAACTCAATCATGCGCGCTGCCCGTCAGGAAACAATCGCCGCGTACTCATAAATCCGCCCCGCAAAATCTGTCAGATTATTGAGCATCATTCCGCCAAATACCAGTAGTGCTACGAGAATTCCTATAATCTTCGGCACAAAGGTCAGCGTCTGCTCATTGATTTGCGTCGCGGCCTGAAAAATCGAAATAATCACTCCGATGATAAGGCCGATCGCAATCGGAGGCAAAGAAACCGTAAGCACCGTTCCGATTGCATCCTGCATCACTTTTATAATCGTCGCCTGATCTATTTTGACCACTCCCTTACATTACAAAACCTTGCCCGCGCAACCGCGCCCAACCTTCTTCCCGCTTCTTCTTGCTATGTGAACGTGTTCATCAACGTTTGCATGGTGAGCGTCCAACCGTCAACCAAAATAAACAGCAACACCTTAAACGGCAGAGATATTACAATCGGCGGCAACATCATCATGCCCATTGCCATCAGCGTGCTTGAGACCACCATATCGATAACAATAAACGGAATATAGATAAAAAAGCCTATCATAAATCCGCGTTTTAATTCGCTGGTGATGAACGCCGGAATAATCGTCGTGATCGGAACGTCGTCCACCGCTTCCACCTGAGTCGTCCCGGACATATCCAAGAACAAATTTAGGTCTTCTTCATAAGTCTGTTGCAGCATAAACGTGCGGATCGGTCCTTCCGCGTTGTCCACGGCTTGCTCAAACGTAATTTCCTGCGCAACATACGGATCGATCGCCTCTGTCTTCACAGCGGTAAACACAGGCGCCATCACAAAGAACGTTAAAAAAACCGCCAATGCAACAAGTACCTGATTAGGAGGCATCTGCTGCAAGCCAAGCGCATTACGCGTAAACGACAGCACAATGACAATGCGCGTAAAGCCCGTCACCATAAGCAGAATCGTCGGCGCAATACTCAGAATCGTAAGCAGCCCTACCAGCTGCAGTCCTGTCGATCGGCTCCCCACAAGCTGGGCAATCGGGCCTGCGCCCGCATCTCCTCCCGTTGTGGTGCCAGCCGCATCCGTCGTCGCCGTACAGCCTGCAAACACAAGCACAACCGCCAAAATAGAAATGATCAGTATGACTGTTTTTAAAACTGTCCTTTTTTTCAAATCAGCGAGTACCCCTCAATCCGTCTCAAACTCTAGCGATTTTTCTTTGGGTCTTTGTCTTTTTTCTTGCCGCTCTTTGCCTTTTCGGGCGGTGTAACGGCCTCATGCTTCATTTCCTGTTCCTGTTTTTCCGGCGGCGTTTGCTTTTCCGCCTCATAACTCTTGATGCTTTCAGTCAGCTGCTTGCTGAATTCTGAGCTTTTTTCAGGCGGTGGGCTTTTCTTAAAGTAGTTTGCAAACACGACTCGAAAACTTTTCTTAAACCGTTCAAAAAAACTTTCCTGCCCATCCTGATCAGGCTGCCCCATTGCATGAGAAGAGGCGGCAACGATCTCCACTTCCGCCTCAGTTCTGGCACCTTCACTTTCTTCCGCCGGCTGCTGTGGAACCGGCACTTTATCAATACATTTGATTCCCTGTGGCGTCGTACTCAGCAGATAATATTTCCCCTGAAACTCAACCACCATCACCGTCTTGTCACGATCTACCGCAATCCTGTCAGCTACGGACACTAGATGTCCAAATTCAGTTTTCATCTTTCGGCCCGGCCTGTTCCCCGCGGAAGGATCTTTTTTCATTCCTTTTTTCAAAGAACGTTTTGCGACATATCTCGTAAGCAGATACGCGGCGATCACAATCAGCACCAAGTAAATGATAATCACAATGATGTTTATCATATTCGGCGCTGTCGCAAGCTGGGCGCTTTGTCCGTCATTCATGAGGCTTTCCCCAATCGTTTAGAGTTGCATCCGCATTACTTCGTTATATGCATCAAGCATCTTATTGCGCACCTGAATCACCATGTCAAGTCCAAGCTGCGCCTTTGTGCCGTTAATCATTACTTTTGCAATATCATCCGTCTCGCCGGAAAGCAGCGCCTGCGTATCGTTTTGTGCAACCGTGTTAAGCTGATCCGTTTGTGCGATCGCATTGGAGAGCATATCCCCAAAAGAACCACCCTGCGCTTCTTCCGCTTTTTTCCCTGTCGCCTGTGCAAACAGTTCCGACGGGGAAGCAATTGACGTTACATTCATTTCCTTATCCTCCGATTTTTATCTCTTCGTTATTTTCCGATTTCCAGCGCACCCATTGCCATACTTTTGGTGGAGTTGAGTACCGTAATGTTTGCCTCGTATGACCTTGTAGCTGACATCATGTCCACCATCTCGCGCGCGAGATCCACATTGGGCATGCGTACATAGCCAAATTCATCCGCGTCCGGATGCGTCGGATTATAGTCGAGCTTGAACGGGGACGGATCCTCCGCAATGTCTGTTACACGTACGCCGCTTCCTCCTGCGGCGCTGCCCGCAATCGAATTATTAAGCTGCTGTGAAAAAGAAGTTCCCTCCCTTTCCTGAAAAATAACATAACGCCTTCTGTAAGGCTGTCCATCCGCTGTTCTCGTCGTGTTAATATTCGCAACGTTTTCCGATACAACGTCCATGCGCAGACGCTGGGCTGTGAGCGCGGACGCCGTGATATCCATCGATTGTAAAAAAGCCATATCAACCGTTCCTCCTTCTTACTGTCCTTTGATCGCAGTTCTAAGCTGTGTAAACTGCCCGTTTATTTTTCTTAAGAGCGTGTTGTAATAAATCACATTCTTTGCAAAATCCGACATCTCCTGATCGATGTCCACATTGCTTCCGTCCATGCGGTAGGTGGTGTCAGCATTCTTCACTACCACGCCCTTCACCTCAGATGTATCGGGCCCGCCAATCGCCATATGCGATTCTCTCGTCTTCTTGAGCCTAAAGCCATCGTCTCCATCCCCGAGCGCCGCCTTATAAAGCTCTTCAAATTCCACATGTGAAGCCTTATAGTCCGGCGTAACGACATAAGCCAAAATGTTCAGTAACTAGTTATTTCTCTTCCACTATGCGTCAAGTCACTGCCCAAAGCTATAGATTCCTACAAAAATAATCATAGCAGAGCACCTCCATTTCTCTGACTCGGTTTCTTTTTACGAATCCATCTCGATCGTTGCCTGTTCCAGTAAGTGGTCGATCACTGAAACAAGATGTCCGATTTCCGGCTTGGCAAGCTGTTCATCCGCGCCCACCTGTTTTCCTTTGATTTTCATCTCCGCGTTAACAAGCGACGAGAAAATGATAACCGGAATCTGTTTGAGTACCTTGTCATCCTTGACTAATTTTGTTAAATGATGCCCGTCCATTTGCGGCATCTCAATATCTGTAATAATACAGGCTACGTTTTGGGTTAGCGGCGTTCCATGCTCTTCATATTCCGCTTTTATACCGCGAAGGTAATCCCATGCCTCCTGCCCGTTGTCTTTCTTTTCAGTGTTTGTGTAACCCGCCTTGTGCAGCGCTTCAAGGATCATGGTGGATAAAAGAATGGAATCCTCCACAATCAAAATAGGTCTTTCGTCTCTCGGACGCTCACCCATCTTCTCGATCTCCGACAATTGCAGCCCTGTTTCCGGCGCAATATCAGCAACAATTTTTTCAAAATCCAGCACCGTAATCAGCCGCCCCTCAAACTGGGCAAGCCCCGTCACAATGCCTTCCTGTCCGCCGTAAATCGTCTTGTCCGGCTTTTCGATATCCGCCCAGGATATCCTGTCGATGCCTTCCACCGTATGCACGCGGAACGCAATATTCATACTATTAAAGTTGGTAACAATGAACAAATCCTTATCCTGCTGATGTTCGCAGTCCATATCCAGATAATTCGGCAGATCAATCACGGTAATCACAAGGTCGCGCGGCTTAAACACGCCTTCCACAGCAGGGTGGACATGCGGCATTTTTTTCACCGTTGTCGGCATCATGATTTCTTTGATTTTGGCCACGTTAATTCCAAAACGGTTTCCTGAAATTGTAAATTCCATGATTTCAATTTCATTCGTTCCGCTTTCCAGCAAAATTTCCTGTTTATTTTCCTGACCTTTGCTCATAGCCCAATTCTCCTCGTTTCTTATTCTAAAATGCCCTTCCGTCTCAAACGGACAGGCTGTTTTCCTTGATATAGCCGGCATACTTCTTATCATCGCCCTTAATGTGCTGCATCAGCCACATGCCGACAACCGAATTAATCTTGCCTACCAACACGATTGTGCCGCCATTTTTTTGATACTCGTCCATAATATCCCGCACGGTTTTTTTGAATGTTTCATGATAACGCTTGTGCGTCGTCAAATCAGGATACTTACATTTTGTCAGAATTTTTTCCTCATCGTTAAAATGCTTTATAATATAATCGTTCAAAAATTTCAGCGTTTTTTCTATCTCCACGCGCCCCTTCCCCTGCGAACATGCGTCCGCAAGATGATTCATCGCATCAAAAAGCTGTTTGTGCTGGGAATCCACAGCGCCGATTCCCGTTTCAAGGTCTTGCGTAAATACATAAGCCATATCTTCTGTCGCTCCTGTTTTCTTTTGTTCTGTCTCTGTGTTAAGGTCACATAAACATAATATACCTACTATACAACATATTATATATGATTTTAACGTGTTTGTCTCCCCTCTTCAAGCAGTTTTTTTTGAATTTATTACGAATAATTTTTTTAATTTTACAAATGCAGCCTAAAAACGAAAACACGCCGCGTAATATTACGCGGCGCGTTTTACATTTTGCTTGTGAAGCGGTCTTATCCCATTGGGGATAATGCCTCTTGTTTCCACATTTCGTCTTTTGCTTATCTGAGCAGCGAAAGAACGTTCTGCGGAAGCGAGTTTGCCTGAGCCAGCATTGCTGTGGAAGCCTGGGAAAGGATGTTGTTCTTTGTGAACTGTGTCATTTCCGAAGCGATATCCACGTCGCGGATGCGGCTTTCAGCAGCCGTCAGGTTCTCGGAAGATACCTTCAGGTTTGCAATCTTGTGCTCCAGCCTGTTCTGCATGGAACCAAGAGCTGCTCTCTGGTCAGATACTTTGTCAATTGCCGCGCGTGTCGCTGTGATTGCTTTGCCGGCGTCCGCCTGTGTCGCAACACTGATTCCGTCGAGGCCAAGACCAGCCGTGTTCATCGAATCGATGGATACGGAAAGCTGCTCGCCTTCGAGCGCGCCAACCTGGATGCGGATTGCGTCAAAGCTGTCCGCAGTAATGGCTACGCCGGTAAATCCTACCGTAGCCGTGCCATCAAGCAGGATTGCGGAGCTCTTGATATCTCCGGCGTTGATTGTCAGGCCTGCAGCCTGGAATCCAGCCGCGATTTCTTTTACAGAATCGCCGTCCTTGAAAGTGTAGGTGTAATCAACACCATCGATGGACAGCTTGATTTCGTCGCCCGCTTTCAGTTTTACAACATCGAATTCAACCGTCGTCCTGGAGTTGCCTTTTGCCGCAAATGTCACGTCAGTATCCGAAACGCCTTCGCTGCCTGCATCCTGCGTTACTGTGAAACCGTCGCCGGCAGCCGTAGCTGCAACGGTAACGTCAGTCGGTCCATCCGCATTGATGCCATTCACAAGGGCTGCAAGCGTGATTGTACCGTCAGCAGCCAATTCGATAGCAGTGTTTCCTGCGCCGCCTGCCGTTCCGCCGTTTTCAACGATTTCATAGGTTTTGTCGCCAACTGTGAGCGTGTCGCCAGCTTTGAGCTTCGTAACATCAACCTTTGCCGTCGTTACTTCTGCGGCTGCAGCCGTACCGTCAACGCGGCCTGCTGTTGTATCAGTGGTAGCTTGCGTAGGAGTACCCGTACCAGTTACTGCCGCAGTGAAGTTTGTTCCATCTGTCGGAAGTGCAGCCTGAGTGCCAACTGCCCCTGCAGTAAAGGTAAGCTTTGTGCCATTTGCTGCAGCCGTATACGCAACACCACCAAGCGTAATCGTCTTACCAGCTAAAGCCGTTGCAAGCTGAGCGTCTGTGTGAGCGCCGGCAGCAAGCGGATCTGTTGTTATATCTTGTCCACCGATCGTAATTTTGAAGGTATCCGTGCCAGCTGCATCCGCATTTGCAACAGCCGCGCCAGCGAGATCAATGGTGAAGCTCGCTTTTGTTCCTGCGGAACCCGGTGTCGTTACAGAAGCTGTGACCGCGCCGTTCACGGTAGGCGTTGTGGTGGTGGAAGCATAAATTCCTGCTGTCGCAGCGCTTCTCTGCGGTCCGCTGTAGGAAAGGGAACCGTCGAGAATCTTCATGTTGTTGAACGTGGTCTGCTCAGCAACGTCGTTGATCTCGCGCT
>CAZQDA010000038.1:0-23995 GCA_964592155.1 uncultured Christensenella sp.
CAAAGAGAAAACCTGTTGTTTTTCCGGCCCGCGCCCGCACAAGCTTTCTTATCTCAAGGATGAAGAAAGCCCGCGGTGCGTTCTTTTAAAGAAACAGCTCACAGACGAAATCCTGAAAAAAGTCGTACTTTACGACTGCGACACCTTTTTATGCGGCATGGCGCGCGGGGTGGACATGATCTGCGCAGGACTCATTTTAGAACTTCGGCGCATCATGCACTCGCTCTTAAAGCTGGTGTGCGCGCTTCCCTATCTTGATCAGGCGCTTCACTGGGAAAAGGAAGAGCAGGCGCGTTACAAGGAAATCCTTTCCGAAACGGATGAAAAAATACTTGTGAGCCGCGAGTATACGGATTCCTGCATCCACACGCGCAACCGCTACATGGTGGAGCGTTCCGCCCACCTCATCGCCGTTTATGGCGGCACAGGCGGCGGCACGGAATACACCATCCGCTGCGCCCGCGAGAGGGGGCTTGACGTATGCGTGATTGAGCCGTAATCATTCCCCTCCAAAATCTCCCGCGCGGCAGTGGGAGGTTTTTTGATCCACGCGCCCTGCCCGCGCCTTGCAACGATTGACTTTACAGCGAAAATAACCGATAATAATGAAGTATAAATTTTGATCATAAGACCTTTTTTTGAAGGTCTGGCGGAGGCAGAAAAGTGGATTTTACACAAAACGAACAAAAATGGCAGAAAAAGTGGGCGGAAACAGGGATTTACAAATTTGATCCCAACAGCCAAAAGCCCAAAAAATACGTGCTGGAAATGTTTTCCTACCCTTCGGGCGCAAAGCTTCACGTGGGGCACTGGTATAACTACAGCCTTTCAGACACTTACGCGCGGTTTATGCGCATGACAGGCTACAATGTGTTCCATCCGATGGGCTTTGACGCGTTTGGCCTGCCCGCGGAAAATTACGCGATCAAAACGGGCATCCATCCGCAGGATTCCACCCTGCAAAACATTGAGACAATGGAACAGCAGCTAAAGGCCATCGGCGGTACATGGGATTGGGATTACGAGCTTAAGACCTGCATGCCCGACTATTACAAATGGACACAGTGGTGCTTTTTGCAGCTTTACAAGCACGGCCTTGCCTACCGCAAGGCGGCCCCTGTCAATTGGTGTCCGTCGTGCAACACGGTGCTTGCCAACGAGCAGGTGGTAGACGGCGAGTGCGAACGCTGCGGCACGCTTGTCACCAAAAAACACCTGACGCAATGGTTTTTTAAGATCACGGATTACGCGGAGCAGCTTTTAGAGGGGCTTGACCGCATCGACTGGCCGGAAAAAACCAAGCTGATGCAAAAAAACTGGATCGGCAAATCGCAGGGCGGCGAGGTGAAGTTCGGCATTGTGGGCGGCGGCGATTTCACGGTGTTCACCACCCGCGCGGACACGCTTTACGGCTGCACCTATGTGGTGATTTCGCCGGAGCATCCACTGGTGGAAAAAATTACCACCTCTGTGCAGATGCAGGCGGTAAAGGAGTATCAGGACTATGCGGCGCGCGCCAGCGAGATCGACCGGCTTTCTACCACGCGTGAAAAGACGGGCGTGTTCACAGGCGCTTATGCGATCAACCCCATTAATGGACGGCAGGTTCCCATCTGGACTGCGGATTATGTGCTGGCAAGCTATGGCACGGGCTGCGTGATGGCGGTTCCCGCGCATGACGAGCGCGACTTTGCCTTTGCGGAAAAATACGGTCTGCCCATCGAGCGGGTAATCTCGGCAAAAGAGGAACACACAGACGACGCGCTTCCGTTCACGGAATACGGCGTGCTCGTAAACAGTGAAAAATATGACGGGCTTTCCACAGCGGACGGCAAAAAAGCAATTCTCGAAGACCTTGGCAAAGAGGGCAATGGCGGGTTCAAGATCAATTACCGTCTGCGCGACTGGCTGGTTTCCCGCCAGCGGTATTGGGGCGCGCCTATTCCCATGGTGTACTGCGAGAAATGCGGAGAGGTTCCCGTGCCGGAATCACAGCTGCCGGTGGAGCTTCCCTACGATGTAAATTTTACGCCGGACGGCACTTCCCCGCTGGCGAAAAAGGACAGCTTTGTGAACACCACCTGCCCCAAATGCGGCGGCAGCGCGACGCGCGACGTGGACACCATGGATACGTTCGTGTGCTCGTCATGGTATTACCTGCGCTATCCTGACAACAAAAACACAGACGAAGCGTGGAACAAGGAAATCATTGACCGGCTTCTTCCGGTGGACAAATACATCGGCGGCGCGGAACACGCGGTCATGCACCTTTTGTACGCGCGTTTCTTTACCAAGGCATTCAAAGACATGGGTTATGTGAGCTTTGACGAGCCCTTTGCTTCGCTCGTGCATCAAGGGGTCATTTTAGGGCCGGACGGCGAGAAGATGAGCAAGAGCCGCGGAAACGTAATCTCCCCTGACGAGCTGATCAAAAAATACGGCTCTGACACCCTGCGTATGTATCTGGCGTTTGGGTTTAACTACATCGAGGGCGGCCCGTGGAACGACGGCGGCATCAAAGCCGTGCACAAGTTTTTAGAGCGTGTGGAACGCCTCGTAGACTCTGTCACCAAAATCGCGGGCGGCAGCGGCAAGGTCGATTTTGATGTGAACTATCAGCTCCATTACGCCATACAGAATGTGACGCGCGATATTCCGCTGTTTTCGTTCAACACTGCGGTTGCGCGCATGATGGAGCTGGTGAACGCAATGTATAAATATCTGGATGGACAGCCGGATGGCGTATTCCTGCGGGAGGTGACCAAAAAGCTGTGCCTGATCCTTGCTCCGTTTGCGCCGCACTTCGCAGAAGAAATGTGGTCGCGCCTCGGTGGCGGATATTCTATTTTCCATCAGGAGTTCCCCCTGTGCGACGAAAAAGCGCTTGTGCGCTCCACGGTCAACATGGCGGTGCAACTGAACGGCAAGGTGCGCACAAAATTCGATATCTCGGCGGAGGCCTCCAAAGAGGAAGTGGAGGCGTATGTGCGCAGCGAATTTGCGGAGCTTTGGGCGGGTAAAGAAATCGTAAAACTGATTGTGGTGCCCGGACGCATTGTGAATATTGTGGTGAAATAGTCCTTGCATGGAGGATAAGGCATGGTTTTGAGCATAATCCGAAGTTCATCCGGCCTCGGCCCCTACCATTACGATATTTTTGTGGATGGAAAGCAAAAATATCGCGGATGCGCCGACAACCCGCGCTTTGGGCGGTGCAGCCTTTTTAGCGAGGCCGGCGCTGTGTTGCTCATGACTCCCGACGAGCGGGAAGAAGCCCCCGCGTGTCCGCCGTTTCTGGCGCAAAAGGATTTCGACTCGTCTTCGCCCGTTTATGACAGCGGTGAAAACTGCGTGGGCGCACTGGCGGTTCCTGCGGCCGATCCAATCGGCACTGCCGAATCCCAGAGCAACAACACGCGGTTAGTCTCTCCCTGTTGCAAAGATTCGGACAGTTTTCGCATTCTGGCCTGCGGAAAAATTGTGCATGGATACGAGTACACAAAGCGATATAAGCATCTGATGCTTTATTGCGACGATTGCCAAATCGGCCTCATGCGCAGAAAGGCTAATGATATTGATCCCTATTCGGAAGAGTACGAACTTTATCTTCTGGAGGAATACGGATTTCTCGCAGACTGGCTTGCTTTATTTATGGTTTGTTACGACAGCAGGCGATTTTTCCGCAATGTGTTTCACTATCACGAATCCATGTATTCCTGGCAGGTGGGCAGCCCCGGCAAGCAATATTATGACGCGGGATGGCTTTACCGCAATTTCAAAGTGGGTAAACCCGCTTTATCCGGACGGGAAAAAGCCATGATCTGGTGCGCCATCCTGATTCCCGCAGCGGTTGGCGGAATTTGGCTGGCAATCGGAATTTACAACGGCTTGTTTTTCTAGGTCTCTATCACCAAAGTTTTCTTTTTGCTGCTCATTCTTTGGAATAGAAAAAGCAGTAAGTTAATCAAATATTGAGGAGTTTCTTATGACAAATAATTATCTAGAAATTGTAGAACGCGGATATACCGGCGAGCAGGTCACAAAAGATTTTTGGGACGTCGACATGATCGCGATTAAGACAGCGGAAATTGTGGCAGAATATGGGTTTTCCCGCGGCGCCGACGAAATCACCACCGTGGATGACGCGTTGCTTGAAAGGTATTACGAGGCGGGAAGAAAGCTTCTCGTGGAAACGGGCGTATATAACATCGACACGCGGCGCGTGATCAAGCTTTCCGCAGAGGAGATTGACGACGCGGCAAAGAATACGAAAAAAACGCTTACCATGGGCGAAGGCAAAGACGCGTTCACCCTATACGCGCGCGAACCGGAGGACGCGAGAAAGCCCGGCGTATGGGCGGGCAATCCGGGGTGTCCCACCCCTGAACGCCTCTTTCTGCCCACAGTGCGCAGCTGGACGCAGGAAAAGGTGGTTGACCTCATCACCTGCGGCTCGATTGTGGACGTGGACGGCTATGCGGTGAGAAGCGCGGAACCCTCCGAGGTACTGGCAGTGCGGCGCGAGCTTTCCTACCTGCATCAGGCGGCGGCGTTTTCCGGTCGTCCGGGTATTGGTATGCTCGCGGGCGAAAGCAGCGTTTCTGAAATCGGCGACCTTTCGGCAACGGCGCCCGGCGCATTAAGACCGTGCGACTCGCATTTGGTCGCGCTTTTAAACGAACTCATTATCAGCCGCGACAACATGGTGCGCGCGGCAAGCTCGATTGATACCGGCGTGCGCAACGCGTCTCTTGCCTGTGTGATGGTGGGCGGCCTTGCGGGCGGCGCGCCGGGCGCGGTCATCTGCATGATCGCTTCCATGCTGGCGGCAAACATCGTATGCCGCGCGGATTATCACCTGTGCCATCCGATCCACATCAATTATATCGCAACCTCCACGCGCGAATGTATGTGGCTGCAAAGCGTGGTATGTCAGGCCTTTGCGAAATGCGCTCCGGCAATCATCGTGTGCGATATTTATCCCAAGAGCGGCGCGCTCACCAAGGAGCTTTTATATGAGGTTGCGGCAAACGCCCTTGCAATTACCGTTTCGGGCGGTCATTTGGAGGGCTGCGGCTCGTGTGACGGCGTGAAGCCCCATGGCACCGGCCTTGAGGTGCGTGTGATGGGCGAAACCGGCCTTGCCGCATCACGTCAGGGAATCTCCCGCGCGCAGGCAAACGATATCATTCTGAAGCTGCTCGCCAAATACGAGCATGTAATGGACACGGGTAACGAAGGAAAGCCGTTTGACGAAGCTTACGACATGCAAACCATTACGCCCGTGCCACAGTGGGAGCAGATGTATCAGGAAGTGAAGGCAGAGCTTGCGGAAATGGGGCTTAACCTGTAAAACGTGACCTGATTTGAATCATTTTGTTGTTCGTACAAACTCGAACATTACGCATGTATTTTGACATAATGTTCATTTATTAATTGCACAAAAGCCTGCCTTAAGATAAAATTAAGACAGGCTTTCTAATTGTGACTTAGCCCCGCATGCGCGCGGCTGATCAAAATTTTTATGATTGAGGAGAAGAGGTATGAAACAAAAGTCATTGATCCCGTTTTTTACAACGGGAGACGTCGGCGGCCTTGCGTACAGCCTTGCGGGTAACATTGTCAATTACATTATTGTAATCGCTACCCTCACAGGTCTTGGCTGGCCGAACGAAATCATCTTTGGCAGAGTGATCCCCGGTATGTCTATCGGTCTTATGCTTTCTGGTATTTATTACGCATACATGGCTCACAAACTGTCAAGAAAAGAACAGCGTGCGGATGTAACCGCGCTTCCTTCAGGCGTTTCCACCCCCGCGATGTTTATCTTTCTGTATGGAGTCATCGTGCCGCTGAATTATGCAATCGGCGATCCGGAGCTTGTATGGTCCGCTGCTGTTGCGGCATGCTTTGTCGGCGGCGCAATCGAATTTTTGGGCGGCATCATCGGACCGTATGTCAAAAAAGCCCTGCCCCGTGCGGCTCTGCTTGGAACCATCGCGGGCGTTGGCTTTATCTGGATGGCCACGCAGGGAATCTTCGATGTGTTCGGCGATCCGATTCTCGGAATGCCCATCCTTCTGGTTGCGGTTCTGGGGCTGTTTGCGGGATATATGTTCCCCGGCAAAGTTCCGCCGCTTTTGGTGGCGATTGTGGGCGGTATCGTATACGCTCTGATCTTAGGGCGCGTGCAGCCTGATTTTTCCGGAATCGGCTTCTTTGTGGCCAATCCGGCCAATGTGTTCGAGTCGCTTATCAGCGGCTTTGCCATAGTTGCGCCTTACCTTGCGGTGGTGATTCCTGTTGAAATTTACAACTTCATCGAAACCATGGATAACGTTGCCTCCGCAAACACCGCAGGCGACAATTACAGCGTGCGTGAAGCACAGTTCGCGGACGGCGCATGTACCATGATCTCATCGCTGTTCGGCGGCATCGTGCCAAATACCGTATGGCTTGGCCATCCCGGCCTCAAAAAACAAAAAGCAGGTGCTGCTTATTCGTGGATGGGCGGCGTGATTCTTGGCCTTGCGGGTATTTTCGGATTTTTCGTGTTCATCAATTCCGTTATCCCTGCTGCAATTTGCGCCATCACGTTCCTGTGGTGCGCGATTGTCATGGTGGCGCAGGCTTATAAGGAAAACAACCACAAGTATTTCGCAGCGGTAGCAATTGCTATGCTTCCCGCTGTGGGTGATTATATGTTCTCACAGATTACGGGCGCGGTCGGTCTTACCGGCACCTTTACGGAAACCGTGAACGGACTTAACCAGTACACGCCCGAAATGACACAGGCCATTCTCGGCGCGGGCGTCATGTGGAACGGCGTTCCCGCTATCCATTCCGGCGCGATTGTAACCGGTCTTTTGTGGGGCAGCGCGGTGGCGTTTATCATTGACAGAAGATTGGATAAAACCGCATGGGTGTTCGTCATTGGGGCGATTCTTGCCCTGTTTGGCTTTGTCAACAGCGCACAGCTCGGCTTCTGGCCAACGTCTCCCTATATGTGGTCGTATGTGATCATTGCGGTGCTGTGCTTTATCTTCCATCTGGGAAGAAAGAAGTGGTTCAAAGCACCCGACGATTTTGAATACGTATAAAAAAGAGCAAACGAAAGAGGCTGTTTCAAGAGAAGCAGCCTCTTTTTTTGCGCAAGTAAACGCACATAAAAAAACGGCGAACAAGAAGCTCGCCATTTTTTACTCCTTCATTTTTTGCAACAGCAACAACTTTCGCCCTCCGGCTTAAGGCCGCGCGCCGCGCCGGAAGGCGCTGCCGGCGTAAAGCAATCGCTTTTGTACTCCACAATCGCAAGCTGTGATGCGCTTGCCGCGCTTTGAACCGCCCGTTCGATGATCTCCTGCAGCGTCTTCGGGTCAAGGTTCACACGCGCGTTGATGACAAGTGAAAACCGTCCGTTTCCGTTAAAATTATCTTCATAAAAATCGATCGTATCGTCAACGCTTGTGATGCTTGCTTTCAGATATCCGCCCGCTGTCATCGCATAGGTTTTGAGGTGAGCGATTTCTTTTCCCAGAGTCATAACCTCCGACTGGATGCGTTCCATGAATTCCGTCACAAAGGTTTTTACTCCCGCAGCCTGCGCGTCCTTAATCGCGGCGGTGGCGTTAAACCATCCAAGGAAGCTTTCCGCAAGGCCATAAGCGCGGTAATCAAGTTCCATAAGCGCCTTTTGCGCATCCGCCTCACCGCCGAGAAGCACCGGAAGAATCGATTCAAGCCCGCTGCCCTCTTTTGCGGAAACAGGAATCACTTCGGTTCCCTGAAAGGTTTGCTTCAGGTAGCTTTCCAGTTCGCTAAGCTCCGCCTGCTCATAAAGGTCAGCCTTGCTGAGCAGTATAATGTCCGCTTCCTCAAGCTGTTTGCGGAACAAATAGTTGATTTCGCTCTGGAACCTGCGCTCGCCATCCGTTTTCAGCCTCTTTACACGGCGCGGATCAGCCAGCACACACAGCGGCGCAAGCACAAACTGTTCCGTATGCTTCAGCTGCATGGGCTTAAAGATACTCGCCACAAGGTCTGTGCAGCTTCCTACCGGCTCTGCCAGAATCACGTCCGGAAGCTGCTCACGCGCGAGCGTGTTGAGTTTGCCCACAAATTCTTCGAAATTGCAGCAAAAGCATCCGCCGTCCACCTCCAGCACAGGGAACCCCGCACTGCGCAAAAAGTTGGTGTCCACAAGGTCGCTCCCCTGGTCGTTCGTCACGATGCCAACTTTCAGACCGCTTCCGATCAGCTTTTTCGCAAGACTCAGAATCGCCGTTGTTTTTCCCGCTCCGAGAAAACCGCCGATCACTGCCAGCTTAATTCTTTCACTCATGATTCGTCTCCATAGATATAGTATTTGAGCATATCCGGATGCGGAAAACTGCCGGCGGTCACCTGCTCCCCGCCAATGATCACCGCCGGAAATTTTTCGACCTCAAGACCCTCCACTGCCGCGGCCTCCTTGATGTGCCTTAAACGGACGATGCGAAAAGGGAAGTCTCCTCCCCTTTTACGCACTTTTTCAATGATTTCTTCCGTCAGCCTGCACGTAATCAAACACGCGGTACACGGCTGGTCGAGTGTCACGAGGACAACCTCATTTTGCTTTTTTTCCAACATATTCGCCAATCACATCTTTGAGTTCCTGATGATCCGGAATGATGCTGACATATTTGATCTCGCCGTCAATGCAGATGGTGGGGATGTTCTGCACGCCGAGCTTCATCATGCACACCACAGACTCTTTGTCTTTTACCTTGTGCTCGATATATTTAACCTGATCGCCATACGGCTCCGCCGCCACGCGCACCGCCTCCATCATATACTGGCAGGGGGCGCAGGATTCGGAATCGAGCGTAATCACGTCGATAATCACCTGTTTTTCATTCGCGTAATCCGGCAGGTCGTATTCCACACCCGCAAGCGTGTCATCATCTTCCATGATCTCGCTGATGTTTCCATGCACCACGCTTGCCACTGCTTTTAGGTTACGCATCGGCGCGTCAAACGGAATATCACAGCCCGGTGCAAGGATAAAGCCCTTGTTTCCGCCGATTGCCATGCAGTTCTGCGCGTCCTGAATGTTGTCAGTAGGCGTACCGAACAAAATGGTAAGCGTCAGCTTGATATTTCCGCCAAAGGAAATTCCATTTCTCTGGCAGACTTCCTTGACATATTCCAGCGGAATATTTTCGTCAATGGAAACGTTATCCGGCTTGCAGGTACACATTTCCTCAATGTTGTTCTTTGCGTTTCCGCACACAAAGAAGGAACCTGCCTTGCCGTTTTCGCGGATATAATCAAAAATTTCCGTGCAGTACGGCGTTACAAACTCATGGAACGTGTCCGGCGAAATCTGCGAGGTCATCGGGTCTACCACGGCAATGATATCCGCGCCCGCATCCATATACATCTTCGCGGTCTGCTTCGCCACATCTGTACAGAAACGCATCAATTTCTGCGTCTGCTCCGGATTATCGAACATGTCAAAGAAAATATCCGTTCCTTTCAAATGGAGCGCCAGCGTAAACGGACCTGTGATCAGGCCATAAATCGCAATCTTATCCCCAAGCTCCGCAACAATGCGGCGCATGGATTCCAACGCCACCGGAAAACGTCCGTCCTGCTCTGTTGGAATTTTAAGGTCTTCCAGTGTTTTGCCTTCTTCCAGCACATGCGTCTGCACGGAAGGCGGGTTGGTGTCCGCATACTGAAGTCCGCAGCCGAGCGCTTCCGCTTCGATCTGCAGGTCAAACAACGCGGGAAGCCCGTCCGGCTGGTATTCCTCATACGCTTTCATCACACCCTGATAGATCAGGTCTGCGCTGTTGAAAAACTCCGTTGCCGTAACGCCCAGCAGCTTTGCCGCATGGCAGCCTACAAACGGCACCCATGGAATGCGCTCCACCTCTTTGTTGTAAATCGCGTTTAGTACAAGTTCTTTTGAATTCATGTTGGTTTTCCCTCCCCAAGGTTATTTTATCAATTGTTACTATTGATTTTATCCGGAAAACAACCTCTGGTATTGTACTATCAAACAGCATTTTGGATTATTTTGTCCGCCGCGCCAAGGTGCGTTACCTGCTTTTTACCCCTTTTTTACTGTTCCTTGATAGAGGGAAACCCCTGCCCTGTGCTATTTTAAATACAGAAAGAAAGCCGCGGATCTTTCCGGAACAGAATACTGATCAGAAAAACCACAAAAAAAGAACCGGAACTGCAACGCATCCGGCTCTTTGTGTTTGTATTTTTCTATTTGATCCCACGGATGGACTCGCGTCCCATGTAAACCTGCAAAGCCTGCGGCACTTTGATGCTGCCGTCCGCCTGCTGGTAGTTTTCCATGATCGCCGCCACCGTGCGCCCCACGGCAAGCCCGCTGCCGTTTAAGGTATGCACATATTTCAGCAAACCATCGCTGTCCCTGAAGCGGATATTTGCGCGGCGTGCCTGAAAATCTTCAAAATTCGAACAGGACGAGATTTCCACATACCGCCCATAGCTGGGCATCCACACTTCGATGTCATAGGTTTTAGCAGACGAAAATCCAAGATCGCCGCCGCACAGGAGCACCACGCGGTACGGAATCTGCAAAATCTGCAAAATACTTTCCGCGTTTGCCACCAGCTTTTCAAGCTCCAGATACGATTCCTCCGGATGCGTGAATTTCACAAGCTCCACTTTATTGAACTGGTGCAGGCGGATCAGGCCCTTTGTATCCCTGCCCGCGCTGCCAGCCTCCGCGCGGAAGCACGGCGTATAGGCACAGCGGTATAACGGAAGCTCCGCCCCCTCTAGGATGGATTCGCGATACATATTCGTAACCGGAACCTCGGCAGTCGGAATCAGGTAAAGGTCTGTGTTTTCGATGTGGTACATGTCCTCCGCAAATTTCGGAAGCTGGCCCGTGCCCTCCATGGACTTCTGGTTTGCCACAAACGGCGGAATGACTTCCGTATAGCCGTTCTGCTCCGTATGCGTGTTGAGCATGAAGTTCATAACCACGCGCTCCAGCCTTGCGCCCAGCCCTTTATAGAACACAAACCGGCTGCCCGCAACCTTTGCGCCTGTCTCAGCGTCGATAATGCCAAGCTCGCTGCCCAAATCCCAGTGTGCTTTGGGTTCAAAGTCAAACTTTGTGGGCTCTAAAAACTTACGAATTTCCTGATTATCATTGTCATCCGTTCCCGCGGGTACGCTTGCGTCCGGGCGGTTTGGAATATTCATCATCACTTTATCAAGACGTGAAGACAGAATCGTGAGCTCCGCGTCATAATCCTTGATTTGCGACGCGAGTTCCTTCATTTCCATCATAACGGAAGAAACATCCTCGCCGTTTTTCTTCATCACAGGAATTTCTTTGGAGATTCTGTTGCGCTTTGCCTTGAGCTCTTCTACCTTTGTCATCAGCGCACGACGCTCTTCATCGAGCCGCATGACCGCATCCAACTCAATCTCCTTGCCGCGCTTTTTGAGCGCGTCCGCGATTGTTTTAAAATTGTCACGTAAAATTCTTAAATCCAGCATCTGTCTTCTAACCTCTTCTCTATCATATAAACTGCACATACGCGCGCCGCCCCAGCAGCCGGACGCACATTTTTTTACATCTTGTTCGGCGCTTTGATTCCCAGCAGGCAAAGCCCCGCTTTGAGCGTATTTTTGACGGCGCTGGCAAGCGCAATACGCGCGTTGGTCTGCTCCGTGTTTTCGTCAATGATCCTGTATTCATAATAATACTTGTTAAACGCCTGAGCAAGCTCCACCAAATGCCGCGTCACATAAAACGGCTCGCACTTTTCACTCGCCGCAACAATGGTTTGCGGAAAGGACGCGAGCGACTTTAACACCGCAAACGCCTCGTCGTTTATGAGCGCGGAAACGTCCATGCCCTGATCGTTCTTCTCGTGCCGCGCGATCACGCTTGCACAGCGCGTGTGCGTATATTGCACATAAGGGCCTGTCTCCCCGTCAAAATTCAGCACACGGTCAAAGGAAAACGTGATATCCTTGATGCGGCTTTGGGACAGGGTGGAAAAAATCACCGCGCCAATGCCGATGTCGCTTGCCACCTGCTCTTTATTTTCCAGAGCGGGATTTTTTTCTTCAATAATGGAAAGCGTCTTTTCCACAGACTTTTTCAGCACATCCTCGAGCAGCACAATCTTGCCCTGCCGCGTGGACATCGTTCCATCCTCGAGCGACACCATGCCAAACGCCACATGCTCGCAATCGTCCGCCCAGTCATAACCCATCTTTTTGAGTATGGCAAACACCTGCTTAAAGTGCATATTCTGCTGATACGCCACCACATATAAAGACTTATAGAAGTCATAGGTTTTCTTGCGGTATTCCGCAGCGGCCAGATCGCGCGTGGCGTAAAGCGTCGTCCCGTCGGATTTCAAAATGATCGCCGGAGGCAGGTCTTGCTCGTCGAGGCGCACCACATACGCGCCCTCGCTTTGCACGAGCAAATTCTTTTCCCGCAGCTCGTCGAGAACCGCCGGAATTTTATCATTGTAAAAGCTTTCGCCCGCATAGCTGTCAAACTGCACGTCCAAAAGCTCGTATACGCGCTTTGCCTCTCTGAGCGTAAGCTCTGAAAACCAGCCGAAAATGCGCAGCGCTTCCTCGTCGCCGTCTTCAATTTTCTTAAACCAGGCGCGCCCCACGTCGTTTAGGCTCTCGTCCTTTTCCGCTTCCTCATGAAACCGCACATAAAGCTTTAGCATGGCGGAAACGGAATCACGAGCGATCTCATCATCGTCGCCCCACAGCTTATAGGCCGCGATCAGCTTTCCGAATTGCGTGCCCCAGTCTCCCAGATGGTTGACCCCCACCACGTTGTAGCCAAGGTATTTGTGTATTTTATAAAGCGCGCTGCCAATCGCTGTGCTCGATAAATGGCCGATGTGGAACGGCTTTGCGATATTCACAGAGGAATAATCGATCACCACCGTCTTATCTTTTCCAAGCTCTGATTTTCCCCAGTTTTCACCCGCCTCAAAAAGCTCAGACATCACGCCCCGCGCATAAAACTCTCTGTCGTAAAAAAAGTTGAGGTATCCGCCTAGGGTTTCGATTCTTGTGACAAAATCAGGTTTTTCTATTTTCTGCGCCAGCTCCTGCGCGATCATAGGCGGCGCCTTTCTCATGGTTTTGGCAAGCTGAAAGCACGGCAGGGCCGCATCCCCCATCTTCGGGTCGGGCGGCGTCTCCAAAAGCTGCGTCACTTCATCCGCGGGCAGCCCCGCGTGTTTTGCTATTTCTTCCGCCAATGCGGTTTTCAGATCCATTCTGTTTCCTCCGTGCTCGGGTTTTGCTTATTTTGCAATACCATTTAATATACCACAAATCCGCGGTTTTATCAACGCATTTTGTGTGGTATAATCTAGCTTAGGCGCATCTTGCGGAAAAGAAAACGAGACGGAGGAATGAAAATGAAATTGGGAATGAAGCGGCTGCTGTTTTTACTGCCGTTTATCGCGTTTGCGATTGTGCTTCTGGTGCTGTCAGCCAAATGAAACGCTTATTTTTATGCCTGCTGATCCTTTTTTCCGCTTTGTCATTGCTTTCCTGCTCCGCTTCCGCACAGACAAACGAATCCTTTGCGATGGATACCGTCATCCGGCAGACCGTATATGCCCCTGATGATACAGTCATCAAACAAAACAACCAGATTCTGCGGGCGCTGGAAGATGCAACTTCCAAAACGATCGAAACGAGCGACATTGCCAGACTGAATGCGGCAAACGATCAGGACGTCGAACTATCGGCGGAAACAGCACGTATTCTTGAGCTCTGCCTCGAGGAGGCCCAAAGGACGGACGGCGCGTTTCATCCTGCCCTTGGAACCATCATGTCGGCGTGGGGCTTTGGCACGGAAAACACGCGCGTGCCTGACAAACGCGAGCTTGAGCAGCTTCTTTTACATACGGACTACACAAACATAACTGTCAATGGTACGCAGGCAAACGCAGGCGGCACACAGATTGACCTTGGCGGCGCGGTCAAGGGCTACGCACTCGGCAAAATTGCCGAAAACCTGGAACAAAACAACGTTTCCGCCGCCATCATTTCCCTCGGCGGCAGCATTTATGCCAAAGGAACGAAGCCGGACGGCAGCAAATTCAAGGTCGGCATACGCGACCCTTTCGGCAGCGAAAATGATTATATGGGAACCATCAGCCTTGACGGAAGCTTTGTTTCCACCTCAGGGATTTATTCGCGCGGGTTTGAGCAGGACGGCGCTTATTACCATCACCTGATCGACCCCAAAACGGGAATGCCGGTGGAAAATAATCTTGAGTCGGTCACAGTAGTGAGCCCTGCCGGAATCCTTTCCGATATCTATTCCACGGCGTTGTTTGTGATGGGGCCGGAACAAGGCCTCAAATTTGCGCAGCAAAACGGCATTGACGCGCTCTACCTGACCCGGGACAAACAAATCCTTGCGACGGACGGGTTTGCGCAAAAATATGAATTTGCGATCAAAAATCAGGAATATCAGGAATAAGGGATGCAAAAAAAATTGATTCAAAAAAGCGACGTTATTTTTACCGTTGTCATCGTGGCGGCGGTTCTTTTGATGTGGCTGTTTATGATTCCCAAAGAATCCGGAACGCAGGCCGTGATCCGGCAGGACGGCAACGTGATTGCAACGCTGCCGCTATCGCGCGATGCACAATATGAAGTCGTGGGCAAATATCACAATACGTTTGAAATCAAAGATGGGGCGATTTTTGTGCTGCGCACCGATTGCCCAAACCATCAATGCCAAAAGACAGGCGCTGTTTTAAGTGCGGGGCAAACGATTGTTTGCGCGCCCAACAGCGTAAGCGTCACCATTTCAGGAGAGGAGAGCATCGATGGCGTCACAGGATAACAAACTTTCCAAATTCGTTCTTTCCGCCGTGCTGTGCGGGCTCGCGCTCGCGCTCTCCCTGCTCGACGGGGCGATTTCCGCGCTGCTGCCGCTGCCCGGCTTTAAGCTCGGGCTTGCCAATGTGGTCTCCCTGTTTGCGCTCGTTTATCTTGGCGGAGGCTATGCCGCGCTCATTTGCATCGTGCGCAGCCTGCTCGCCGCGCTTTTGTCCGGCAACCTTACCATGCTGTTTTTTTCGCTTGCGGGCGGCCTTGTTTCCCTGCTGATCATGCAGCTTTTTTTGACACGCCTGTCTCTCATTAAGGTGAGCGTGCTGGGTGGCGTGACGCACAACCTGATGCAGCTTTTGTGCGCAGCTGTGCTGACCGCAACGCCGCAAGTCTCCTACTATCTTCCTTTTCTGGTCATCACAGGCGCGGTCTGCGGCTTTTTGATTGGCGTACTGAGCGGGCTTGTTTTGCGGCGGGTAAAGCATCCTCTTTTCCATTCATAAAAAAACAGCGGTCATTTTGTGAAATGCCCGCCGTTTTTTCAGTTACACAATCTTTTCCCTGATCGTTCCAATCTCGTCATCCGAAAGCCCGATGTTTTTCAGGTAGTCCCGCACCGAACCATAGGTTTTTTTCAGATACTCCATCAAGTCGCTGATGTATTCCGGACGCGATTCAAAAATATAATCAGGGATGGAAAACCCTACCAGCTTTGCCCATTTTTTCTGTTTATCAAACACGGGCTTCATATACCCTCCGCTTACGCTGTAGTCCGCGATAATCACTTCGTCCGGCACGCCCGCCACCTTTAGTATCATCATTGCGAGGATTCCTGTGCGGTCTTTCCCTGCCGTGCAGTGAAAAAGGATGCACCCTGCGGCGGCAATCATTTTGCGGAAAATGGCGGCAATCGTGTCCTTGCTGTTCTCCACCATTTCCGTGTACATCTCACTCATATTTTCAGGCAGTCTGCCTTTGAGAAGCGAGGACTGCACCTTATCAAACAAGGGGAAATTGGCATATTCCATTTGCGCCCGGTCAATCTTGTCCGCGCCTCGCTTGATTTCGGCCTCGCTGCGCAAATCGATCACCAGCCGCACGCCGTAATCATATAAAAACTGCCTGTCCTTTTTTTTCAGCCTTTTCAGGTTGCCGCCGCGCAGAAACGCCTTATATTTTGTCGTCCTTCCGTCTTCCGCGGGATAGCCGCCAAGCTCGCGCACATTGCACGCACCCTGCAGGGCAAACGGCTTTGGCACCTTGTAGTCGTTCATTCGAAATTCCCTTTCCGTTTATGGACGCGCATGGTATAATAACATCCATTATGATTTATCTGATTGTCTATCTTATTTTCATCAATATCATTGCCTTCCTTGTATGTTATCACGACAAGCGTGCGGCAATCAAGCACAAACGCCGCGTTCCTGAAAATACGCTGTTTTTTCTATCGGCAATCGGCGGCGCATTCGGCTTTTTTGCAAGCATGCTGTGTTTTCGACATAAAACAAAGCACGCGAGCTTTCGCGTGCTGGTTCCCATATTTTGCATCCTGTGGGCGTTTTGCCTGATCCTCATTGTCAAAACGCTGTATTAAAAAAGCAGCTTCTTCAAAAGGAGCCGCTTTTTTTGTTATCTTCTTCTGGAAAGCAGGAACAGACGCAGGAAAGAAAGGAAGGACGCAAGCATGGCCGCGACATAGGTCATGGCCGCCGCGTTTAGCATCTTTCGCGCCTCTGTTTGCTCCTGTGCCGTGAGCACGCCGGATGCCGTGATGTTTGCCATCGCGCGGCTTGAAGCATTAAACTCCACCGGCAGCGTTATGAGCTGGAAAACCACCACCGCGAAATACACCCACGCGCCGATATCTACCAAAACGGCCATACTGGAAAACAAAATACCGATCAAAATCAGCGGAAACGCCAGATTGCTCGCGATATTCACCACGGGCACAATCGCATTCCTGACCATCATCGGCCCATACTTCTTATGCCGCTGGAGCACATGCCCGCACTCGTGCGCCGCGATGGAAACCGCCGCAACGCTGTGCTTGCCATAGACTCCTTCTGAAAGGCTCACCGTGTTGTTTCGCGGATCAAAGTGGTCTGTCATATCTCCCGCAATGGACTGGATTGTCACGCCCTCCACGCCATTTTGACGCAGCATGGACTGCGCGAATTCCCTGCCCGTCACGCCGCTCTGGGCAGGAATCTGCGAATATTTTTTATAGGTGGAACTGACCTTTGCCTGCGCCCAGATCGTCACGATAAACGCCGGAATCAGCAAAAGCCATGTCCAGTCAAACCATAGTGGAAAAAACATCTTTTCTTCTCCTTTTTGTTCGTATGTCAATTTAAAAATGATACTCTTTTTATATGAACTATATATAAACGGAAAACAGCAGGTTTAAAAGAATTATATGGCAAACAAAAAATTTAGCGCCGCGCCTCTGAAAGCGGCACAAACGAGGGCTTTCTGTTTTCGTAGGTACACAAATACCGGACGCCGCATTCTTCCAGAAACTCAAACGCATCTTCAAAGCGGTGACCGATCACCGTAGAAAAATGCGCGTCGCTTCCCAGCGTAACAATTTCGCCGCCCAACTCCACAAAACGCTTTAGGATCGTTTTGTGCGGGGTGGGATAGTCATACACAAAATAATTGCTGGTGTTGATCTCCATCCCCTTCCCGCGGGTGATCGCGGACAGCAGGATTGCGTCCAAAAGCTCCGGAAAATCCTGATACCGGAACGGCTCGCCGCCCTGCGTGAGGGATTTCGCCTTTTCTAAATATTTATCGATGTATCCAATGTGCCCGATCACGTCAAAGTCTTCAAAATGTTCCAGATCGTAAAGCATTTCCTCCAGATATTCGCGATGCACATCCCTGAGTGTTTTTCCCTCAAAGCCGTCGCCAAAATAAGGGTCCTTGTCCTTTACCGTGTGCTGCGACGCAATGATAAAATCAAAGCCCCTGCCTTTGACGTCTCGCGCAATTTTTTCAAGCGACTGCGGCATCAGCGAAAGCTCCACGCCTTTTTTGATTACGAGCTCCGGCACGCACGCGCGCGCCTTGTTAAGCTCCCTTTCGTAAAGCTCATAATCGAGCCCTGACTTTTGTTCTTCATAAGGATAGTCAATCTCCTGATGCTCCGTAAAGCAAATTTCAGTAAGCCCCATTTCCCTTGCCGCCATGGCGCAGCGCGCAGGGCTGTCGTATGCGTCAAACGATACATTGGAATGAAGATGATAATCAAACATGCCTGCTTTCCCTTTCCATTTTGCCTTTCTCTCCCATTATAAGGTACGGCGGCCTCTTTTAAAACCCTTGCTTTGGTTTTCTTCCCCAGAAAAATATGATATACTGATTTGGATTTATTCTGATAGATGGGGTAGGATGTGTTTATGGAAAAAATATCGAAAATACGCTTTTTGGCAGAGGCGGGGCTGATTGCCGCAATCTATGCGGCGCTTACGCTGCTGCTCGCGCCCTTAAGCTATGGGCCGGTGCAGGTGCGCGTTTCCGAGGCGCTGTGCGTGCTTCCGTTCTTCACGCCCGCCGCCGTTCCGGGGCTTTTTATCGGCTGCCTGCTGGCAAATCTTTATACCGCGGGGCTGGGCGTGATGGATATTGTGGTCGGAAGCCTTGCAACGCTGCTGGCCGCTTTTCTCACATGGAAAATCAGAAACAAAAGCAAATGGCTGCTCCCCCTGCCCAGCGTCATCGTCAACGCTTTTTTGGTTGCGTGGGTGCTTAGTGTGCAATATGGAATCCCCTACTGGCTGAATGTGGCGAGCGTGGGGATCGGTCAGGCGGTTGCCTGCTATGTGATCGGCATGCCGCTCTGGTTCCTCTTGAACCGCTATAAAAAAACTTTGTTTCGAACCGCTTAACAATCCGGAGGTTTTACTATGAAAAAAATATGCGTATTCGGCTCCTCTTCCTCAGTGCTTGACCAGAGTTATTTTGACGCCGCCTTTGAGCTGGGCTCGCTCATCGCGCAAAACGGCTGGGAGCTTGTGTTCGGCGCGGGAGATATGGGCATGATGGGACACGCGGCGCGGGGCGTGAAGTCCGCGGGCGGCAGAATGACCGGCGTGATTCCAGAATTCATGAATGTGCCCGGCATTCCCTTTGAGGGCTGTGACGAGCTCATCATCAAAGACACCATGCGCGAGCGCAAGCAGGTGATGGAAGACCTTGCCGACGCGTTTATCACGGTTGCCGGAGGG
Organism: uncultured Christensenella sp.; assembly: GCA_964592155.1. Classification (GTDB taxonomy): domain Bacteria; phylum Bacillota; class Clostridia; order Christensenellales; family Christensenellaceae; genus Christensenella. The sequence continues at coordinate 19,110 of CAZQDA010000038.1, forward strand.
TTCGGCACTTTTGAAGAACTGTGCGAGGTGATCACGCTAAAGCAGCTTTTGCGGCACAAAAAACCAATCATCATTTTGAACACAAACAGCTTTTTTGACGAGCTGATCGCCATGTTTGAAAAAACCGTGGAGCAGCGCTTTGCCAAGGAGGAAAGCCTCACCGTTTATACGGTGGTGGGCACTCCGCAGGAGGCGATCGAGGCTGTCAAAAATTATCATTACAGCCACATCGGGGATAAGTGGTTCACGCCCGACTCTCCATAATATATAAAACAAAAAAATTCTGATGAAAATATCCGCAGGCTGCGGAAAAATATGGGAGTAAGAAGTTTATGAAAATCATTGTAAGCGTATTGGGCAAAGATTGCCCGGGCATCATTGCCAAAGTTTCAGGCAGGCTGTATGAAGCAAATGCAAACATTTTGGACATCACGCAAACCGTCCTGCAGGGAGAGGTATTCGCCATGACCATGCTCGTGGATCTGGCGGACGCAAAAACGTCGTTTGAACAATTAAAAGAAACGTTGGACGCGACGGGCGCACAAATCGGTCTTGAAATCCGTCTGATGCGCGAAGAAATTTTTAAAAGCATGCACAGGGTCTGAGCGGAAGGGATGTATTTATGTTAGATCAACAGGATATTTTAAAGACAATCGATATGATCGCGCGGCAAAATCTGGACATCCGCACCACCACCATGGGAATCTCCCTGCTGGACTGCGTGAGCGACGATGCAAAGGTTTGCTCACAGCGCGTATACGAAAAAATCGTGACCAGAGCAAAGGACCTTGTGAAAACAGGACAGGCGATTGAAAATGAATTTGGCATTCCGATTGTCAACAAGCGCATTTCTGTCACGCCGATTTCCCTGATTTCTCAAAGCTGCGGAAATTATTTGCTGTTTGCAAAAGCAATGGACAAGGCCGCAAAGGAAGTGGGCGTTGATTTTATCGGCGGGTATTCCGCGTTTGTGCAAAAAGCCGCGACCAAGGCCGAAGCTGAATTTTTAGACACCATTCCGCAGGCGCTCAAAGAAACCGACATCGTATGCTCATCCGTCAATGTGGCAACCACGCGCGCGGGCATCAATATGGATGCGGTAAAAACGATGGGGACCATCATCAAGCAGGCTGCGGAGCTCACAGCGGATAAAGACGGTCTGGGCGCGGCAAAGCTGGTGGTGTTTGCAAACGCCGTGGAGGATAATCCCTTTATGGCGGGCGCGTTCCACGGCACAGGAGAGGGCGACGCGGTGATCAACGTAGGCGTTTCCGGCCCGGGCGTTGTGAAAGTTGCGCTCGAAAGCAAAAAAGGCAAACCGTTTGACGAGGTTGCCGAAACCATCAAGCGCACGGCTTTCCACATCACGCGCATGGGTCAACTGGTAGCGCGCGAGGCAAGCAAACGATTGGGCGTGCCCTTTGGCATCGTGGATCTTTCGCTTGCGCCCACGCCCGCAATCGGCGACAGCGTTGCCTATATTCTGGAGGAAATGGGTCTTGAAACCTGCGGCGCGCACGGAACCACGGCAGCGCTTGCGCTGCTCAACGACGCGGTCAAAAAAGGCGGCATCATGGCCAGCTCCCATGTGGGCGGGCTCTCCGGCGCGTTTATCCCTGTCAGCGAAGACGCGGGCATGATCCACGCCGCACAGATCGGCGCGCTCACGCTCGAAAAACTGGAGGCCATGACCTGCGTTTGCTCGGTGGGACTCGATATGGTCGCCCTGCCCGGCGATACGCCTGATTATGTGATTTCCGCCATCATGGCGGACGAAGCCGCCATCGGCATGGTAAACACCAAGACAACGGCCGTACGCCTGATTCCCGTCCCCGGCAAAAAAGTGGGCGAATTCGTGGATTTCGGCGGGCTTTTGGGGCGCGCGCCCATCATGCCATACAATCAATATTCACCAAAGGAATTCATTGCGCGCGGCGGACGCATCCCCGCGCCATTGCACGCACAAAGGAATTAAAGGACGATAAAAAACCCCGCCGCTTGAGATCTTGACCTCAAGCGGCGGGGTTAGATTACTTTTCTTTGGTCATAGATTCTAAGGTCATAGATTCTAAATTTTAGTAATGAAATAATTAGCAAAAAACATTATGCAAAACACAAGAGTGATGAGAATCGCCAAAATCCGGCCATCCGTTTTGCGATAATTGAACAGATAAACTGTACAAAGCGCGATTGACACGCCTAATGTGCATAGCATAAAGATTCGATGAATTTCTACATTCAAAGAATATGATGTTACAAACCAACAAATGATCGGTAGCCAGATGCTGATCAGCTTGATGAGCACAAAACGTTTTTGTATTTTGGTCAGCTCCCTTTTTTTCACAGTTGCCTCCTTCATCGGCTCTTTTTTCCGGAATAGCTCCAATATAGATAATATTTGCCGTCGTTCGGATTCCTGTCTGCGCTACACCATACTCGTCATGTCGTTAATATTTTTTTGCTCATATCTTTTCTGCCAAAGTCCTTTTCTTTGCAACTCTGCGTTTGAACCGGGACAGTTTTTCTGTCAATATTCCTGCTCACTATTATACACTATTTTTTGTGTTGAGCTTCGTGGATTTAAAACCCCGCCGCGTGAGATCTTGACCTCACGCGGCGGGGTTAGATTACTTTTCTTTGATCATAGACCTTGAATTATGGAAATTAAAAAATTAGCAAAAAATATGATACAAACCACCAAGGTGATGAGGATTGCCAAAATCCGGCCATCTGTTTTGCGATAATTGAACAGATAAACTGTACAAAGCGCGATTGAAATTGCCAAGCTGCATATCAGAAAAATTAAGCATCCTTGCATACTAAGCATACTGGTTGGCAATGACATCATAACAAACCAACAAATGATCGGCAGCCAGATACTGATCAGCTTGATGAGCACAAAACGTTTTTGAATTTTGGTCAGCTCCCTTTTTTTCACAGTTGCCTCCTTCATCGGCTCTTTTTGCCGGAATAGCTCCAATATAGATAATATTTGCCGTCGTTCGGATTCCTGTCTGCATTACACCATACTCGTCATGTCGGTACAAATCAGCAAGATCCCCGCTAGGAGGCACAGAACCATCGGCCACTTTTTACATTCTTTTTTGCGTGTGGCAACAAGATACCAAACCGCCAGTGTGACGATAATGCCATCTGCAACATAATTCAAAACAATCACAATCGGCTGAGTTAAAAAGGGTCTGGGGTAGAAAAAGCTGAGTATGATGGCTGCGCCGCAAAACGGCTTGAGCGTTTCAGGAAAAGTAAGTTTTTCAAGCCTTACCCATAGCAGAACAAATACCCCCGCCAGAATCAAAATTGGTATTAGCAGCCAGTCCATAAAACCGCTTGTATCGCCGGCCCAAAGAACCCAGTCAATGCAACACCATACAATATATGCAAGTGTAGCAATCGTTAATATTTTTTTGCTCATATCTTTTCTGCCAAAGTCCTTTTCTTTGCAACTCTGCGTTTGAACCGGGACAGTTTTTCTGTCAATATTCCTGCTCACTATTATACACTATTTTTTGTGTTGAGTTTCACGGATTTCAAAGAACAAAACCCCGCCGCGTGAGGTCGAGATCTCACGCGGCGGGGTTAGGTGAACAAACTAAAAACTGATATATTTTTCAATATATAAAGATAGAGAAGACGCAAAAAGCAATAAACAAACCGTCAAGGTAATCGTGATTGCCAGTATTCTGCCATCCGTCTTTTTAAGATTAAACAAATAGAATATGCAAAGCGCGATTGAAATTGCCAAGCTGCATGTCAGAAAAATTACGCTTCCTTGCGTACTGAGCATACTGGCTGGCAATAATCTCATAGTAACAACCCAGCAAATGATCGGCAGCCAGATGCTGATCAGCTTGATGAGCACAAAACGTTTTTGTATTTTGGTCAGCTCCCTTTTTTTCAAAGTTGCCTCCTTCATCGGCTCTTTTTGCCGGAATAGCTCCAGTCCAGATAATATTTGCCGTCGTTCGGATTCCACCAGACGTCCCCATAGACGATGCCGTCTTTCCGCGGCGCCTGGGAAATTGCGGTGAGCGCTGCCTTGTCCGCCCCGCGCAGCTGACCCTCGATGGACGCAGGCGGGGTATTTGCCGCTTTGCAGGCAAACGCCCAGTCCGCCGTTCTATCCTCATACATGTCCGCGGAATCAAAGTGCAGCATTTCATTTCCCTTGCCGTCTTTCACAGTAATGCTCTGCTCAAAGGCGTCTTCTTCCTGATACCAGCCCGACCGGTCATCCGGATCGGAAAACAGAATGCTGCTTTCGCCGCCGTAATAGCTGCTCATTGGCGCTCCGTTTGCTTTTGCAGAATGTATTATGGGAGCAAAAGAAAAGATTGCGCCACCCATGTAGTCTCCCATCCAGATGCGGTGCTCCACCTTTTTTTCCTTGCCGTCCGCGTCCGTATAGATCGCCTTGGTTTTGGGGCTCTCTAAATCAAACAGGACTTTTGATGCAACATCCAATCCATCGCGATACCCAAACCATTTTTGAAAACCTTTGTTTTTTGAATGATACACCATACCGGTTTGTTCGTCAAGCTTCATGCCAAACCCTTCCCCCAGCCCCGCGGCGGTAAAGCCATTGCCTTCGTCGCGATCTTTCGGCGGAGCCTTGGTTTCGCTACTTGCGCTGCCTGACAGTTGCAAATTGGTGTCACTCAGCTTTCGCATAGCATCCTTCTGCGCATTGGGCGCAGCTGTGCCGGATGGAAGATTCATCCACGACAGTGCAGGGTTTTTTTCGGCGGAGAACCCTGCGCCGGACGGCTCCTTTTCTATACGAGCAATCGCCTTGCTCATGCCGTCTCCATATTCCTGCCCTTTCTCCATGCGCGCAATCGCCTGCTCCAGCTTTGGCTGAAAGGCTT
>CAZQDA010000039.1:0-23785 GCA_964592155.1 uncultured Christensenella sp.
GAAATAGGTATTGACAAGCAAATGTGTTTGGTGGTATAAAATATGTAACGAATGTAAACGTTATCATTTCAACAAAACAAGCAAGGCCGGAATTCCGGTCAATAGGCGGGAGAGTTACGATGGCTGTCACAATCAAAGACATTGCCCTGAAAGCAAGCGTTTCCACGGCAACTGTCTCAAGATATCTGAATAATCCGGAAGTGGTTTCTCCGCGGGCCGGAAAGGTGATTCAGGAAGCGATTGAAGAGCTTGATTACACGCCCAACGACATCGCGCGCAGTCTGATTACCAATAACAGCTACACGATTGGTTTGATTCTTCCGGACATTAACAACGTATTTTATCCTCCTGTTTTAAGGGGAATTGAAGATATTGCGGGACAACACGATTATATCTTTTTTCTGTGCAATACGGATCAAAATATCCGGCGCGAGAAAAAATATATCGACGTGCTGCAAAGCAAGCGCGCCGCGGGAATGATTTTTATTGGAACACGCCCGACGGATATGGAAAAAAATCAACATATCTTTGCGTTGTCGAAGAAATTGCCAGTGTTGCTATTGTATGAACAATTTGACGATGTATGCTGTATTACCACGGACGATATGCTTGGATCATACAAGGCAACCAATTTTTTGATCGATTTGGGGCATAGGGAGATTGCGTTTGTGAGCGCGCCCCCCAATTTTTCGACTTATGCGCAAAAGCGCTGTGGATATGAAAAAGCAATGCAAGAGGCGGGCCTGCCGGTCAGAGAGGAATTTATCGTCTATCAGGACGCATATGAAACCGGCGGATATCAGGCGATGTGCCAGCTTTTAAAGTTAAAAAACCGGCCCACCGCAGTGCATGCGGTGAATGATCAGATGGCAATCGGCGTGATGCGCGCCGCCTTTGAAAACGGTCTTAAAGTTCCTGAGGATTTGTCTGTGGTAGGGTTTTCCAATTCCTCCATATCTTCACAGATCTATCCCAAGCTCACCACCATTAATCAGTTTGGATACGACGTTGGGAAGATGGCGGCAAAAAAAATCATTGATATGATCAATAAAAAATCGACGGATAAAACGACGGAAGTCATAGAGCCGGAGCTTGTTGTCAGAAATTCCTGCGCAAGAATCTGAAACCGGAAGACCGTTTGGAACGACGGCTGCAACATATTTGTTTTTATAACCCATAAAATAAAACTGAATACGATTTGATTTTGTTGGATAAAGGAGGAGTGTAAATTTTACCCAAAAATGTAAGCGTTTACATTTTGCATTCAATTCATACATTTGCGAAAGGAAAAGAGAAAATGAAGGCAGTAGTATACAGCAAGCCCAGAGAGTTTGACGTTCAGGAGATAGCAAAACCTGAGATTCAAGAGAATCAGGTGCTGATTAAAGTAGAATTATGTGGAATTTGCCGGACGGATATGCACATTCACAACGGGGAATTCATCTCGCGGTTTCCGTTGACGCCGGGGCATGAATTTACGGGAGTGATCGTTGAAACGGGCGGTAACGCGCAGGGGTTTGCGATTGGAGACAGGGTGGTTGCAGATAATACGGTGCTGTGCGGGGAATGCGAATATTGCAGGCGCGATATGCCGCTCTTCTGCGAACGCTTTTATTCTCTTGGCGTGAACGGGCCGGGAGGCTTCGCGGACTATGTGGCGGTTAACTATGATAAGGTTTTCCACATCAGCGACCACCTCACATTTGAACAGGCTGCGTTTGCAGAGCCTCTGGCTTGCGCGGTTCATGGCATGGACGTGATTGATGTGAAGTGCGGCGACGATATCCTGATTTTCGGTGCAGGCCCCACAGGGATTCTTCTCACGCAGCTCTTAAATCATGGCGGAGCGGGCAGGGTGGTTGTGTGTGCTTCTTCCGCAAAAAAACTCGAGCTGATTGAAAAGGGCGGATATGCGCAAACGGTTTTAATGGAACGGGACGATTATTCCAGACATACAGATAGGCTCCGCAAGATTGCGCCCAAAGGGTTTGACGTTGTTGTGGACGCCACAGGAGCGCCCAAAGTGCTGGAGCAGTGTTTCAATTTTGTGCGTCCGACAGGAAAGGTCGTGATTTATGGGGTGTGTGGGAATCATGATAAAATTTCGATCAGCCCCTACCAGATTTTTGAAAAGGAACTGAAAATTCTGGGCTCTTTTGCGCAAACGCACTGCTTTCCGCGTGCCGTAAAATTTTTGGAAGAGGGAACTGTGAAAGTAGACGACCTGGTTTCCGCTTCTTATCCGCTTGATGAGTTTGCGGACGCCCTGCGCTTTATGGACGAGGGGAAAGACGTTTTGAAAATCATGATCAAGCCTTAAGCCAAAATAGATGGCCTTGGGAAAGGGGGAAACAGTATGGACAGTCAAAACGAATATATTCTGGAAATGAAAAATTGCAGAAAAGAATTTCCGGGCGTTGTGGCGCTTGACGATGTATCGCTTTATGTAAAGCGTGGGGAAGTCCATGCGCTGATGGGAGAAAATGGCGCGGGAAAATCTACGATCATGAAAATACTCGCGGGAATCTATAATCTGGATGGCGGAGAAATACTGATGGACGGGAAGCCGTTTTCGGCCAAGAGTCCGGCAGATGCTTTGGGAAAAGGGATTTCTATGATTCATCAGGAGCTCGAGATGCTTCCGGATATGACTGTGGAACAAAATATTTTTGCCGGAAGGGAAAAAATGGGGCCGCTGGGCGTTGTGAACCGCAAAAAGCTGGTAAAAGAAGCGCAAAAGATACTCGATGATATGCAGCTTAACATAGACGCAGGCACCTATGTGCGCGATCTGAGCGTGGCACAGATGCAAATGGTGGAAATTGCCAAAGCAACCTCGGTCAACGCGGATATTATCATCATGGATGAGCCGACATCCGCGATTCCGGATAAGGAAGTAGAACAGCTTTTTCAGATTATCAGACGTTTAAAGGCACAGAATAAAGCCATTATTTATATCTCGCACAGACTGGATGAAATTTTTGAAATCACGGATACGGTCACGGTGATGCGGGACGGATGCCTGATTGGCACAAAGCCAACCGCAGAGATTACGCGTGAAGAGCTGGTTCACCTCATGGTGGGCCGCGAGTTGAAAGATATGTTTGTCAAAGAGGGCGGCCAGAAATTCGGAAAGGACAGCGAAGTGGTGCTCAAAGTGGAAGGTCTGACGCGCGCGGGAGAATTTGAAGATATTAACTTTGAGGTGCATAAAGGAGAAATCTTTGGAATATCAGGACTTATGGGCGCGGGGCGTACAGAGGTGATGGAAACTGTGTTCGGGATGCGTATGCCCGATCGGGGGAGCATCTGCCTGCACGGAAAGCAGGTGCGGATCAAAGCGCCCAAAGACGCAATCAGACAAGGGATTGCCTTTATCACGGAGGACAGGAAGCTTTATGGATTAAATCTTCTGGGGTCGGTCAAAACGAACATCACGGCGGCCTATATGAATCTCATCACCAGAATGAATTGCGTGATGAACCTGAAAAAAGAAAAGGAAACGGTGGATTCCCTCATGCAAACGCTGCGTGTGAAAGCGCCGGACCGCGAAACGATTGTGAACAATCTTTCCGGCGGAAACCAGCAAAAGGTTGTCATTGCAAAGTGGCTGATGGGCACGCCGGATATCCTGATTATGGACGAACCCACGCGGGGGATTGACGTGGGGGCAAAAGCGGAAATCTATCATATTATGGATTCACTCGCAAAACAGGGCAAGACGATTATCATGATTTCTTCAGAAATGCCCGAGCTGCTGGGCATGAGCGACAGAGTCATCGTCTTATGCCATGGAAAAATTACAGGAGAGTTTTTAAGGGACGAGTGCAGTCAGGAAAAGCTGATGGCCTGTGCGATTGGTGAGGGAGGTATCAACTAATGGAAAAAAGCGTAAAGCAATTCAATGTGAAAAAAATATTGGGGAAATATGCGGTGTATCTGGCGTTTCTGGTGCTGTTCATTGCCTGCGCGTTCGCGTCGCCGGTATTTTTGACAGGCAACAACCTGATCAATGTTCTCCGGCAGATTTCCGTGATCGGGATTATCAGCGTGGGGATGACCTTTGTGATTATAACGGGAGGAATCGACCTTTCTGTGGGTGCAATCGTTGCGATGAGCGCTGTCATAGCAACGAGCTTTGCAAAGCAGGATTCCGGCTATGCGGTGGGCTTTGCAATTTTCATGGGAATTGTGGTGGGCCTTGCAATGGGTGCATTCACAGGATTTTTTGTAGCCAAAATGAAGGTAGCCCCTTTTATCGCAACGCTTGCAACAATGACCATAGGGCGCGGATTTGCCTATGTCTACACGGACGGCAGGCCAATCACGGGACTGGCGGACGCGTACACGTTTATCGGCAAGGGCACCATCGGCGTAATTCCGGTTCCGGTCATTATTTTTGCGGTTGTGGTGGTCGCGGGTGTTTTTCTGCTGCATTATACCAAGTTTGGGCGGCAGGTGTTCGCGGTCGGTGGAAACGAGCATTCGGCCGTGGTATCAGGGATCAATGCTTCCAAAGTAAAGTTTTTTGTTTATCTGTTGTCCGGTCTGCTGTCCGCGATTGCGGCAATTGTGCTGTCCGCAAGGATTCAGACGGGGCAACCAGCTGTGGGCGAAGGATATGAGCTGGACGCGATCACCGCGGTCGTTATCGGCGGTACCAGCCTGTCCGGAGGAACGGGAACGATTCTGGGCTCGATGATCGGTATGCTGATCATCGGCGTTATGACAAACGGGCTTGATCTGCTGAGTGTGTCTTCTTACTATCAGCAGGTCATCAAAGGAGCGATTATATTGATCGCTGTAACCATGGACCGCAAAAAACTCGCATAGAACATGATTTGCCGGAAAGGCGAATAAAAATAGGCCGCAAGGTCACAGAATTTAAGGAGGAAAAGATGAAAAAAGGATTTGTATTAGGTTTGGTTTTGTTGCTCGTGCTCTCACTGATTGCCTGCTCCTCGGGCGGCGGCGCACCCAGCGCGCCGGCAAGCGCAAGCCAGCAAGCATCCGCAGAAGCAAAAACAGAAGCGTCCGCAGAAAGTTCAGCGGGCGGCGAAAAAAGCGAGTATGTGATTGGCGTGACAATCCCCAACATGCAAAATGAGTCGAACGCTGTGTATGCCGAGGCAATGCAGGCATACGCGGATGAACTGGGAAACGTTAAGCTGATGGTCACCGATGGCGCGGGCTCTGCCGAAAATCAGGTTTCCCAGTGTGAAACGTTCGCAACGCAGGGAGTAGACGCAGTCATACTCTGCCCTTACGACGCACAGGGATGCGTTCCGGCGGCACAGGCATGTGTAGATGCGAACATTCCCGTTCTGACCTCCAAGGTGGAAATCGCGGATCAGAGCCTCGTATCCTGTTATGTGGGCGCGGACGACTTCAATGGCGGCCAGATTGAAATGCAGTACATTGCGGATAAGCTGGGCGGCAAGGGCAATATCGTCGTTCTGGAAGGGCCGACCGGTATTTCTGCCGCGACGCTGAGAATGGATGGAATCAACGATATACTCAAAGGCTATCCAGACATCAAAATCCTGCACACACAGCCGGCGGACTGGGATCGTAACCTCGCCATGCAGACAATGGAAAACTGGCTGCAGCTGGGAGAGCAGATTGACGCAGTGGTGGCGCACAACGACGAAATGGCATTGGGCGCATATGACGCGCTGAAGGATGCGGGCAAAGAAAAAGAGGTTCCGGTCATCGGAATCGACGCGATTGACGCGGCTTTGAAATCTGTGAAAGCAAACGAGCTTACAGCGACGGTATTTCAGGATGTGGAAGCTATCGCGCGCAAGGCGGTAGACATTGCAATTAAAATTGCAAACGGGGAAAAGGTTGATGAAAATTACTACATCGATTATATTCTGATCGATTCCAACAACATTGGAGATTATCTGAAATAAGAAAGACGGGAGCGCCGCCCGCCATGGTTTTGATGGCGGGCGGCCAATAGAAAAGGAGCGCTGATCATGAAGAACCAGACAGCTTTTTTGGATAAGGCATTTGAAATCAATATCAGGGATACGCAAATGCCAGAGGTAGGCGATGACGATGTTTTGATCCAAATATCGCATGTAACAATTTGTGGATCGGATGCCTATTTTTTTAAGGACCCGACCTTTGCGGGAATGATCGTTCCGCCCATCCTGCCCATTGTATTGGGACACGAATGCGGAGGGATCGTTGCGGGAACAGGAAAGAATGTGACAGAATTTAAGCCGGGAGACAAGGTTGCGATAGAGCCGGGTGTAGGCTGCGGCAAATGCGGATATTGTCTGGATGGGCAGTATAACCTGTGTGAAGAGATGGATTTTATGGCTGCTCCGCCCTTTCACAGGGGGGCGCTCAGCCGTTATGTGGCGCATCCGGCCAAAATGGTATTCCCGCTTCCGCAGAATATGAGTACCGTGGAGGGCGCGCTCATAGAGCCTCTTTCGGTTGGAATGCACGCTGCCAACAGGGGAGGCGCAAGGCTGGGAAAAACAGCCGTTGTTTTGGGCGCGGGGTGCATTGGATTGATGACGGTTGCGTCGATCAAAGCCATGGGCGTCAGCAGGATCATTGTGTCCGACCTTTATGATAACCGGCTGCAAAATGCGAAAAATATGGGCGCGAGCGAGCTTATAAACGCAAAGAAAGAGGACGTGAAAAGCAGGGTGATGGAGCTCACCGGCGGCAAAGGGGCTGATCTCGTATTCGAGACAGCGGGAAATCCGGCTACGGCAGCCCTGTCAATCGATCTTGTAAAACCGGGCGGTAAAATTGTCATGGTGGGTAATGTCCATGGAGAAACGCCTTTCCGGTTTATGGAGGCAAACAATAAAGAGGCGGATGTTATTTCTGTATTTCGATATGTGAATATCTATCCCATGGCAATCAGCGCGGTCGCAAGCGGGCAGATAAGGGTAGCGGATATGATCAGCAGGACGTTTCCATTTGAAAAAACGCAGGAAGCGCTTGAATGCGCCATCAATGAGCAGGATAGCGTCATGAAGGTGCTGATTGAGTTTTAAATCAGCAAAGGCAAGCAACAGGAGAAGACTATGAAAAAAGGCGGAATCATCAACAGGCAGCTGTGCGCACAAATTGCAGGGTTGGGACATACGGATCGTTTTTTGGTATGCGATGCGGGCTTCCCCATTCCAAAGGATGCGCAGTGCGTCGATCTTGCAGTTACATTCGGCAGCCCAACCCTTGCGGAATGCGTGGAAGCGCTCCTTTGCGAGGTGGTGGTTGAGGAAGTGATAATCGCGCGCGAAATGGTTGAGAACAATAAAAAGGGCGCTGACTATATCAGGAGGCGCTTTCAGAACCAAAAAATCAGCACGCTTGCGCAGGAAGAGCTTGCAAAATTAGGCGGAGAGGCGAAATTTATTGTCAGGAGCGGAGAAGTGGAGCCATACTCCAATGTCCTTTTTACAGCGGCATCCGGCGTATATGAATACAGGAAAGACTATCTGCTGGAAGCGGAATAAAAATGAAATTCAAACAAGGAACCTTGATGTCACCGCATCAAGGTTCTTTGTTTTTGCGCAAATTTATCAGTTTTCTATTTGCGCACGGGTCTGAAAATGGTATGATAGTATCAACAGAAAAATAAGGCCGGAAGTCCGGCGTGCAAAGGAAAGGAACCGATCAGTTATGGAGCAGTATTACCAGCCTGAGATTGAATGCGCTTCTCAGGAACAGATTAAAGCATGGCAGGACGAACGCCTTGTGAAAACGGTCAAGCATGTTTATGACAATGTGCCGTATTACAGGGAAAAGATGGAACAACAGGGTCTTACGCCGGCAGATATTCAGTCTGCCGCGGATTTGCACAAACTTCCCTTTTTGACAAAAGATGATCTGCGCGAGGCGTATCCATACGGATTGCTGGCAGTTCCGCTGGAAGAAGCCGTGCGCATCCAGTCCACGAGCGGCACCACAGGCAAACGTGTGGTGGCATTCTACACCCAGCACGATATTGATTTGTGGGACGATTGCTGTGCCCGTGCGATCATGGCGGTGGGCGGAACCAAGCAGGATGTTGTGCACGTAAGCTATGGGTATGGCCTGTTCACGGGCGGCCCGGGGCTTAACGGCGGATCGCACAAGGTAGGGTCGCTGACCCTGCCCATGTCGTCTGGAAATACGGACCGCCAGATAGAGTTTATGGTTGATCTTCATTCCACGATTTTATGCTGTACGCCGTCCTACGCCGCTTTTCTGGGAGAGACGATCTGCGAGCGCGGACTGCAGGATGAAATCAGCTTGAAAGCAGGCATTTTCGGCGCGGAAGCGTGGAGTGAGGAAATGCGGCAGGATATCCAGAACAAGCTGGGGATCAAGGCTTACGATATCTATGGCCTGACCGAGATTTCCGGCCCGGGCGTTTCGTTCGAATGCAGCGAGCAAACGGGTATGCACATCAATGAAGACCATTTTATCGCGGAAATTATCGATCCCCAAACGGGCGAGGTACTGCCGGATGGAGAAAAGGGAGAGCTTGTGTTCACGAGCATCACAAAAGAGGCGTTCCCGCTGCTGCGCTACCGCACGCGCGATATCTGTATTTTGAGCCGCAAAAAATGCTCGTGCGGCAGAACGCATGTCAAAATGACCAAACCGCTCGGACGCAGCGACGATATGCTGATTGTGAAGGGCGTAAACGTGTTCCCGTCCCAGATCGAGACAGTGCTTTTAAACAAGGGCTATCCGGCAAATTACCAGATTATCGTCAGCCGCGAAAAGAACAGCGACAAACTGGAAGTACAGGTGGAAATGACGCCGGAAATGTTCTCGGATACCATCAGTAAAGTGTATGACAGGGAAAAAGAATTGATCGACGCGCTCAAAGCCATGCTCGGCATTTATGCCCAGGTTCACCTTGTCGCGCCCAAAACCATTGCGCGCAGCGAGGGCAAGGCTGTCCGCGTGATCGACAAACGCAACCTCTATTAAGGGAAAGGAGTATAGGTTATGACTGTAAAACAAATCTCCATCTTTTTGGAAAATGATGCGGGCCAGCTGGCAGCGTTAACGGATGTACTTCAGGAAAACGGCATCGACATGCGGGCGCTCTCCGTGGCGGAAACGCGTGACTTTGGCATATTGCGGCTGATTGTGGACGATTCCTATAAAACCGCGACCGTGTTGAAAGATGCGGGATATATTTGCTCTATCACGCCGGTACTCGCGGTTGCAATACCGGACGAGCCAGGCGGGCTTAGTAAGGTGCTGCGCATTCTGGGGGAAGATAAAATCAATCTCGAGTATACGTATGCGTTTATCAGCCGTAAAAAAGACCTTGCCTACATGATTTTCCGTGTGGAAGATAATGAAAAGGCAATCGAAGTCCTTTCCAAAAACGGCATTAAGCTGATTTGTCAGGATGAATTAAACCTGTTTTAAAATGAAACGAAAAAGCGCCTGCGACGTAAAAGCCGCAGGCGCTTTTTTGATCTCATTGCGTGCTGTCTTCTTCCATAAACAACTCCACACAAACCTGGGGGTTTTCCGTCATTTGCTGTCCGACGCTATAAAGCCGTCCAAAAATATTCTGCCCGCTGTCCATCAAAAGCGCAAGCAGGGTGTTGGAATGCTTGGAGATATAGCCGATTTTCCGGCTTTGAATATCTGTGACAAAAATCGCCATCGGATCACCGCTGCTTGGCTCGCGTACCAGCTCCAGACGATCTCCGGCAACGAGCTCTTTGATCGCCGGACCGTTTTTGGCAGCGACCATTGTGCCCGCAAGCTCCTGAAAGTCGGCAAACCGTCCGCCTTCCCAGAGCGGGTCTGTCTTGCGCAGGGCGATTGCCTCAGCCTTCAGCTCGTTAAACTTCTCACTGCTGGTTCGCTGTATTTTGCGTTCTGACAAATCCTTTTCATGGGATTTGAGTTCCTTTTCACGCTTTTGACGCTCCTGCTCAATGCGCGCGGCCCGTTCTTCCTCGGCTTTTTTTCGTTTTTCTTCCTGATAAAAATACCGCATATTATTTTCCAGCATTTCAACCAGTGTTTTGCGCATCATCGGCTTGATGCTCTTTTTGATGTAACGCATCAAAAGATCGTAGATTTCCCTTGTCATGGCGGGAGCGGGAATCCCCTGAATGATGGTCTTGAGCATTTTATCGAGCGGAAGCGCATCCTTTTGTCCCAGATAAGGATTGGCGGTCAAGAGGCCGGCAAGCTTTTCAAACAGGAGAAAACCATCTTCCGCAGCAATGGCGTTTCGCGTATTTGCTTTGGCTTCATCATCCGGTCCGGACAGACAAGCCAAAAGCAGCGCCGCGTGCCGCGCGTCCGCGTAAGAGGATTCGGAGAATAACAACTGCGCAAATTGGTCGTCGTTTTTCAGGTAAGGAAGCAGGCGGTGCAGGTCAATGCCGTTGCGTTCCAGACAATATAAAACCCCGCTCACAAGGCGGTAAGAGTTTTTTGGCAGCCGGAGCGTACTTTGAAAGGTGGTAAGCAGCCATTTCCACAGGCGCAGGGCGTAAGCCTCATCAATCAGAAAAAGATTATAGATCAAGTCTCCGGCCTCTTCCTGATTTTGCTCGAAATTATCTTTCAAATCAGGAAAATTCGCATAGATTGCCATTTCATATTCATAATAGCCGTTTTTGCGGCGGTATTTTTTGATTTCGTCTTCGAGCTTTGCGGCAGGGTTTAATGGTTCGCGAATCCCGCGGGGAAATCCGCCCTGATCAAATCCGTCACGGTCAAAGCCCTGTGCGTCATATCCGTTTTCGTCATAGCCCTCTTCGTCAAAAACAGACGCAGGAACTTCATCCGGATTAAGCCATTCTGAAGCGGATTCTTCATCTTTTATTACAGCCGGTTCCTCCTTGATGGAATGGTCTTCTGCCGGCTGGGTTTCAGCTAGTTTTTTTGATAAACGGTTGAAAATACTCACGAAGCGGTTACCTCATTTCTGTTTTGGCTGAAAAAGAAAGGTTGCCACAAAATTTGCCAACCTCATTTGATAAAAACTGTTATATAATAATATCGTAAGAATCTTGACTTTCTTAATGATAAATTCAATCTTATTTTCAAGGAACAAAGCCCTTTTGAAAGGAAGACCCTTAAAACCAAAATCAGAATAACTTTTTTGCAGAAAAAAAGCAATAAAAAACCGAAAAAATACGATACAAAACAAGAATGATAATTGAAAAAAGAACCAGCGTATATTAAAATGAAAGCGTCAGAGAAACGTTTTCCTAAAAACGGGACGATCCGCGCGCGCAGCGTGTGGAAAATAGCTGGCAAAAAGATTGCGGGGATGACCATGAAACAAAAGATTAACAGTAAAACAATGAAGGAGATCAACACCAGAAATGTGCTCAGCACAATCCGTAAAAAAGGACAGGTATCCAGAAAAGAACTGGCAAGGCAAACAGAGCTTACGACAGGCACCATCACCAACCTAACCGGCGCCTTGATGAGCCTTGGATATCTGGTTGAGGTGGGGTGTGGAGAATCGGAAGGCGGACGCAAGCCGATTTTGCTGGAATTAAGCGCAAACGCAGGTTACGCGGTCGGGTTGGAGCTGGAGGTGTCAAACCTGACCTGTGTGGTGAGTGATTTTAAGGCGGACGTATTGGTCAGCAAAAGGCAGAGCGTTCATCTGGAAGACGGAAAAAATGCGGTGATCGACCAAATGACCGCGCTGGTGGAAAAAACAGTTCAGGAGGCAGGGATCGACCGGAAAAAGATACTGGG
Organism: uncultured Christensenella sp.; assembly: GCA_964592155.1. Lineage (GTDB taxonomy): Bacteria > Bacillota > Clostridia > Christensenellales > Christensenellaceae > Christensenella. Next base: position 11,719 of record CAZQDA010000039.1, read on the forward strand.
GCTGGGGCTTGCCGTTCCGGGGCCGTGCGATTATGAAAAAGGAATTATGATCAATCCTCCCAATTTTCCGCAATGGATCGATGTACCCATCCGGAGTATTTTGTCAGAGCGTCTGCAAATGCCCGTTTACACCAGTAAAGAAACCTCCTGCGCGGCTCTTTCCGAATTCTGGTTCAGCGACGCAGCTGGCACAAAGCGGATTTTAGGCATTAAGGTCGGTGATGTGGGAATTGGCGGAGCGCTGGTTTTGAATGGCGATATCTTTCAGGAAAAAGAGGGGGAATCGATGGACATTGGGCATACCATCGTTCAGCTTGATGGCTTCCCCTGCACCTGCGGCACAAAAGGATGCCTCGAGGCTCATGCGGCAGGCATTGCGGCGGTGCGTTATGCACAGGAAATGATTGCGGCGGGAGAAAAAAGCATATTGCCCCAACGTTTTGCCTATCAGGATGTTGTAAGCGGAGTGAAAAAGCAGGATGCGGTGTGCGTCGAGGCGGTCAAAAAATGCGCGTTCTATATCAGCGTTGCGCTGGGCAACACACTCAGCCTCTTAAGCCCTCAGCGAATCTGTCTCGGCGGAAATTTTGTACACGATTGCCCGCTGCTCTATCAAAAAATCATTGAATATCTGGAACGCAGGGAATACCCCGCAAGCGCGAAAAAAGCACAAAAAGCAAAGTTTGCGTTCGGCAATTTAAGCGGAGCAATGGGCGGCCTTGCGCTTGTCTTTGACGCGTTTTCCAAAACGTCTGTATAAGGCTTGCAAAAACCCCGCCGAATGAAAGGAACGCTTACGGCAGGAAAAATAGCGCGGTTTGAACATGCTTTACCTGATCGCTTGCGGATTTATTGATCCTCACAAATGTCGGCATAATCAGGATGGCTTTTAAGCCAGCTTGCGGCAAAATGACAAGAGCAGATCGCCGTCCTGCCCGTTTTTCTGATTTCATCCGCAGCGGCGCGCACAAGCTTTCCGGCTACGCCCTGCCCGCGTAGGCAAGGATCCACAAAGGTATGCTCGATGTCGACCCGCGTTTCCGAAATGCTGGGAAAGCTGACTTGCGCAAGTATGCGGCCTTGCTCATCCTCAAAAAATATGCGGTTTTTTTCTGTTTGAAATTTCATTCGTTGTTTCCCCCTCTATCTTTGATTTTAGAGCCTGTTATATTATATATACACCAGATTGGCGTGTTCAATCAAAGCGGGCGCATGGTTTGATGCCGTGCGCCCGCAGTTATAAGGAAGAAAATGAAAAAATTTGTTGTTCTGTTATGATTATAAAATAGAATTATGAATAAAAAATGCGGTTTTCATGAAAAAAATGTGAACAAATGTGACAATTATGTAAAAATGTTTGTGTCGGTTTATCGGCGAATCACGCGAACTTATTGACACGCAGTAAGATATCAGATAACATGATTTTTATATATCGCTATTTTGGGGAAGCTTCAAAATTCCGGGACAGGATCAACCTCAAAAGTGAGTACAACACTGGTAACCAGATGTTGTGCTCAAAACAACCGAAAGGCTTGTATATTGTGGTCAAAAAAGCCCTGGGGCAGCTTAGTATTGACAAAAATCCGAATGTGAGTAATATGAAAGATGAGGAGTTGCAATTTCACAGTTTTGAACGTTGCAAAGGCAAGGCAAAAAACCGGAAAAAGGAATTTTTGTACCCGCGGAATTTTCAAAAAAATTAATGTGAAGGCAATATAAGGAGAACGGAATCTTTGGGAATCATACTAATCATTATATTGGCGGCGGCAGGGATCATAGCGGTATGCCTGCTGAATAAAAAGAACCCGTTGCAGAGGATGGCAGGCGGGATTTTTGTGATTGTGGCAGGCCTGACCCTTTCTCTGGTCTTATATTTTTGTATTGCTTACCTGAAAAGCGTTCTTATCATTGTGTTGGCGGCATTGGCGGCGCTGGTCATACTATCTGTGCTTTACGCAATCTATCTGTCGGTTACGCAGCGCGGTCTGAAAAAAGCAATGCAGCCTGCGGCAGCATATGGCGCGAAAAAGGGTTATATGACGGAAGAAGAATTCCGGGCAGCCTCCGGGGGCAGGAACCACGCATCAAAAGAACGAAGGGGAAGGGCAATCTCCATAAAAGAAACAGAAATAATACCAGACAACCCAGCTTTGGAATCACAGGAGAAAAAACCACAAGAAGGTCTCGAGTGGTTCCAGTTCAGCAAGAGGGAGCCGGATGCGGCAGGTCAGGCAGAACAAACCGAACTTCCGGAGCCTGAATTAGCCGTACAGAAGCCGGTATCCGAAAAAATGCAGGAAGAGAAACAGGAAGCGGAGGAAGTCAAAGACCGCAAGCAGAGTGCATCGCCTGTTTTGGAAACGGAGAACAGTATGAAACTGGAAGAACTGAGCGGATTGCAGATCGAAGAAAAGGTCAGTGTTCTCAAATATATGAAGAACAAGGAGCCTGAGGAATATATTGAGGAAGTAAGGCAGCAGGAGGCCGAAGAGCAGCGGCGTAAAGAGCAGGAAGCAAAGGCCGCGGAGAAGAAACGCAAAGAGCAGGAAGCCGAGGCCGAAAAGAGACGGAAAGAGGAAGAAGCAGCGCGGCAAAAAAAGCTGGAAGAAGAGGCCGCAGCGGCGCTTGCCAGGCAGAAGGAAGAGGAAGAAGCGGCGCGCGAGCTTGCTTTGTTTGAGCGCAAACAGGCCGATATGGATGAACTGCGTTCGCTGGTTTCGCAGGGAATGTACCCTCAGGCGCTCAAACAGGTATTTTCAGTTTTAAATGGAGGATATGCTTTGCTTCCGGAGGAAAAGGAACAGCTGAAACTGATATTGAAGATGCTGAAAGCTAAGGATATATGAGGGAAGAGAATAACGTAACACAACAAAAAAGAGAAGCTCCGAAAAAACGGACGGCGGTTAGCTTTGTCATTGTGTTTTTATGCCTTGGCGCAATGCTTATGGCGGGCGCGTATTTTGGAATGGGGCGGCTGCTTGATAAAAGCGTTTTTGCGCAGGGAACCACGGTAGACGGGCTCGACCTTACAGGGCTTACGCTCAAAGAAGGCCTCACGCTTACCAAAGACCATGAAGATAGAGAGCTTGCCAAAATTGAAATACCGGTGGTGTTTAACGGAACGCAGCAGGTGTTTACGGCAGAGCAGCTTGGAATCAAGGACGATGTGGCCGCCATAACGGATCAGGCGTTTTCCTATAATAAAACAGGGAATGTGTTTGTGGATTATGAGCAGACGCTCAACCCCAAAAGTTTCCGGACGACGATTGAAATCGACGATGCAAAGCTAAAGGATACGGTGGAGCAGTTTATCAAAGAGAATGGAGAGCCGCCGCTTGATGCGCAGGCAAAATTTGATAAATCTACCCATGAGTTCAGCTATACGTCCGAAGAACCCGGCGTAACGGCGAATGCGGACGCGCTGACTGCGCTGCTCAAGGAACGGATCGGCGCGCAGGATTACAGCAAGTTGGGCGTGCAGAACGAGCGGATTATGCCGGAGATCACAGAGCAGGAGCTCAAAGAAAATACAGAGCTTATCGGCAAATGTGAGACAAAAGCAACCAACAACGAAAACAGGGATGTCAATATACAGCTGATGTGTAAAGCAATAAACGGGCTTGTACTGCAGCCCGGAGAGACGCTGTCCATCAATGAGCTGGTGGGCGAGCGCACCGCGGAAAAAGGATTTAAAGAGGCGCCGGCGATCATGGACGGAAAGAAACTGGTAGACGAGCTTGGCGGAGGAATTTGTCAGGTGGCGGGTACGCTTTACAACGCGGCTCTTTTGGCTGATATGGAGATCGTGGAACGGGTGCGTCATTCGTGGCCGTCGGAATACCTTCCGATCGGGCAGGATGCCACGCTCAACTGGGATGATAAAGACCTGAAAATTAAGAATACGACGGAGTATCCTATGTATATTGCCGCGGATTTTTATGATCACAACGTAAGCATTCAGATTTTTGGGCAGCCGTCGGAATATGAGATACAGATTGAAAGCAATATTCTGGAAGAAATACCGGTTCCAAAACCGGAAGTGATCTATACGGACGAACTGCCGGCAGGGCAGCGCAAAACCACGATAACAGGGCGTAAAGGGTATCAGGTGGAAACCTATCGCAATTACCTTTTGGACGGTAAAATTGTGGAAAGCGAAAAGATTTCGGAGGATTATTTTCACGAGATCAAAGGAACAGTGCTTGAGGGAACAGACAATACCATCAAATAAACGAAACTAGGTTTTAACCAGAAAATAATGGAGGATGAACAAATGAAAAAAGCAAGCGAAGTATTAGGCTTAAAGGTCATGGGCGTGCGCGAAGGGCTCGAAAACGGAGCAGCGCAGGATTTTATGGTCAATGTGGATACAAAAGATGTGGAATACCTGATTCTAAAGAGTGTAAACGGGTATGAGTTCCGCGCGCTTAAGCTGTCTGACGTGATGGGCGTGGGATCGGATTATATTATGACTGCAACAACCGCCAACGCGCAGAGAATGTATGAGTCAAAAGACCTTCTCGAGCAGATCGAAAAGGGATTTTTCATTCTGGGTACGACCGCGCTTTCCAGCACGGGAGACATCATGGGCACAGTTGTGGATTTCGCGTTTGATGAAAAATCAGGTCAGATTGCAACCTTGTTCCTGGATAACGATATGCAGTTTGAGATGGATAAAGTGGCTACGCTTGCGGGCCGCATGGTGTTCATCGATCCGTCCGGAGATAATATGTCCAAAATCACCGCCGCGCCGGCAGCAAAGGCAGAACCGGCAAAGCCGAAGAAAAGTGCGGTCGATCAGGAATCTTATGCGTTCCTGCTTGGAAAAACCGTGAAAATCGATGTGAAGAGCGACGATGAAAAATTCAGCGTGGCCGCCGGCACGGCGCTCACAGACGAGATTCTTTCGGAAGCAGCGTCGCACGATGCGCTTTTGACCCTTACGCTGAACGTATAAAAAATCAAGGCGAGAGGGCTGATTTCATCAGCATCCCTGCAAAATCAAGGAACCGTTTTCCAAATTTGGTGAAGCGGTTCCCTTTTTTATAAAAGCATTGGCTCATTGCGTTGTTCTTCGAAACGCTCTATAATGAAGATAAGAATTTCAGGAGGGGACACAATGGAATACAGAAAAATCGGAACGACAGGCATGTCTGCAAGCGTAATCGGCCTTGGGGGCGAGCATCTGGACGGCAAGCCCTATGAGCGGATGGAAGAAACGGTTAACGCGGCCTATGAAAACGGCGTGAATATCATCGACCTTTTTATGCCGGGAGATGAGGTGCGCAGCAATTTTGGAAAGGCATTGGAGGGGCGGCGCAAAGAATTTTTGATTCAGGGACACATCGGTTCTGCGGATATCCATGAGCAGTATGACATCACCCGCGACCTTCCCACCTGCCAGCGGTATTTCGAGCAGCTTTTGAAACATCTGAAAACGGATTACATTGATATCGGTATGTTGTTTTTCATCGATACGGAAGAGCATTTTAATCAGGTATTCCATTCTGACATCGTAAACTATGCGCAAAAGCTGAAACGGGATGGCGTGATCCGCGCAATCGGCGCAAGCTCACATAACCCTAAAATTGCAAAGAAAGTAGTCGAGACAGGGATTGTGGAGCTATTGATGTTTAGCATCAATCCCGCCTTTGATATGACGCCGGAAGGAACGGACGTGTTAGATACGCTGGACCCTGCCTTTGCGGATGATATTTACCGCAATGTGCAACCGGACAGGATGGAGCTTTACCGACTGTGCGAACAAAAAAATGTGGCGATCACAGTCATGAAAACGCTGGGTGCGGGCAAGTTGCTTTCCAAAGAGCATACGCCCTTTCAAAAGCCGCTCACGGTTGCACAGTGCATCCATTATGCGCTCACCCGTCCTGCCGTTGTCAGCTCGCTCATCGGCGCAAGCTCCCGTGATGAGATGATGCAGGCGCTGCGTTATCTTGATTTGTCCGGCGAAGAGCGCGACTATGCGGATGCGGTTGCGGGATTGCAAAAGGATTTTGAGGGTCACTGCGTTTATTGCAGCCACTGCCAGCCCTGCCCCGCGGGAATCGATATCGCAGCGGTTAATAAATATCTCGATATCGCAAAACTCGACGAGAAGAGCATTCCGCCCAGCGTGGCGCAGCACTATGCCGGCCTTGAAAAAACAGGAGCGGACTGCATTGGGTGCGCAAGCTGTGAAGAGCGCTGTCCTTTCCGCGTACCGGTGATCAAAAACATGGAATATGCCTCCCGCCTGTTTGGAAAGTAAGCGCGGATGTTTAAGGCGTTATAAGCGGGTTACATTAAAGTAATAAGGAGGTGCTTATGATGGCAGGAAAAACCGAGCCGGGCGAATTCGAAGCCGAAGAGGCGATTGTGCTCACCGACCCTTTGGATGAAAAAGAATTTGACGACGGCGTATCAGCGTCCTTTATCAGGTTTGACGATAAGAAAGAGGACGACGCGCAGGAGAAAAAAGAGAAATAAATTTCAGAAACTGGAAACCGTCCGTTTGGGCGGTTTTTTTGATCGTACAATGTCAATGAAAAATTTGAGCGGCGCGCTCAGGTATTTATCGCGGTGAAATGCCACATAATTGGTATTGGTAAGGGATAATCCCTGCACGGTAAGCTCTTTAAGACGCCCGTGCGCAAGTTCTTTTTCCACCAGAGCCTTTGCAAGCACGCTGATCCCCAGCCCCGCTTTTGCGGCCTCGATCAGCGCCTGAGAGTTTACGCTGGTCCACTTGGGGTCAGCTGCCGCGTTGTGCAGCAGCAGGGCGCTATCGAGCGCGTCGCGGATGGCGCTGCCCTGCTCGCGCAGCAAAAGGTCTTCCGCTGTGAACTGGGCAATGCTGAGCGCGCCTTTTTTTGCTGCGGGATAGTCGGGCGAGCATACGGCGGCAATCTCAAAAGAGGAAAAGGCATGCTTTTCCAGACAGGCGTGAGGGATAACGCCTTCAATGAGCGCAACGTCAATCTCGTTTTTCAGTAGCTTGCTTTGAATATGGCGCGCACTGTCCACAAGAATGGAAAAAGGCGTTTCTCCGCACTCTTTTTTAAAAACCTGCATCATTTGCGGCAGATGGAAATTGGCAATGGTAATGCACGAGCCTATGCGGATGGGCGCTTTTTGTTCCAAATCGGGCGCGCAGGAAAAAAGGCCGCCGTAAAGCTCCAAAAGCCGCGTCGCTTTTTCCAGAAACAGCGCTCCGGCCTGTGTCAGGTATATTTTCCGCGCGATGCGGTCAAACAGCACGCAGCCGGTTTCCCTCTCCAGATCGGCGATCACATGGGAAACCGCCGGTTGGGTCATATAAAGCTTTTGCGCCGCGCGGGTAAAGTTGAGCTCTGCACACACCGCCGCAAACACCTGTAATTGTCTGATGTTCATAAATCTATCCTCAATACATTACTAAATTATCATGGTAATAATAAAATAATATCATTTTAATGATTGGTTGGCAATTGCTATAATTAGGATTGTATGGGGGGAAGTATAGTTATGGAACAGAAAAAAAAGGTATCGGCGCTGTGGCTTTTTGGGGTCAACTTTATCATCAGCGCGTTTACATTCGGCGGGGGCTATGTGGTGGTTCCCATGATCCGCAAATATTATGTAGAGCAAAAACAACTGTTTGATGAAAAGGAACTGATGAATCTGGCGGCAATTGCGCAGTCCTCGCCGGGCGCAATCGCCATCAATCTTTCCGCAGTCGCGGGCTATCGGGTCGCCAGAATGAAGGGCGCGGTCATCAGCTGCATTGCGGCTGTGGTGCCGCCACTGATGATTCTGTCTGTCATTTCGGCGTGCTATGAGGCATTCCGCGATAACTGGATCATTTCCGCTGCTTTGAAAGGCATGGAGGCGGGCGTGTGCGCGCTGATTGTGGATGTGGTGTGGGATATGAGCAAAGCGGTCTTTCAGGAAAAGCAGCTGCTCCTTTCCATTCTTCTGCCCGCGTCTTTCTTTTTGGTATTTTTCCTTGGTGTGAATGTGATGTTCGTGATTATCGCGAGCGCTGTGCTTTGCTTGCTCAGTGGATGGCTGAAGAAAAAGAGGAGGGCAAAAGATGAACGTCCTGCTTAATCTTCTGCTCCAGTTTTTGCAGGTTGGCCTGTTTAGCATTGGGGGCGGCTATGCGACGCTTCCGTTGATTCAGGAATCTGTGGTTAATACCCAGAAGTGGCTCAGCTTTCAGGAATTTACAGACATCATTACCATTTCACAGATGACGCCGGGCCCGATTGCGGTCAATACTTCTACCTTTGTGGGCATTCGCATCGCGGGGATTCCGGGCGCGCTTGTCGCCACCTTTGGATGTGTGATTTCAGGCTTTTTGATCTCGATCCTGCTGTTTTGCATATTTGAAAAATATCGCAATGTGGCTGCGGTAACAGATGTCTTGAGCGGGCTGCGCGCCGCGTCAGTGGGCCTGATTGCCGCATCGGCGGGTACCATTCTGCTGATTGCGTTGTGCGGATCGCCCGAACCGTTTGGCGGCGCAATGCGCTTTAATGCCATAGCGCTTGCCTTGTTTGCAGCCTGCCTTTTGCTGTTGCGCAAATGGAAATGGAATCCCATGCTGGTCATGTTGGTCTCAGGCGCGGCAGGGGTTGTTCTCTATGGTGTGTTAGGGCGATAGAAAATCGCTTTCCAAATAAGATTTATCCAGATAGAAAATGGAAAGTAAGGACGTATATTTTTTAAAATAGCGTCCTTACTTTTTATATAAAGTCAAGTATAATAAAGAAAAAGAGCAACCAACACATGCGAAACTTACACAGTTTTTTAGACAAACACAGACAGGTAAAAAACAAGGAAAAAAAGGAAAAAGGGGATAACAAAAAATGAGCAAACGATATGAAGAAGCAAAGGAACTTTATGCGGGAATCGGGGTAGACACAGAACAGGCAATTGCGCTGCTCGCGGCAACACCGATCTCCATGCACTGCTGGCAGGGCGATGACATCGCGGGGTTTGACAGGGAAGGCGCGCTTACAGGCGGCATTCAGGCTACGGGAAACTATCCCGGAAAGGCGCGCACGCCGCAAGAGCTGATGGCGGACATCGATAAGGCGCTGAGCCTGATTCCCGGAAAACACAGGCTGAATCTCCATGCAAATTATGCTATATTTGAAGCAGGGGAGTTTGCGGACAGGGATAAACTTGAGCCCAAACATTTTAAAAAATGGGTGGAGTTTGCAAAAGAGAGCGGTCTCGGCCTTGACTTTAACCCTACCTATTTTTCGCATCCGTATGCGGACGAGTTCACGCTTTCCAGTCCGGACGAGAACATCCGCAAATTTTGGATCGACCATGGCAAGGCGTGTATCCGCATCGCGCAGTATTTTGCGGAGGAGCTAAATACGCACAGCCTTGTGAACATCTGGATTCCGGACGGCAGCAAAGATGTGCCGGCGGACCGCATGTCCCCGCGCGCGCGGCTCAAAGATTCGCTGGATCAGATTTTGTCCATTGATTTTGACCGTTCCAAGGTATTTGTTTCCGTGGAGTCCAAGGTGTTTGGAATTGGCATGGAATCCTATACGGTGGGCTCGCATGAATTTTATATGAACTATGCGGCGCAATCGGATGTGCTCTGCCTGCTCGACAACGGGCATTTTCATCCGACGGAATCGGTTGCCGATAAAATTTCCTCCATGCTGCTTTACTATGATAAGCTTGCGCTGCATGTGACGCGCGGCGTGCGTTGGGATAGCGATCATGTGGTGCTGTTTAACGACGAAGTGCGCGACATTGCCAAAGAAATCGTCGCCGCGGACGCGCTGTCACGCGTGATGATCGGGCTTGATTTCTTTGACGCGAGCATCAACCGTGTTTCCGCCTGGGTGGTGGGTATGCGCAATATGCTCAAATCTTTGCTGTACGCCTTGCTCACGCCCAACCAAAAGCTTGCGCAGCTGCAAAAAGAGGGCAGGCTCACAGAGCTGATGATGTGGCAGGAAGAACTCAAGCTCTATCCGTTCGGGGACGTGTGGAACGAAGTCTGCGCACGGGCGGGCGTGCCGGAAAAAGAGGACTGGTTTGCAGAGCTTGCGCGGTATGAGGCGGAGGTTCAAAAAAAGAGAGGATAGGGTTGGATTTCCGACGCTCTAACCGTTCGGGGTTGCCATGAATGAGAAAATACTCAAAAAAATAGAGCCGCCGACAGCGGAAGAACAGCGATTTTTAGAGGGTGCGGGCATTGTGCCGGAAAATTACTTTTCAGGGGAAGACTTCGCCGTGGACAGCAAGAAAATGCTGAGCAAGGGAATGTTGATCCAGATTCGCCCGCACACGCGCTTTATCGATTTTCCAAGGCATCGGCACAACTACATCGAGATGATGTATATGTGCAAGGGCAGCGTGACGCATTTGATTGAAGGGCGGGAGCTCGTGCTCCGTCAGGGAGAGATTCTCCTGCTCAACCAGCATCTGTATCACTCCATCAAACGCGCGAGGCAGGAGGATATTGGCGTTAATTTCATCATTCTGCCGGAGTTTTTCGATACGGCGTTCGGCGCTCTGAAAAGCGGAAATGTACTCACGGATTTTCTGGCGGATACGCTGCGCGCAGATTCCGGAAAAATACGTTATCTGCATTGCAGGGTCGCCGATCTTCCGGAGACGCAAAACCTGATCGAAAACATGCTGTATTCGCTCATGTGGCGCAAGAAGGACGAGGAAAAAATCAACCAGACCACCATGATGCTGCTTTTCATGCATTTGATGAACCACACCGACCGCATCGATGTGGGCAAGAAATATGAATACGAAAACGGGATTATGATGACCGTACTCCGGTATGTGGATATGCACTATAAGGATGCGGATCTCACCGCGCTCGCGGAGGAATTAAACCAGTCGCTGTCCTCGCTTTCGAGGATCATCAGCCGAAATACGGGCAGCACATTCAAAGAATTATTGCAGCGCAAACGCTTTCATGTGGCGCTCGACCTGCTTCGCAAAACAAGCCTTTCGGTGAGTGACATCGCGGCGGCGGTGGGATATGAGAACAATAGCTACTTTTATCGAAGGTTTCGCGAAAAATACGGCATTTCTCCCAAGGAATACCGGCAGGGCAGCAATATTGTGTGACAGAAAAACGGGTGGATGCGTCCATCCGTTTTTTATGTCTTTTTAGCAAAATACTGGTATAATAAAAGAAAAGCGGAAAGGTAGGGCACACGGTGAAAGCGGAAATCACTTATCTTGACAACAGCGGGTTTGCGGTCAAAACGCAAAACCATTTTTTCATTTTCGATTGCTGGAACACTCAAAGCGCGGGCGGCGCAAGGGGGCTTGCGGGCGGCGTGATCGATCCAGAGGAAATCAAAACGCAAAACGTGTTTGTGTTTGTTTCCCATGCGCATGCGGATCATTTTAACCCCATGATTTTCAAATGGAAAGAGACGGTTGCGAAGATTCATTATATTGTTTCAAGCGATGTGCGCCGCGCGCCGGATGCGCTGATCGTTTCGGCGGGGCAGGAATACGCGCTGGAGGATGTCAGCATCAAAACCCTGCGTTCCACAGACGCGGGGGTCGCGTTCCTGATTCAGGCGGACGGGCTTACCATCTATCACGCGGGCGACCTGAACTGGTGGCACTGGGAGGGCGAGGATCCGCAATGGAACGCGGATATGGCCCGGGATTACCAGAAAGAGATCAACCTGCTCGCAGGAGAAAAGATTGACATTGCCTTTGTGCCGGTTGATCCGCGGCTTGATAACAGCCTGCTTTGGGGGCTTACCTATTTTATGGATGCCGCGGGCGCACGCGTTGTATTTCCCATGCACTATGGCGGCGCGGGAAGCACCGCCGCAAAAGCGATCCGCACGGCGGACGCGCTGCACACAAAGGGCGGGAAGATTGTTCTGCCCATGGACAGGGGCGAAACCGTGACCTGGGAAGGATAATGTTTGATTTTGATGCGGGAATGTTTTAAACTGGTAATGATGATATCTTTCCGGTTGGAACAATGATTTCAATGAAAAGAGAGGACAAAACATGAAAAAAGAAGCGCTGGAATATGCTTTGAACTCTGTAGAAATCGAGACGCGTG
>CAZQDA010000040.1:0-23455 GCA_964592155.1 uncultured Christensenella sp.
CAGATCCTGAATGTTCGTGATTTTTTTATCTGTGATAAAAATGAGCGCGTCGTCAAGACCCGCTTCCATTTTGTCGGTATCTGTTACCATGTATGCGGAAGCATACCCACGGTCAAACTGCATACCTTCCACAACGTCAAGCTCTGTCTGCATCGTCTTGGATTCTTCCACTGTGATTACGCCGTCGTTTCCAACTTTTTCCATAGCAGAAGAAATCAGCTTTCCAATACGGTCGTCGCCGGCGGAGATGCTGGCAACCTGAGAGATCGCTTTGCTGTCGGCAATCGGCTTGGACATCTCTTTCAGAGCAGCTACAGCCGTTTCGGAAGCGGAGAGGATGCCTCTCTTGATGCCCATCGGGTTTGCGCCTGCTGCAACATTTTTGAGACCCTCACGGATGATTGCCTGAGCAAGGAGCGTAGCGGTGGTTGTACCGTCGCCCGCAACATCGTTTGTCTTTGTTGCGACTTCTTTAACAAGCTGAGCGCCCATATTTTCGAAAGGATCATCAAGCTCGATTTCTTTCGCGATTGTCACACCATCATTTGTGATGAGGGGAGAGCCAAATTTTTTATCGAGGACAACGTTTCTGCCCTTCGGTCCCAATGTCACTTTTACCGTATCTGCTAACTGGTTAACGCCTTTTTCCAGTGCGCGGCGAGCTTCTTCGCCGAATTTCAATTGTTTTGCCATAATCAATGTGCCTCCTTCTTATTTTACGATTGCGAGAATGTCGGACTGACGAACGATGATAAACTCATCTCCATCCAGCTTTACTTCAGTGCCGGCATATTTGGAATAAAGGACTCTGTCGCCCTTTTTCACTTCCATCTTGATTTCTTTTCCGTCTACCACGCCGCCGGGGCCAACTTCAACTACTTCCGCGACCTGCGGTTTTTCCTGAGCCGATCCGGGCAATACGATGCCGCTTTTTGTGGTTTCTTCCGCTTCTACTGATTTGATGACAACTCTGTCACCCAAAGGTTTAATGGTCATATTCAAATACCTCCTGTTAATATAATGATTTATAATTTTTAAATGTGTTAGCACTCGATATTGGTGAGTGCTAATATTTCTAAAACTTATAATATCGGTAATCGAACAATAAATCAACCAACGTCATTCTTTGAAAATGATTAAAAATTAGATTTATTTTAAAATATTACATAAATACTCTTAAATACTTCGAATAAAAAGCGATTACGCATAAATACGCTCTCGACTTGCAGGGCGAAACCTTGTATTATAAATATAATGTAGTTATAATACAAACATACTTTCAAGCAAATAAAATACGCAATTATTTTAATACAGAGGGGAAGCATATGGATAAATGGGATAAAAGGTTCATGGACCTTGCGGAAGAAATTTCTCATTGGACGAGCTGCTATAAGCCAAACAGGAGCATTGGTGCAATTATCGTAAAAAACAAGAGAATTGTCACCACCGGTTATAACGGCGCGCCTGCGGGCATGGATAGTTGCAAGGATCGTGGCGAATGCATGAGAACCAATCTTGGGATTCCATCCGGAGAAAGGCAGGAATTATGTTATGCGATTCATGCGGAGCAAAATGCGATTATTCAGGCGGCAAAACTGGGCGTTCCGATTGATGGGGCGACCATGTACTGCACGCATCAGCCGTGCGCGATTTGCGCAAAAATGATTGTAAACGCGGGAATTATAAGGGTTGTCTATAAGCATCCGTACCCGGATGAATTTGCGAAAAAGATATTCGATTCTGTCGATATCCAAATTGAACAATATCAATAATGCAAAATAAGGAGTGGGTTATATGAAAGTAAGTGAAATAGTGAAGCTGCTTGATGCGGAATTTCTTTGTGGGGAAGGGCAGCCGGATATAGAAATCCTTTGTGCGTGCGGAGCAGACATGATGAGCGATGTACTCGCATTTACAAAGCACGATGCAATTTTGATGACGGGCCTTGTGAACAATCACGTCATCCGCACAGCTGAAATGATGGATATTCCGTGTGTTCTGTTTGTGCGTGGAAAACGTCCTGCACAGGAGATCGTCGATATGGCAGAGGAACGCGACATGGTATTGCTGGCGACGGATAAGCCGATGTTTACCACATGCGGCATGCTCTATCAGGAGGGGCTCAAAGGCGGCATGCGGGAGGGATAAGAGGATGGCTTACACCTGTGAATTCGAAATAAAAAAAGATGATTTCGTAGCGGCGGGGGAGGCCTCGTCGCAAATTAAAAATACGCTAAAAAAAATAGGCGTGGATTATTCTTTGATCAGAAAGATCGCGATTGCTTCCTATGAGGCGGAGATTAATATGATCATTCACAGTTATGGCGGACAGATTACACTTGACATCGAGGATGGACTGATTACAATTGTGTGCGCGGATACGGGTCCGGGAATCCCTGACATCGATCTTGCAATGCAGGAAGGATATTCAACGGCGTCGGATACGGTTCGGGAGATGGGCTTTGGCGCGGGCATGGGGCTGCCAAATATCAATAAGAACAGCGATAATATGCAGATTGAATCCAGTCCCGCCGGCACTACGGTCACTATGAAATTCCAAATGTCATAGCCAAATGAATAGGATTGATGGAGCAATGGAAAAATATTTTCATTCGGTGCGCCTGGAAAAAGAAAAATGTTCCGGCTGCACCAATTGCATTAAACGGTGCCCGACAGAAGCAATTCGTGTGCAAAAGGGGAAAGCGAAGATTTTGAAAGAGCGGTGCATTGACTGCGGAGAATGTATCAGGGTTTGCCCTTATCATGCGAAAAAAGCAGTGACGGATCCGCTTTCAAGCATCAACGATTTTAAATACAAAATTGCCCTGCCTGCCCCGGCCCTATATGCTCAGTTCAAAATACTGGGGCAAAAGGACAGGGTGGATAGGGTGCTTTCCGGTCTTAAATCCATGGGATTTGACGATGTTTTCGAGGTTGCCAAGGGGGCGGAAATATGCTCTAAGGCAATTGCGGAAGAGCTTGGAAAAGCGCACGCCAAGCCATTGATTTCTTCTGCGTGTCCGGCTGTTGTGCGTCTGATTCAGGTGAAGTTTCCGGAATTGCTGGAAAATGTAGTACAGGTTGACGCGCCCGTCGAGGTTGCGGCAAAAGTTGCAAAGGAAGAGTTTGCAAAGAAGCACGGAGTCGATATTTCGGAGGTGGGAGCGTATTTTATTACGCCCTGCCCCGCGAAAATGACGAGCATCAAGGCGCCGCTCGCAAAGGACAAAAGCGATGTGGATGGGGCTATTTCCATTCTGGAAGTTTATGGTCTTTTAACAGGGCAGCTAAAGGCTGCCGATGCGAAAAGATTTGATGCGGCAAAGGCTTCGGCAAAGGGAATCGGATGGGCAAACAGCGGCGGCGAAATTTATGCAATCGGCGAGAAAAATGCGCTTGCCGTCGATGGAATTGGCAATGTGGCGCACGCGCTGGAAGATATTGAAAACGATAAACTCAAGGATCTTGATTATTTCGAAGGACTTGCGTGTGTTGGCGGTTGCGTGGGCGGACCTCTCGTGTTTGAAAGCTCATTTGTCGCACAGTCCCGCGTGCGAAAAATCTGTGATGAAATTGGAATTGATGAGGCGATTGAACAGCAGGCCGAGGAGTACGCGAAAACAGGAGTGGCAGCTGCAAAAAAGGAAATTGAGCCTGTAGACGTTATGAAGCTTGACGACGATCGTATGGAGGCGTTGAAAAAAATACAGAAAATAGAGGAATTAATGGAAAAATTGCCGGGCATGGATTGCGGAAGCTGCGGCGCGCCCAGTTGCCGGGCCCTTGCAGAAGATATTGTCAGAGGGCATGCAACCGAAATGGATTGTGTATTTATGCTTAAGGAAAAAGTGCGTTTCCTCGCAGAGGAGATGGTCGATTTGGCAAGCAAAGATAATAAAGAGGAGGAAGACGGATGAAGACAGCAGAAATTGCAGAAAAAATGGGACTCAAGCTTCTGACGGAGGGGCTTCCGGAAACGACTGAGGTTACAGATGGATGCGTATGCGATCTTTTGAGCTGGGTTATGGCAAGAGGAGAGGCGGGCATGGCATGGATTACGGTACAGACCCATTTAAATGTGGTGGCAGTGGCCTGCTTGCACGATTTTGCCTGTGTGATCATACCTGAAAATATCGACGTTCCGCAAACAACGCTGGAAAAAGCAAAGGAAGAAGGGGTTCCTGTATACTCATCATCCAAGACTGCGTATGCCTTGTGCTGCGATTTGTGCAGGTTGGGCGTCGGGAGCTGACATGCGGCTGTATTACGACCTTCATATCCATTCGGCATTGTCTCCCTGTGCGGATGATGATATGACGCCGAATAATATTGTCAATATGGCAAGACTCAAAGAGCTTGACCTGATTACGGTGAGCGACCATAATTGCGCTAAAAATATAATGGCTGTGGAAAAGGTCGTGGGGGAGGCCGGCATTTTATTTTTGCCGGGAATTGAAATGACAACGGCGGAGGAAGTGCATGTGCTGGCATTTTTTGAAGATGCCGGATGTGCATGCGAGTTTGGGGATCTGCTGTATGCGGCGCTTCCGGACATCAAAAACAAGCCGGATTTTTTTGGAAACCAGTTGATTATGGACGAAAATGATGAAGTTATAGGGACTTTGGATAAGCTTTTGATTTCGGCGCTTCCGTATGACATGGATGAATGCTGTTCTCTGGCAGGGGAATATGGCGGCTGCGTCGTACCGGCTCATGTAAACAAAGGTGCGAATTCGGTACTTGCGAATCTGGGTTTTTTTCCGCCGCAAATCGAGTTTAAAACAATTGAAGTTGTGCGTGGACTCTCCATTGAAAATGATATTTCGAGATTTGAACAGATTCATTCGTCTGACGCACATAATTTGTGGCAGATGGCAGAGAGAAAAGAATTTATTGAGGTGAAACAAAGAGACCGTAAATCGGTTCTGGAAAAATTGTGTGAGTAATTTCACAAAAAGTCGTGCAAATTCAATTATCATATGGTAAAATAATAATATTAACAAAAATCTCAAATAGAAAACTGAATTGTTGATTTTTAAGGAGGCACTTTTCCATGGGAAACACTGCAGAAGTACAAGCGAAATTCGATGAATTAAAAGGGATAATCTATGAAATGAAGCAAAAGCCGGGCCCGCTCATGCCGGTGATGCAAAAAGCGCAGGACATTTTTGGGTCTTTGCCGTTTGAAGTACAGAAATTTATTGCGGACGAAATGAGTATTCCAATGACAGATGTTTATGGAGTAGCGACATTCTATTCGCAGTTTGCCCTCGAGCCGAAAGGAAAGAACGTGATTGGCGTATGCATGGGAACAGCATGCTATGTTAAAAAAGCGGAAGGAATTTTAAACCAACTCGAAGCGGAATTACAGACGGCTCCAGGCACCACGACGCCCGACGGTTTGTTTACGCTGGAAGCGACGCGCTGCCTTGGCTGCTGTGGCCTTGCTCCTGTTATTATGATTGGCGATCAGGTGTATGGCAGGCTGAAGCCGGAAGATATTTCAGGGATTCTCGGACTTTATAAAAACAAACAATAAGACGATTAAGCGATGAAAGAGATTTCTTTACATATCATGGACATTGTACAGAATTCCATCACGGCGCATGCGGCGCTGATTGGGATTGCCCTCACTATTGACAGAAAAGAAGACATCCTTTCTGTTACGATCAAAGATGATGGCAAGGGAATGAGTAAAGAAATGCTCGAGCATGTTACCAGCCCGTTTGTGACGACGCGCACAACCCGTCGTGTGGGGTTAGGAATTTCTCTTTTTAAAGCGGGGGCCGAGGGCTCCGGCGGCAATTTTGAAATTACATCCAAAGAGGGCGTAGGCACAGAGCTTACCGCCGTTTATGTTCTTGATAACATAGACAGACCGCCGGTTGGAGATTTTGCGGGTACAGTAAAAACCCTGATTGTTTGCAACCCGGACATTGATTTTGAGGTGGAAGTTTCGATTGACGGACAAAAGGGAAGTTTGGACACGCGCCAGGTGCGTGAAGTGCTGGGCGAAGGAGTTCCGTTAGACCTGCCGGATGTCGCGACATGGATTGGCGAAAGTCTAAATGAACTTTTTCCGGAAGAATACATTGATTTTTGATTGAAAAAAGAGAATAAAAAACCGGCGCTTTTGCGCCGGTTTTTTTATTGTATTCGTTGCAAGTGTTCGTCAAGCATGCTTTGAAGGCATTTTGCCACTGCCGGATAGGTCAGTGTGCTGGAGGATGAACCGTTCCAAACATCGCGATATAATTTTACCAAAAGACGTGCGGCGGACGAGTCGGTACCAAATAATGCTTTCCCTTCCAGACCGCCAATGGGGCAGAACCAAAGGCTTTCTTTCAGCCAGAGGCTGACGGGAATCATCATTTTTGCACCGTTTCCATAGCTTAAGGTCATTCGGCACCATGTTTGATTGCTTTGAAGGAGGCTGATGGTGTCGCGCATATGACGAATGTATTGTTCACGCGTCAGGAACACCTTTTTTTCAGAAAAAGCGGAAAGCTCATGCTGCGATAACTTTTCAAAAGACAGGGCGTCTTTTAAATCGTTGATATAATGAAAATAACCTCCGGAATTTGAACGGGGAGCATTTTCCATCGAGTTTTTTAATGTGTGATACAGATTAAGGCACCGTTCCTGATCCGAAGGACAAAGTTTATTGGCGGATAATACGTCCAAAAGAAGCTCTTCGCTCATCGTGGTAAAACTCAGCATAGGACCGGAAAAATAGGTTGATTCACCGATTTTTTCGCGATTCTCTATTTCTTCAACGATCATGTCGGAATTTTGTTTCGTATCAGATATTGTAAATGTATTGGCAAGGGGGAGTATATTCTCATACATCGCCTGGAATTGCCGGACTGAAAAGGAGTCGGCGTAGACCGAGGTATACATATCGCCGCCGGAGGCAGAATCACCGAAGCCGATCAAAGCAAGTTTGTCTTTTATGAGATACATCGTCGGAAAAATGTTTTTCATTGAGGAATCGTTTTGCGAAAATAAACGTACATTGGGATAGAAAACCAATTTTACCGTATGATTTAAAAACCTGCGGTATTCAGGATAATCGCCGGCTATGAAATGAATATTGCAAATACGATGCGCCCGCCTGTCCAGGATATAGCTCAAACGAGTAAACCATTCCTCCAGGTAAAACATATCTTGCGCCAGCCACACAAATTGGTCGCAATCCATAATATAAATGTCTTGCAGCCCGTCCAGTTTTTCCAAATAATCCAAAAAGTCATTCATTGCACGCTTGCGGCCTTCCGCTCCCTTATAGACAGGAACATTGGTCAGGTACACATTGTGATTCGTTTTTGGCATTTGAAAAAAAGTAAACTCTTTATTTTGAATAAATCGACAAAAACATCTCCAGAGAAATTCAGGAGAATCGGGATCGTCCTTTGGATAAAGCTTTGAAAAGAACTGTTCCAGCGGTTGCAGACCGGAATCGTTATTTACCTGAACAAAGTATTCGAAAATATCCTTGAAATAGGCTGAACTCATTTTTAAAACACGTGCGCCGCTTTTCCACTTACTGATTGTAGTTCTTTCGATGTGGAGATGTTTGGCAAGAGAGTCGCCTGAGATATCAAGAAGTTCCATTAGATAAGCAATCGGCGAATTTCTTTTGGACATAAGGTGGTTCTCCTTTTGTTTATTGTGCCACACATGTGCCACATATGAGATGGCGTGCAACATATATCTATTTGCTGTAGCAGCCAGATATTTGAAAATATCTGAGATTGCACTTGGATTATAACGCAGTTTCACGAAAAAGTCTTGTTTTATATAAAAATATAAATCCTTTCATCAAACATGCCACTATTTTGCCACGAGACTAAAAATGGCAATTTGCAACTTGAGATTCCAATTAAAAAGTCTTTGTTTTATCATTATAAAGTGAAGAAGACTCTGACCATGGGGTTTATGTTAGGAGTGACTGAAAATGAAAAGCAAAGATTTTGTGGGAAAGCGTAAAAAAATTGCAACGAAAATTGCAATTCGTAATTTGATCGGTCTGATTGCGGTGTTTGCAGTGCTGATAGGGGTTATTGCAACCACTCTCAGCAGCGATTTATTAAGCAGAGAGCTTGATAAATTAGAACTGATTTCGAAGCAAAATGCTGAAATTGCGAAGGGGATCATGGAAACAATGGTTGATAAGCAGGAGGTTCTTGCGACAACCTTTATGGACATCGAAAACCTTGGCGATGCTGAAAAAAAAGAAATTATCACGCAATCATTAATAGATACAGGAGAGAATGAGGAAAATATCCTCAGCTTGTTTTTTGTTGCTGAGCCGGATAAGTATTTTGAAAACACGCCGAACGGATATTCTATTTTTTCTTCGGCAGCAGGCGTAAGCGCGCAGGAAGACCGATTCAGTTTTGTATCGGAGGAAGCTTACAATAAGTTGGTGGAAGGAAAGAAGTTTTCCATTGTGGATCCGTTCAAAAAGACAATTGACGGAAAGGAATATACGGTCATTACAATTGCCCAGCCGGTGTTCGACAATCAGGGAAATGTAATTGGAATGATTGGCAGCAATATTGATGCGAATGTGCTCAATGGGGCAAGCTATGATACCGGTGGATACGGAACTTTCACCAATCTGGTTATTTGCGGACACCAAACAGTAATTGTTGATACTGAAAATCCTGATAATGTTGGGAAAAAATTTACGGAAGTAGCGACAAGCGCGGACGTCCAGACAATACTCGATTCTGCGCAAAGCGCGTCGGCGCTTAATTTTCTTGACACGCAGGTGGATGGAAGCAAACTATACAGCTCCTACACCCCGTTCTATGTCGGCCCGTCTACAGTGGTTTGGCTTAGTGGAAGCAGCATTCAGGAGGCGGAATTTATTCAAACGATTGTAAAACAGGTTGTCCTGATCAGTATTGTGGCTATAATCGGCCTTGTGGTATTGTTACTCCTGACCTATATGCTGATCAACAAGGCATTGAAGCCTGTTATACAAATTGAAAATGCCGCGGAAGAGATGTCCAAGGGAAATCTGGGCGTAGATTTGCAATATCAGTCCAATGACGAGCTTGGAAGTTTGGCAGACAGTTTGCGTGCGTCAATGAAAATTATAAGCGGATATGTGGCTGATATTGACAGGGCAATGGGAGAGATGGCACGCGGCAATTTTGACCTGCAACCCACCGATCCATTTATTGGAGACTTTAAGCCGATTGAAACCTCGATTACTAAATTTATCATTAATATATCGGATACGCTCGCGCAGATCAACAGGGTTTCTGATCAGGTAGCGCAAGGAGCGGGACAGGTCGCGGGCGGCGCGCAGATGCTGGCCGAAGGAGCGACCGAGCAGTCTGCCTCCATTGAGGAGCTATCATCTTCAATTGCGCTGATTGCGGAGCAGGTAAAGTCAAACGCCAAGGATTCCGGCGAGGCCAGAAAGATGGCGAGTGAGGCCACAACCGCAATTACGCAAAGCAATGAACAAATGAAGCATATGGTTGAGGCCATGGAGGAAATCAGCAAAAAATCTGCTGAGATTGGGAATATCATCAAAACAATCGAAGATATTGCTTTCCAGACGAATATCCTTGCGCTCAACGCGGCGGTAGAAGCTGCAAGGGCCGGGGATGCAGGAAAAGGCTTTGCTGTGGTTGCGGGCGAGGTTGGAAATCTGGCGTCTAAGAGCGCAGAGGCGGCTAAAAACACGACGGAACTCATTGAAACGTCATTGCTGTCGATACAGAAAGGCGTTAAAATCGCGGAGGAGACAGCCAAAGATTTGCTTGGGGTTGTGGATGGCGCGAGTGCCACGACAGAGCTGATCGTGAAAATAGCGGACTCCACAGAGCGGGAAGAAGCCGAAATCACGCAGGCGGATATTGGAATTGGACAGATATCTGACGTTGTTCAAAGCAACTCGGCGGCAAGTCAGCAAAGCGCGGCAGCCAGCAGTCAGCTTGAGCACCTTGCGCAGCTGCTCAAGGATCAGGTTTCAAAGTTCAAAATCAAAGAAATGCCTGAGCAGGACTCGGTAAACATGCCTGGAGATAATGCTGGTTGGTTCGACGGCGGCGAGAACAAGTATTGACACAACCACCAATACGCTGACAATTGAAAAAAGAGCCTGTATCTTATGATGCAGGCTCTTTTTTGTAGCACTTTATTAGCTGGACAAAAGCGGTTTCGGCTTGCGAAAAGCACATTTGGTAATACCTTATACCACAAAACAATTACTAATATGGTTAATATTTCACAAAAGAAGTTGATTTCATAAAATATTGTTGTTATAATATCTATGAAAGAATTGTCTAATTTTTCACTATACTTCAAACGGAATATTCAAAGCTCGACAGTGTGGCAATTGGTCACAAGGTAATACCAAAGTTAAACTTCGGCTGGCCGCTTGCCGGAAAAGCCGCGTTAAAGCGCTTGCTCAAAAGCGGGTGTAATCAATCTAAAGAAGCACGGGGAGTAAAAAAATGAAGTCATTGCAAGAGTTGGAAGCGATCAGAAACAAGATGCAAGGGAAGGTTGACATTCGGAAAAATGATGCGGAAAAACGCGTTGTGGTAGGAATGGCGACGTGCGGTATTGCGGCCGGTGCAAGGCCGGTGCTGCAGACATTCGTGGATGAGGTATCGACCAGGAATTTAAACGACGTAGTTGTATCTCAGACGGGATGCATTGGCATTTGCCGGTTAGAGCCGATTGCTGAAGTGTTTATGCCTGGTGCGGAAAAGGTCACATACGTCAAGATGGATGCGGAAAAGGCAAAAAAAGTTGTGGCGGAGCATTTGGTGAATGGAAATGTGGTAACAGAATACACAATCGGTTATTACGAGAAAAATAACGCTTAAGTTCGTACATTTTTATGGAGGTTTAGGATAGATGGATTTTTATCGTGCGCATGTGTTGGTATGCGGAGGTACAGGCTGTACGTCCTCCGGATCAGGGGAGATCATTTCAAAATTTGAAAATGAGCTCGCTGAAAAAGGCCTTGATAAAGAGGTCAAAGTCGTTAGAACAGGATGCTTTGGCCTGTGCGAGGCGGGTCCGATTGTCATTGTTTATCCGGAAGGCGCTTTTTACAGCAGGGTAAAGGTTGACGATGTCAGTGAGATCGTAGAAGAGCACCTGTTAAAAGGGCGTATTGTGGAACGTTTGCTTCATAAGGAAGAGAACGTGGAAGATGTTGCGACGACGCTGGATGAAATTGAATTTTATAAAAAGCAAAATCGTGTGGCGCTCAGAAACTGCGGTGTAATTGATCCGGAAGTGATCGATGAATACATCGCTTTTGACGGTTATAAAGCGCTTGGCGTGTGTCTGACCGAAAAAACGCCGGAAGACGTCATCGACATCATCAAAAAGTCAGGACTGCGCGGACGTGGTGGCGGCGGTTTCCCGACCGGCCTTAAGTGGCAGTTTGGGCATGACGCAAGCGGAAGCCAAAAGTATGTCATCTGCAATGCTGACGAAGGAGATCCGGGCGCGTTTATGGATCGTTCCGTTTTGGAAGGCGATCCGCACAGTGTGATCGAAGCAATGTCGATCGCTGGCTATGCGATCGGTGCAAATATGGGCTATGTCTATGTGCGCGCAGAATATCCGATTGCGGTAAAACGACTGCAAATTGCAATTGATCAGGCAAAAGAATACGGGCTTTTGGGCAAGGGTATTTTTGGAACGGATTTTGCCTTTGATATTGAAATACGTCTCGGCGCAGGCGCATTTGTATGCGGAGAGGAAACGGCTTTGATGGAGTCGATCGAAGGCCGTCGCGGAGAGCCGCGTCCGAAGCCTCCGTTCCCCGCGAATAAAGGTCTTTTCGGGAAGCCAACAATCATCAATAATGTTGAAACATTGGCAAATATTCCGCAGATCATCTTAAAAGGCGCGGATTGGTTTGGCTCCATGGGCACTGAAAAATCCAAAGGGACAAAAGTGTTTGCTCTTGGCGGCAAGATCAACAACACCGGTCTTGTTGAAATTCCGATGGGCACGACGCTCAGAGAGGTTATTTATGAGATCGGCGGCGGAATTCCGGATGGCAAAAAATTCAAAGCGGCGCAGACGGGCGGTCCTTCCGGCGGATGTATTCCGGCGGAGCATCTCGATCTGAAAATCGATTATGACACGCTTACCTCCATTGGCTCCATGATGGGTTCCGGCGGGTTGATCGTTATGGATGAAGACAACTGCATGGTAGACGTTGCAAAATTCTTCCTTGATTTCACAGTGGATGAATCATGCGGAAAATGTCCTCCCTGCCGTATCGGTACCAAGCGTATGCTGGAGATTCTGGAGCGCATTACAGATGGAAAAGGAAAACCTGGAGATATTGAGAAGCTGGTAGAGCTTGGTGAAAGCATCAAGGCAGGAGCATTGTGCGGGCTTGGCAAAACAGCGCCGAATCCGGTTCTTTCTACCATCAAATATTTCAGGGATGAATATGAAGCGCATATTTACGACAAACGCTGCCCGGCCGGACATTGCCAGCAATTGTTGGTATATGAAGTGATCCCGTCCAAATGTATTGGATGCGGTATGTGCAAACGTGTTTGCCCGGCGGACGCAATTACCGGAGAAAAGAAACAACCACATCATATCGATCCGGATAAGTGCATCAAATGTGGCGCTTGCGTCGAAACCTGTAAGTTTGGCGCAATCAAAAGATAAGAAGGAGGATTATGTGATATGGTATCAGTTATAATAGACGGCATTCAGATTGATGTGCCGGATAATTCCACAGTGCTTGACGCTGCAAGAAAAGCGAATGTAGATATTCCGACACTTTGTTATTTAAGGGGAGTCAATGCAATCGGCGCCTGCCGTATTTGCCTTGTGGAAGTGAAGAACAATCCTGCGTTGCAGGCGGCCTGTGTGCTGCCCGTGACGGATGGAATGGAAGTTTTTACAAAATCTGAAAAGGTTTTAAAGGCGAGAAAGGTGAGCCTTGACTTGCTGCTCTCCAACCACGACAGGGAATGCCTCACCTGTGTCAGAAACAAGAACTGTGAATTGCAGACGCTTGCAGATGAATTCAATATGCGCGAAGTCAAATATGAAGGCGAAAAGATTAAGCACGAACTGGACGAGGAGTCCGTTTCGGTTGTGCGCAACCAGGATAAGTGCGTAATCTGCAAACGCTGTGTTGCCGCCTGTGCGAAACAGCAGGGCGTTGGTGTAATCGGCGCGACAAACCGTGGATTTAAGACAACGATTGAACCTGTATTTGGAAAATCGCTTGTGGACGTTCCCTGCATCAATTGCGGACAGTGCATCGTATCCTGTCCGGTGGGCGCTCTTTCTGAAAAGAGCGAAATTAACAATGTTTGGGATGCGCTGCATAATCCGAGCATGCACGTTGTCGTACAGCCGGCTCCGGCAGTCCGCGTTGCCCTTGGAGAAGAATTTGGCATGCCGATGGGCACTCGCGTAACAGGCAAGCTTGCCGCTGCACTGCGCAGGCTGGGATTTGATAAAGTGTTTGATACGGACTTTGGCGCGGACCTTACCATTATGGAGGAGGGTTACGAGTTCATCAATCGAGTGAAAAACGGCGGTAAACTGCCGATGATTACCTCTTGCTCGCCCGGCTGGATTAAATTTGCGGAATATTTCTTCCCGGATATGCTGGATAATCTTTCTACCTGTAAATCGCCGCACCAGATGTTGGGCGCGATTATCAAGTCATACTATGCGCAGGAACATGGAATCGATCCTGCAAAAATATTTACGGTTTCGGTTATGCCCTGCACCGCAAAGAAATACGAGAAAGACCGTGCGGGCGAGGCGGGAACCGACTATCAGGATGTCGATGCGGTTTTGACGACAAGAGAAGTCGCTCAGATGATCAAGGAAGCAGGAATCGATTTTGTAAATCTTCCGGATGAAGACTTCGATGAAGTTTTGGGTACGTCAACGGGCGCGGGTGTTATCTTCGGCGCTACAGGCGGCGTGATGGAAGCTGCGCTGCGGACGGTTGCGGAAGTTTTGACCGGAAAAGAGCTGGAAAATATTGATTTTTGCGATGTGCGCGGAATTACAGGCATCAAAGAAGCGGAGATCATGGTTGGTGATCTGCCGGTCAAGGTTGCGGTCGTGAGCGGCACAGGAAACGCAAAGAAGCTTTTGGAAGCGGTGCGTGCAGGAGAGAAGGAATATCACTTCATTGAGATAATGGCCTGCCCGGGTGGTTGTGTAAACGGAGGCGGACAGCCGATTGTTTCGGCCCGCGTTAAGAATGTGTTAGACCCAAGGGTGGTGCGTGCTCAGGGGCTTTATGATGAGGACTGTGATAAGTCTGTCAGAAAATCTCACGAGAATCCTGATATACAGCTTCTGTATAAAGAATTTCTTGGCGAACCGAACGGTCATAAGGCGCATGAATTGCTCCATACATTCTATGAGGCAAAGCCGAAATATAAGGAACAATAACAACGAAAAAAACGGCTGTTATAACAAACAGCCGTTTTTTAATCCAATTTTAAAGGATTTCATGTTTGCCGCGTGTAATATATTAGTATAAAATATGTGGAAGAGTTTAAACTTTGAAAGGTGCATTTGATGCCGTTTTTTTCTGAAGAATGGATACAGGATTTGCTGGCAAAGGTAAATCTTGTCGATTTGATAGGCGAATATGTGACATTACAGAACAAGTCGGGGCGTTTTTGGGCATGTTGCCCGTTTCACAATGAGAAAACGCCCAGTTTTTCTGTGAATCAGGAAAAGGGCTTTTATCATTGTTTTGGATGCGGAAAAGGGGGAAACGCGATCCAGTTTGTGATGGAGCAGGAAAAAATGACCTTTCCGGAAGCATGCCAATATCTTGCCGAAAAGGTGAAGTTGCCAATCCCTGAAGTGACAGATCATACAGGCTATGAAAAAAGAAAACAGTTGCGGGAAAAAATATTTGAAATGAATAAAATCGCGGCGCACTTTTTTCATCAAAACTTATTTTCAGAGGCAGGAAAGCAGGCACATGCCTACCTCAATCACAGGGAAATCAGCGATAGAGTGATTAAGACATTCGGGATGGGTTATGCGCCCCAAGGATGGGATCATTTGTTGAAAATCCTTGCAGAGAAAGGCTATACCAAACAGGATATGCAGGCGGCAGGGCTGATCAAGCTCAGTGAAGGAAAGAGCTATGATATATTTCGCAACCGCGTGATCATTCCGATCATCAATACGTTTGGAAATATTATCGGTTTTGGCGGGCGGGTTATGGATGACGGCATGCCCAAATACCTGAACTCTCCGGAAACAGCAGCGTTCAACAAAAGCAGGAATTTATACAATTTGAACCTGATTCGCAAGCAGAAAAATCTTCCGCATTTGATTTTGGTGGAAGGATATATGGACGTGATCGCGCTCTTTTCTTATGGGATTCCGGAGTGCGTGGCAACGCTTGGCACGGCACTCACACAGGATCAGGCGAGGCTGATCAAGCGATATACCAATCATGTTTATATCTCTTACGATGGAGATGAAGCGGGGAAAAAGGCAACCCTGCGCGCGCTTGGGATTTTGGATCAGGAGGGGATTGAAACAAGGGTGATCAGCATCCCGGGCGGACAGGATCCTGATGAATATTTAAAAGAACATGGCAAGGCCGGATACATACGGCTCATGAAAGCTTCGCAACCCATGATGGACTACAAATTCAGCGTTGCAGCTCAAAAATACGATCTTTCGGACGGTTATCAGAAAGAAAAGTTCGCGCAGGAATGTGTGGCGATGCTCAAAGCGGTTTCAAGCGCGATGGTGAAAGAAAAATACATGCAAAAGCTTTCTGAAATGACAGGGTTTTCTGTCAATTCAATTGCACAGGATGCAGGCGGCTTTAAGAAGGAGGAGCAGTGGACGCCTCCAAAAGCGGAAAAGAAAAACACAGATGTGGAGGAAAAAGCAGAAAACTGTCTCATACGTCTGTTGTGCATAAACCCACAGGCGATTACAAAGCTTGAACACCGTATTACAGAACAGGATTTTAAAAACGAGGCCAACCAAAAAATATTTTCTTATACTTTAGAGAAAGTAAAAAAAGGGATTTCTCCTACCAGTGCCGAACTATTATTAGCGCTGGAAAAAGAAGAAGATTTGAAACACGCCACGGAACTGTTAAGCGAAGACGGCATGGATGCACCGCAAAGAAATATGGACGACTTTTTTGAGGATTGCGTCAAGCAGATCGAATTGAACCGGCTGGAAGGGCAGAGAAAGTTGCTGCTGCTAAAATGCGAGGCGGAGACAGATCCGCAAAAAAGGAACAGGTTACTCGAAACAATAGGAACAATCGCAAAGCAGATACATAAACTGAAGACAAGTTTCTAGGATCAGATATCTAACCACCCACACGTATGGGTGTTGTTAATAATTTATAGTAGGTGAAATTGATTGACTGAAAAAACAACAAAACAAAATGTAGAAGAAAAAGAGATGGAGCAGGGCGCAAAGAAGGAAGCGAAGGCCGCCGAGAAAAAGGATCAGGCCAAGCTGACAGATGAGCGCATTACAAAAATCGTCGAGCTTGGCAAAGCCAAGGGCGTGTTAAAATACGCTGAAATCTCGGAATACGTCGACGATACACACGCCGTTCCGGATCAGATCGACAAACTTTACGAGATGCTTGAAGACCTCAATATCGACGTAATCGATGACGACATTGAGAAGGAAGTGCCCGCTCTGGAAGATGAGGCTGAGACCACGGATTTTGAAATCTCCATGCCGGAGAACATCAACATCGATGATCCGGTACGTATGTATTTGAAAGAAATCGGCAAGGTGCCGCTTCTTTCTGCAACGGAAGAGGTGGAGCTTGCCAAGCGTATGGGCGAAGGCGATCAGGAAGCAAAGAGAAAACTTGCGGAAGCGAACTTGCGCCTTGTCGTTAGTATTGCAAAGCGGTATGTGGGACGTGGGATGCTGTTTCTTGATTTGATTCAGGAAGGCAATCTGGGACTGATCAAAGCTGTTGAGAAGTTTGATTACGAAAAGGGCTATAAGTTCAGTACGTATGCGACCTGGTGGATTCGTCAGGCAATCACACGCGCAATTGCAGATCAGGCGCGTACCATCCGCATTCCGGTTCATATGGTGGAAACAATCAATAAATTGATTCGTATTTCACGCCAGCTTTTGCAGCAATATGGAAGAGATCCGCTGCCGGAAGAGCTTGCAAAAGAGATGGAGATACCGGAAGAAAAAGTGCGCGAAATTTTAAAGATCGCTCAGGAGCCCGTTTCTCTGGAAACGCCGATCGGTGAGGAGGAAGACAGCCATCTGGGAGACTTTATTCCCGATGACGATGCGCCCGCGCCAGCGGAGGCGGCGGCATTCACGCTGCTCAAGGAGCAGCTTATGGATGTACTGGATACTTTGACGCCAAGGGAAGAAAAGGTTCTGAAACTGAGATTTGGACTGGAAGACGGCAGAGCGAGAACGCTTGAAGAAGTGGGCAAGGAGTTTCAGGTAACGCGTGAAAGAATTCGGCAAATAGAGGCAAAGGCGCTTAGAAAACTTCGGCACCCCAGCAGGAGCAAAAAATTAAGAGATTTTCTGGAATAGAAAAATCTTGTGGATTAAGATTTCAAAAACAGGCAACAGGGCAAATTCGCAAATGACGGGTTTGCCCTCTTTTTTCATTTGATTCATGCACAATAAAAACAGGCGATTTGAGATGGTTTATAAAAAGTGAAATTGAATACAATAGGGGAAATGCCCCGGAAAGAAGGCGTGTGATGAAAAAGTTTGGGAAAGCAACTGTTTTGGTGTTTGTGGTATTCTTATGCACGATGTTCATTCTGGCGTGTGGAGATGAGAATAAATCGGAATCCGCGACAGGTGATAACGCCACCGCCAGTCCCGAGGCAACCGTGATTCCAGTACAAACGCCTATACCAGTACAAACGCCCATGCCAGAGCCGACGAGCACGGCGGATGCGCAGACAAGCGCTGCCATTCGCACGGTATTACAGCAGGGCAAGGAAGGCGACGAAGTAATGGCCCTACAGAAAAGGTTGCAGGAATTAGGATACATGGACAAGGCAACAGGATACTTTGGTACGGAAACCGAGGCGGCAGTTAAAAAGTTTCAGAAGAATAACAGCCTTCAGGTTGACGGCATAGCAGGCCCTGCTACGCTTGATGTGTTAATGTCCGCAAACGCAAAAAAAGCATCGTAAGTTACACAAGATGAATCGCACGCTCCATCTTGTATCCAAAGCCGGTTGATGATATAATATGATCCATAAAATAGAATGCAAATGAGAATGAAACAAGGCGGCGGAAGGCCGCCTTGTTCATATAGGTTATTATGGAATTATCGAAAAGAATGCGCGCGATTGCAGATGTTGTCAATCAGGCGGAGATTGTTGCCGATATTGGATGCGATCATGGCTTGATTCCTGTTGCGCTGATGGAAGAAGAACGCGCAAAAAAGGTATATGCCTGTGATATCAGCAATAAATCCCTGCAAAAGACTGCCGACCTCGCGTTGAAAAAAGGATTTGCCAAAAGCATCATTACATATGTAGCCGACGGGCTAGAGGCTTTATATGATCATGGCGCGGTTGACAGCATTATCCTTGCTGGTATGGGGGGGCTGTTAATCAGAGATATTTTGTACAAGGATATCAAGATTGCGCGGAATGCGGGGCAGCTGATTTTAGCACCGCAGGGAAATGAATACGAATTGAGGTTGTTTTTATATCGGAATGATTTTTTTGTGTATGATGAAAAAATTGTTTTGGATGAGGGTAAATTTTATCAGGTGATTGTGGCAAAAGCGGGGAACGATGTTTTGCGCGAAGATGTGTATCTGAGCTACGGTTATTACCCTGTCATCAGAAGAGAAGCAATTCAAAAGGAATTTTTGCAGTCTAAGCTGCGCGAGCTTGAACTGGTGATTAAGAACGCAAAGCGTGGCAAGGATAACGAGGCTTACATCAAAGAAAAAGAGATGCTGAGCGGTCAAATATTGGAGGTACTGCAATGTCTGTAACGTTGGAACAACTAGGCAGATTGTTTGAAAAAATGGCTCCGCAGCGATTTGCGGAAACATGGGATAATACAGGATTCAATGTAAACTTGCACAATGAAGATATTCGTGGAATTTATGTTTGCCTTGATGTAACGCCGGAATCGATTTTGGAAGCGTCAGAAAAAGAATGCGGCTTGATCATTTCGCATCATCCGTTGTTTTTTCATGCGGTCAAATCAATTGATAATGCGTCTTATGAAGGTAAGTGCGCACAGCTTTTATTGCAGCACGGCATTTCTCTTTATTGCTCGCACACCAGCTTCGACCTTGCTCCTGCAGGGATCAACGGCTGGCTGGCAGACGTTTTCAAGCTGGAAAACAGATGCTGCTTAAGTGATGCGGTCAGAGAGCCCTTTTACGAAATTGCCGTTCATGTGCCACGTAGTCATGCTGACGCAATCAAAAAGGCGATGACGGACGCAGGCGCGGGCAAGCTTGGCGCGTATAGCGGCTGTACCTATAGTGTGGAGGGAAAAGGAACTTTTATTCCGGACGAAAACGCGCAACCGTATCTTGGAACAGCTAATATTCCGGAAGTTGTTGATGAAATGAGAATTTCTTCCATATGTGGCAAAGCCGTCTTGGGAGCTGTGCTGAGCGCGGTCAGGAAGGTTCATCCATATGAAGAGCCGGCCATCAGCGTACTTATTTTGGAAGAACCTGAAAGGATAGAGGCGGGGCTTGGTGTGGTGGGAGATTTACCGCAGGAATTAACTGTGCGGCGAGCAGTCGAACGCCTGAAAATGGCGCTTGCAATTGACAGCGTGCGAGTGACCGGAAACTTAGATAGAACCATAAAGCGGCTTGCCGTGTGCGGCGGTGCCGCAGGAGATTTGGCAGAGCAGGCGGAAAAGCTTGGGGCGCAGCTTTATATCACAGGAGAAATCAAGCATAATTATTATGTGGCCCGAAAAAACATCGTTTTGGTGGAGGCGGGGCATTTTGATACGGAAAAATGCTTTTGCGAACTATATGCACAAGGTTTACAAAGCTTGCTCGATGATGTAAACTATAACATAGCGATTTATGTAGAAGATTTACGCAGACCATACGTAAATTATTGAGGAGGATTGTCGTTGAATAATTTGAAAGCACTTTGGAAATATCAGGCAGCGGAGATGGAGCTTGAAACCTATGAGCGCTCCCTGAAAAATACGGAAACGAGAAAAAAACTGGTGCATCAGCAGCAGGTTTTTCAGAGTAACCAGCAAAAATTGAAGCAGCTTGAGCAGGAATCCATGCTGTTGCAAAATAAAATGAATGAACTTTCTGCGCAAATTGATCTTTTGCAAAAGCAAATGACGGAAAAAAGAGAAGAGATTTCAGAGGTAGCGGGCTATGATCTGGAAGACATGGCGCTTGACGATGTGCGTGAAATGATCAAAGAATGCGAAAACAATAAAGGCGGCATAGAGGTTGACAAAAGAAAGCTTGTCGATATTATGCACCGCATTGAAAAATCAGAGGTAGAGATCAAAGAAACTTTGGTTAAAATGAGCAATGCAAAAAAGCAGTTTGATCTACTCAAAGAGGCTCATGCAAAGGAGATTGACGCGGGTAAGGAAGACCTAGAGAAGCTTCGTGCCAATGTGGAGCAGGCTTCCAAAGGGATCGAACCGGCGCTTATCGCGCGCTATAAGGCAATCAAGCAGCATCGCCCAAACCCTATGGCCAAGCTTGTGGGAGACCGCTGCGAAGGATGCAAGATGCAGTTGCCATCCGGCGTACTGCAAAATTTGAAAACAGAGGGAAATATCGTGGAATGTGAAAATTGCGGTAGAATCCTCTATGTCGAAGAGGAAGCATAAGCAAATTTTTTGAGCAGGCCGGATGGTTGCGCGCTTTTAAGCGTGAGGAAAGTCCGGGCTCCGCAGGGCAAGGCGCCGGGTAACACCCGGTGGAGGCGACTCCAAGGAAAGTGCAACAGAAATAAACCGCATCTTTAGGATGTAAGGGTGGAAAGGCGAGGTAAGAGCTCACCGGCGCTTTGGCGACAAAGCGCGCAATGTAAACCCCGCTTGGTGCAAGATTGGTATAGGGACATTTAATGGCTGCCCGTCACGTCCCTTGTAATCGCATGAGCCGGCTGGTAACAGTCGGCCTAGATAGATGACCATCAAAACAGAACCCGGCTTACAGGCCTGTCTCAAATTAATTTTAAAGTTTAGAGAAAGTTATTTTTCTGCGTTGAAAAGCTGATTATACCACTTCACGGCCTCCATATAGGAGTTGTGGATGAGTTCGGTGCTCAGGTGCTGTTCTTCCGCAAACCGACGGACCTCATCCCAGTTTGAATACTCATAATTACTGAAAAATTTCAAAAGGTCAGAATGTATGCCGTTATTTGTCAAAATGGATTCACTGATATCTTCGGCGACGGGAAGCGTGGCGAATAGCTCTTCCTTGGATTTTTCAACCGCAATGTGCAGCAAAGAGAGCAATCCTACGAGGAAAACGTGCTTTGCATCCCGCTTAATCGGAAAATGAGGCGCAAGCAATTCGCCAAAACGTGCGCGGATCAGGGAAACGCGAATCAGCTCGATCGGTTTATCCGAAGCGGTTCCGCGAAGCGCCAGCATGGCAATCCATTGCTTTAGATTTTTTTCACCAAGGTAGGCCACCGCCATACTAATGGAAGAAATTCTGTTTCGAACGCCTAAAGCCGCTGAATTAAGTAGCCGAAGCAGTTTATAGGAAAGAGCGACGTCAGAGGAAATGATATCGCTGATTTCTTTAAAATCGACAAAATCATCTGTGCTGGTCAATTGAATCAGTCTCATGTAATTTATTTTTAGCGGATCGATTTCCTTGTCTTTCCGTGTGGAAGGCGGATCCTGCCGGAAGAAAAACCCCTGAAATAATTTGAAGCCGGTTTTCTTGGCGCTTTCAAAATCATCCGCGGTATCAACATCTAAAGCAATAAATATTTTTTTGGGATATTTTGCAATAATCTGCTTTTGATTATATTGACTTATGCTTTTTGCATCAAATTTGCAGTAACCTGCAGCCTCAATGAGCTCAGGCGAAAAATTTTCGGAATTGACCCCGGAAAGCGCGAGCGTATAGCCATATTTTTTCAGTTCCTCACAAATCTTTTTGCCGCCGAGGGAATTCATCCTCGAAGCATCCAATTGAACAATGAACTTATTTTTGGGGAGATTTTTTGCCACCGCGGGGCTGAAGAGCTGTTTGGAGAAAGACAGCATATATCGCGCGTTATTTTCAATATCATCCAATCCAAGCGCGTCAATCGTGCGGTCAAATTCCGCCAGATTGATGGAGTTTTCTTCCTCGCTTTTTTCATCCATACTCTGATCAATCAGCTCATAGCCAAAAGTATCGCCGTTTTCCCTTAAGATTGGCTGTATATTAATAAAGAGGTCTTTGAATTTTTCAGCGGAATCGTATTGATCTTCAAAAAGAACAAGCTGATTTCGCCCCGCCTCCTTTGCATGGTAAAGGGCAATATCGGCCTTGCGCAGCAACTCGGCGGACGAGGTGCCGTGCTCAGGAAAAAATGAGATACCCATACTGATGGTGCATTCTTTATCAATCATGGGCATCGTATAAGATGAGAATGCCCCTTTCATCAGGTCTTGGTAATAGGCATGAAGCTCCTCGCGGGATTCGAATTTTCCAGCGGGCTCGTCAAAGATCAAAGAAAATTCATCTCCGCCCAGTCGATACAGATGTCCTTCAAATGCAGCGTCGGACTTGAGGTGCCCCGCGATCCGGCGCAGGAGAATATCGCCGGTGTTGTGGCCATAGGTATCATTGATATCCTTAAAGTGATCAAGGTCAAAGATGCCGATCATGCCGCATTTTTTGCCGGAAAGGATGGCTGGCTGTATTGCCTCAAAATCTTCCTTGAATTTTTGGCGATTGGGTATATTTGTCAATTGATCAATGTAAGCCAGCCGATATAGCTGTTCTTGCAGATTCCGCTCTTCATGGATGTCCCTGAAAAGAAGAAGAGTAGCGGACTTTCCGTCCAGCCAGTCGACGGTGTTTGTAATCACAGAAAAGAAGCGGCCATCCGAATTGCGCATTTCATAACGCGCGGGCAAAGCCGCCGCAGCTTCGCCGCCGCAGGGACAATGTTTACACAAATTAGGAAACAGCTCCGCATAGCCGTTTTTACAGCTATCCGCCAAAAGACCGTTTTCTTCAAGCCGTTTGCGGGCAAGCGAATTTGCGTAGAGAATTTCACAGCCCTTGCCGCGAACAATAAGAATTTCCGAGTCCGGAAAATCAAGGATATCGCCAAGAACTTTTTCAAGCTGAACTTGTGTACGCTTATTCTTGCTTAACGCCATCTGATTCAAGGTCCTTTACTTTTAAAATAAAGTGTTGTTTACCTTTCTATTATAAATCGAACCATTGGTTTTTAATATCTTTTTTTAAAAAAAG
>CAZQDA010000041.1:0-19648 GCA_964592155.1 uncultured Christensenella sp.
CAACCTCTATTTCCAGACTGCAATACGAAAAATCCGTTATGATATCCGTATCATATTCCCCCAGCGCCTCCATGCGAATCCACCATTCCAGCGCATTTTCATATTCCCTCAAAAAAAATGTTGCCGAAAGCCGTCCATCCGGATGGGCAAGTTTTCTTAAGTAAAGGGAATATGGACTATCTGCGGAAAGCGCCTGTTTTTCCGCAGAGGCAAACATCGCTTCCATTGCCTTTCCTTCATATTCCAACCTGCAAGGAAGGCTCCCCTTTAAAAACTGTTCTAAAAATACATCTTTATTGTGCATCGTTATCATCTCCTTGATTATTCTTTCACGGCGCCTGCCGTAGTGTCCGCCACAATATATTTCTGGAAGTAAGAGAACGCCAAAACCTGCGGAATGCTGAGCATTACCACCGTGGCAGCCATCGCTCCAAAATCTGTGTTGTGAATTCCCACAAATTTTGTTGCCGCGAGAGATATCACCTGCACATCGGGCGACGTCAGCATGATGACAGATACCGCGAATTCATTCCAGATTCCCAAAAAATTAATAATCAGCACCGTTGTGATTGCCGTCTTGATAATCGGTATGTCCACCTTAGTCAATATTTTAAAAGGCGAGCATCCGTCAATCACCGCAGCCTCCTCCAGCGTTTTGGGGATTGTGTTAAATGCACTCACCAGAATCAACGTATTCATGGGTGCGCTCCATCCTATATAGGGCAGGATCACGCCCCACAGGGTGTCCACCGTCCCGATCATATTATTCATCTTATAGATGGGGTAAATCATCACAAACACCGGAATGATGAGCCCGATGATAAAATAAACGTAAAAAAACCGCTGCAATTTCCCCTTGCCGATATTCACCCGCGAAATCGCAAAACTCCCGCACACAGTCAAAACGATCACGATCAGCATGGTGATCACCGACACAAAAATCGTGTTTCCGATCATCCTCGGAAAATCGATCATCTCCATCGATTTGGTATAGTTCGCCCATTCCGGAGTAGCCGGCAGTCCGAGCGTTCCCGCGAGTATCTCGCTGTTTGGCTTTAAGGACAGGATAATCACCCCAATGAAAGGAATCAGCATCAGAATCACACTGATCGCCAGAATAATTTCAAAGGCGATTTTTTTCACTGTCTTTTTGCGGTTATACGCCCCTTCAATTGTCATCTGTTTCATTTTTCTTTCCTCCCGTTCATGATGCCTATGATGACGAGCGATCCCGCTACGGCAACAATCAGCTCCACAATCGCAATTGCCGCGCCGTATCCATAAAGCTTTGAGCTAAACGTCATGTTGTACATATAAGATACGATGGATTCCGACGCGTGATTCGGTCCGCCGCTCGTCAAAATATAAACATATTCAAACAATTTCAGCGAAAGCGTATACACAAAAATAAGAACCGTCTGCACCGTGCTGCGCATATTAGGCAGGATAATCTTAAAAACCTGCTGCCGCTTGGTTACGCCGTCAATAACGGATGCCTCCAGCATGTCGGAAGGAATATGTTTTAAACCGTTGATCCAGAGCATCATACAAAAGCCTGATATGGCCCACACTGATATAATCGCAAAAGAGAACGGTGAAAGTATATTTCCTCCAATCCATTGCAGCGCGGCTGTATCCACCCCCATCGACTTTAAGGTCGTATTGATAAGACCAATATTCGGGTCGAGAATAAACCGCCAAATCAGCGCGACAATCGTGCCGCTCAACGTATAAGGCAAAAAATAGATCGCTCGATATATGCCTGTTTTCATGCTTTTTTTCTGAATCGCGAGCGCCATCATAAAGGACAGCGGAATTGCCACCGCCATTGTAACCGCCGTATAAACTAATGTATTCCGAAAGCTGATCCACAAAAATTCATCTGTAAATGCCGCTTCGAAATTTCGGAATCCAACAAATTCATGAGACCCAAACCCGCTGAAATTTGTCATACTGTAGTAAAGTGAAATGCCAATCGGAATCATCGTAAATATCGTATACGCAACGGCAATCGGCAAAATATATTTGATAAACGTGCTTTTCTTCCAAACCAAATGCATGAACCATTACACCTTCTTTCTAAAACGTCCAGCCATTGATGCTTTTCGATCAGTTTCTCCTCCGGCGCTTTGCGCAATGGCTTTTTGTAAACCGGCCGCAGACCCTAAGGTCTGCGGCCGGTTTGTCTCACAGTTCTTTATTGCAGAAGTTTTGAAAAATCATCCATTTGTTTCGCAGCTTCCTCCGGTGTAATCGAGCCCGTAATCACGCTTGAAATCGTATTTCTGCATGGCTCCATCAGCCTTGGGTCAACATAATTATAGCTATAATCCACAGCCTTATAGTCGTCATTCAACGCATCAAACACATTTTCTGTGAGCGGCGGCAAATTAAGCGCTCCAACATCTTCGCACTGATACGACGGGAAACAGAATCCTGCGCCCAAAACAAGCTGCTGCGCCTCCGGCGAGCACATGAATTTCATAAATTTCAGCGCCGCTTCCATTTTTGCATCGCTTTCCTTGATCGAGCTTCCGGCATAGATAGTCCAGTCTACGCCTTTAAGCCCCACCTTCTGCTCATACTCGCTGTCGCTGAACGAAGGTCCCCAATTGAATACAATCTCATCCTCGGAGGCCGCAAGGTTTGTTAATTCCCAGGAACCTGTGCTAAGCATCGGATATTCCCCTGCAATAAAGCCTTCCAGAGCCTGACCGTAAGTCATTGCGGATACCCCCTCCGGGAACGCTCCTGCATCAGCCATCTCTTTGATTTTTTCAAACGGCGCGACCATGGATTCGGACCATGTTGTGCTTCCGTCCTTTAATGAATCGCCCAGCTCCTCAATTCCATATTTGTTCAGGAAAGGGAAATACCCCCAGATGGACCACAGATCCGATGCGCCATGCCCAATCGGCGTAATGCCCGCCCCTTTAAAAGTCTTGATCGCGGTCATAAACTCATCCCATGTTTCAGGTATTTTCAACCCCTGCTCATCAAACATTGTCTTATTGTAGAAAAATCCCGCTGCCGAGCACATGCTGGGAACACCGTATATTTTCCCATCCTGGCTTTTTAGCTGTTTGTCATACGATCCATCCACATAAACCCAGGAAGACCATTCCTCGTCCTTTTCAATATAAGGCCCGATCTCTGTGAGTACGCCGCCCTCTCCAAAGCCTTTGATCGACGAGTCCACCTGGTTGAAGAAATCTGGCAATGAATTGGAGTCCGCCATCAATGAAATCTTTTTATCATATTCATCCACTGCTCCGCCAACGACAACCTTTACGTTAATGTCCTGATTCCGCTCGTTGAATACATCAATCGCAGCCGGCAGATACCGGTAGTGCGCGTCTTCTTCCGTTCCCGCCATCCAAAACTCAAGTTCAATAACCTCTCCGCCTGACTCTGGCGCGGTTTCCCCCTGTGCATCTGTTGTCGTGGAAGCTGCCGACGCCTCTGCTGAAGTTGATGCCGCAGGCGCAGGCGAGCCGCAGGCGGCGATTCCGCATACCATTGCCACTACAATCACAATTACAATCACCTGTTTCAATTTTCCCATCTCTTCTCCTCCTGTTTTATTTGGATGCTGTTTTTCACAATGCTGTCTCGTTCTGCTTACATTATGATTTTTTGAAAGCGAATCCACAACAAACTATCTTGACAACAATTCGTGATTTTTTTTCCTGCATAGAACTATTTTTACCTAAGCGCCTGACCGACTACCGCTTTTTATAGCGTTGCCAAACAACGGCAGCAAAAAGACGCAGCGCGCTTACCG
Source organism: uncultured Christensenella sp. (assembly GCA_964592155.1). GTDB lineage: Bacteria > Bacillota > Clostridia > Christensenellales > Christensenellaceae > Christensenella. The sequence goes on from CAZQDA010000041.1 coordinate 3,785, forward strand.
CACATTGCGCAAAGGCCAATCAAACGGTCATCTCATTATAATTTGAATTCCGACGGAAGCTTTCCGGTCACTTTTTTAAATGTTTTGCTGAAATGATTATAGTTTGCAAACCCTGCCATTCTGCTGACTTCCTGCAAGGATAACCCATCCGCCCCGCCAATCAGCCTGCCCGCCTGCTCGATTCTTATGCCAATCAGGTAATCGGTGAATCCTTTTCCCGTCTCTTTTTTAAACAGCCTGCTGAAATAAGAAGGATTCAGGTGCAAATATTCCGCAGTTTTTGAAAGGCTCAACTGATCGTCAGCATAATTTTGCCATACAAAATCGATTGCTTTTTTGATCACAGCAGATACATCCTGCTGATATTTCTCTTCCTGATTCAGAATACTTTCTGTTTCCCTTTTTAGCAGACGCATTGTTTCAAACAACGTTGCTTCTTGCATAATCTTGTGCTCCATACGTTCGCATTCCTGTTCCGAAAGGCGTCCCAATCCGCTAAAAACGGTTCTCGCAAGCATCCTGCATCCTTTTTTGACCGCCTCTTCGCCGACGCATCTATATTCAAACAATGTGTCTTCCGCCTTGTCAAAAAAATCGTTAAGCGCGACAAAATCCCTTTTTTCCAAAATACGCCCGCATGTTTCCCGCAACAAAATCACAGCCTGTTGCAAATCCGAATCCGCCACTTTCCTGTATTCCACAAAATAGTTTTGGTCTTTTCTCCTGAAAAAATCTCCGGGAAGGATTGACTTGGCCTGCCCATATGCCTCATAGATCTCACTCCACTTAAGGACTACTCCGCTCACTGCAATCCGCACACATAAATTTAGATATTTTTTCATCAGCATTCCTGCAAACTCAAGCGTATTGCTGTAATGCTCCTTCTCTTGAATCTGATAAACAATGGAATATTTCCCCTCGCCCTCTGCCACAATTTCCATTTCATTTTTGTTTCCAAGGTATTCTGTCAGTATATTGATCAGCGCCATTTCCAATAGGCTGCCTTTATCCTGCGCATAATTTCGTTCCACTACTTTTTCATAATCAATCACTTCCATCACCAGAACGACCTTCTTTTTTTTGTCGTCGAAAGCCTTTTCCCCAAGCTCGCCTTCAAAGGTTTTCCTTACAACGTCATTGCGCGCGCACCGTGACTTTTCAGGAATTTTGCCTTCCCTGCCCACATGTAACGATCCAAACAACGCTTCGAATTTCTCGAGTATATTGTCCTCATCAACCTCATACTTCAAAAGATAATCCGACGCCCCGCACAAAATCGCATTTTTCACATATTCTATGTCGTTATAGCTGCTTAATATCATCACTTTGATTTGGGGATACTGTGCTCTGATGCTTTTTGTCAGTTCAATTCCATCCATGATGGGCATCTTGATATCAGTCAGCACACAGTCAATGCCATCCGGATGATTTTTGATCCATTCAAGCGCCCGCGCTCCATTATTTTCCTCGCCGACCACCTGCACCACATCCGCATGGGCCAAAAGTGAAGTCTTAACCCCCAGACGAATCAACGATTCATCGTCAACAATTAATATTCTAATCATTTTTTAACTCCTTCTGGTCGAGTATTGCCGGTATCACAATCACAACCGTCGTTCCCCTGCCCTGTATGCTTGACAATCTGATGGAATTTTCTTCCTTAAAAAACACCTTGATTCTGTCGCTGACATTTTTTAACCCAATGTGATCCGCATCCAGCGAAAATGGCTCTGCCGCAAGACTTTCCCTGACTTCCTCAAGGCGCTCTTCCGTCATGCCCGGACCATTATCCGAAACGCGATAGAAAATCTCGTTTTCTTCCTTTTGAATTGAAATTTTGATCAGTCCGTCCTTTTCAACCGACTCCAATCCATGAAAAATTGCGTTTTCCACAATTGGCTGCAATAAAAACTTCATGGTGTAATACCGCGTTACTTCGCTGTCGTAATCGTATTCCACTCGAAACTTGTCTGTGTATCTCATCATTTGTATTTCCACATAATTCTGTATTTGTTTCAGCTCCTCGCCTATGGTAATGTAATTCTGACCAATTCTGATGGAAGAGCGGAGCAGCTCACTCAAGGATTTTACTGCCTTTGCAATCGTCTTATTCCCTTGTATGATCGCAAGACTGCGGATTGTGTTGAGTGTGTTATATAAAAAATGGGGATTCACCTGCGCCTGCAGCAGCCGTGTTTCAAGTTCCAGACTCTGCCTGTGATTTAATTCAAGCTGCTCAATCAAATCGTGTATTTTATCCATCATAATGTAATAATGTCTGGAAAGCTCACCGACTTCATCTTTGTGAAATACTTTTTGGGAGTGATCCGGCTTGCCCTCCTGCGCTTTTGCGATGGAAATACGCAGACGGTTAATCGGCCTTATAATACTGTTGGAAAGAAGTAACAGCGCAATAATCGATATTGCTCCCGCAATGAGCGCAATCAGAATACCGCCTGTGCGCATCTGGAATATTTTCTTCTCAAGCCCTTCCTGAGATTCTATTTTAATCACCTTTGTATTCGGCAAAGCCGATTCATCCCATACCACAAGATAGTTAACCCCTTCAATTTCATCAAACGAGTATCCACTGTGTGCATAAGTCACTTCCGGCTGGAAAAGAACGGAGGCGTTATCAACCCGTAGCCGGTTATTCATCGTAAATATTTTCTCTCCGTTTTGATCCGTTACCAAAACGTCTTCCCCATACGGTTTTCCATAATATTTTTTCATCCATTCAGATTCAGCCACATTGCAAACCATTGTGGCTACAAAAACCCTATCCTCAAGCTTTTTTCTGATATTTACCACATAGGAAAATACCCGTTTCGATTTCACCTGCCCTTGAAAATCATAGTGTGCCCTTACAAAAACAACTGCATCCTCACTCTCTGTCGCCTCCAAAAACCACTGGCTTTGTAATGGCCTGTAGGAATCATCGAACTGATCCAGTACCTGTGAGGTAAAAATATCACCCGTATCGGCATATAGATAAATAGAGTCAAACATTTCGTGCTCCTCAATCAGTTGTTCCAGCTCCTCCACAATCTTTCCCTCCGTATGAAGTTCCGGATTTTCCGCGTCAACGCTGCCAATCAAAGCTTCCATAAAGGCAGGCTCATATCTTTTTTCCAGTAACGCCATCGAGGTTTTCAATACTTCTTCCCTGATCTCTTCGTTTGTTTTTTCAAATTGCTCCGTCGCATAAGACGCTGCCAAGTCTGTCATTGCAAAAATGCTGCTGTTTGATGAATACAATATAATGATGATCAGAGGAATAAAAGAAAATAACACAAAAATCAAGATCAATTTACTTCTGAGCCGCAGATTCCCAATCCATTTTTTCATGCGAAAGACACCTCCGGACAATCCCGTCGTTCTGATTTATTTTTTTACGATAATTTATTTGTGAAAATAACAAAAATAGGTTCCCTCTTGAGAATTTAAGTAGGAACTTTTGCTTGCCTGTTGATTTGGAATCATTGAAATAGGTGATTGCACTATATTATAGCATACCCTTATCAAAAAAACACGAAAAAAAACTGCACATGCCGCGAAATGCGAAATGTGCAGGCAAAAGCGCTTTTTTAAACCTTTTTTAGCGTAAAGGTAAAGGTCGTTCCATCCTTTTTGTTCGAAGTCACCCATATTTTTTGCCCGTGCGCCTTTAGAATGTTCTTCACAATAGAAAGCCCCAGCCCTGTTCCTTCCTTCTCGCGGGAGTGAGACTTGTCGATCTTATAAAAGCGGTCGAATAAATAGGGCAAATCCTCCTTGGGGATCACGTCCCCCGAATTTGTAATATGCACGAGAACCGTTTCTTTTTGAATCTCCGTGGCTATTTTAAGCATACCGCCCTCGCCCACGAATTTGATCGCATTTTCAATAATATTGTGCAAAACCTGTATCAGCCTGTTCTCGTCCGCAAGAATATATACTTTCTGTTCGGTAAGCGCAAGCTGCACATCCACATTCTTCGCTGTGATTTTGCTTTCAAAAGAAAGCAGCACCCGCAAAATCTGCTCGTTCAAATCAATTTTTTGCATTTCCATCGGAAATTGACCCGACTCTATCCTCGATAAATCAAGCATTTCGTTAATCAGCAGGCTCAGGCGTTTTGTCTCGTCCAGCACAACGTCCAGATAGTGCTTCGAGTCCTCCGCCGGAATGGTTCCGTCCGTAATCCCCTGCACCAGTCCCTGAACAGACGTAAGCGGGCTGCGCAGCTCGTGCGAAACATTTGCCACAAGACTCTCGCGCGCCGCTTCATATTTCTTCAAATCCTTTGCCACGCTGTTAAAGGTATCCGCAAGCTGGCCAATCTCGTCCTTCGAGCTCACTTGCAGATGAATGTCAAAATCTCCCTTCGCCAGTTGCTTTGCCCCCAGCGTCACCACGCCGAGCGGACGGAGCATGCTGCGTGAAAAAATGTAGGTAAGTATCATTCCAAGTCCCGCGGAAATACAAGCCGCAAGAATAATCTGGCGATACATTGCCATCAAAGACTGATCCATTTCATAAAGCTGCTTATGAATAAAGACATACCCCGCGATATTGTCGCTCAGCAATACAGGGGAAGCAACCGTAAGAACCGGCGTATTAAACACGTTCGCCTCTTCGGTGATCGCCCTTACGTCGTATCCCTCATTGAGCTTTTGAACCATGCTATCATAATATTTTTGGATATCCTCTTGCGTCACGACTGTTTTTCCGCTCGGATCGTTAATCAGCCACGGCGTTCCACCGCTGTCCACCACCCAGATTGCATAGCCGTTGGCAATTGCCTTTGCTTTCATCTGGTCGGTCACCTGATCGATGGGAATAAAGTTGTTGGCATAATATTTGACCTGCGTTTTGATGTCTTCTGCCACGGAAAGCATTTGCTGCTGGCTTTCATCCAAATACGCGCTGCGAATCACCTGACTCATCATCAGCCCGGAAAGCACGAGCGCAATCATTATAATTGCCATAAAAAGCAGCATTATTTTTCCAAAAATGGTCTTTATCATTCGCTTCCTCAATCGATCCTGTCTGATCTTGTTTTGTTCTGTCTTGATTATAACCAGTTTTTATAGATAATATGTTAACAAATCTTAAATAAACATTTCCAAACATAAAAACTGCCGGAAACAAGGCTTTGCAAGAAAGGAAACCTAGCATCTGCCAGTCGCTATATAAATGAACTTAACGTCCAACTTTCAAGCGCTGGGCATGGCAAATTTCATGGGTTTCAGTCGTACGAAAAGGCCACATCCGGCTTTAAGGGACGCATCATAACGCTTTGTGCAGGATATCCTGTGCTATTGCTCCGCATGAAAATATTCAAACACCTTCTGCGCCACCTGCTCCGGCACGCCCTTCACCAGCTTCAGCTCCTCGAGCGATGCCTCCTTGATCCGTTTGACGCTGCCGAAAAATTTGAGCAGCGTGCGTTTGCGCGTATCGCCGATTCCCTCGATCCCGTCAAGCTCGCCTGTATGATGCCGCTTCTCGCGCAGTTTTCTGTGGTAGGTGATCGCAAACCGGTGTGCTTCATCGCGTATCCCTGTCACAAGCCGGAATTCAGGGCTTCCCACCTTCAGAAGAATGCTCTCTTCCCTGTCCGGCACAAAGATTTCCTCCTGCTTTTTCGCCAGACTGACAATCGGTATCTCTTCGCATCCAAACGAAAACAACGCGTCGCGCGCCGCGGAAAGCTGTCCTTTTCCTCCGTCAATGATGATCAAATCCGGCATGGGCAAAAAGCTTTCATCCCCCTTAAGCCCGCGCATCAAACGCCGTTCCAGCGTCTCGTTGAGCGAAGCAAAGTCATTCGCTCCCTCAAAGCCTTTGATCTTGAAATGGCGATATTTTTTCCTGTCCGGCTTGCCATTCGTAAAAACAACCATGGAGGATACATTGTTTGTGCCCTGCGTGTTGGAAATATCATAACACTCGATGCGCGAAAGCTCCGCATCAAGACCCAGCGCCGCCGCCAGGTTTCCCGCCGCGGCTTCGCGTTGCGCCTGCATTCCCTCCTTGATCTTGAGCGCGTCTTTCGCATTCTTTTGCGCCAGTTCCGCAAGCTTGCGGTTATCCCCGCGCATCGTCTCTTTGATCTCTACCTTAGAGCCGCGCTTGGCGCTGAGCCATTCCTCCAGCAACTCGCAGTCATCTGGGCGCGGCAGCGTATAGATGTGCTTGGGAATCCCGCTTTTTTCCGCATAATATTGTTGCAAAAAGCCGCCCATCATCTCTGAAAGCGGTTCTCCCTCATAGTCAAAATAATACTTGTGCGCGTAAAGCAGCTTTCCATCACGAAATAAGAATGCCTGCACGACAGCGTTTTTAAGTCCTTTTTCCACTGCAAAAACGTCTTTGTCGTCAAGGTTTGGGAATCCCGCGCGCTGCTTTTCACGAATCCGGTCTATGAGCGCGATCCTGTCGCGCAACAGCGCCGCCTGCTCATAATTCATGTGTTCAGAAGCCTCGTTCATCTTGCGCACGAGCTCCTTGCGTATTTTCTGGTTGCTTCCGGATACGACGCCAATCACTTCCTTTACCAGCTCGTCGTATTCCTCCGCCGATACTCTGCCTGTACACGGCCCGATGCACCGTCCCATTTCGTAATTGAGACAGGGCCGCTCCCCCCGCGCAATCATGCGCGGAATATCGTTTTTGCAGCTGCGCAGCGGATACAGCTTGTACACCTGATCCAAAACGTCACGGATCACATGCGCCGCAATAAACGGCCCGTAATACTTCGCGCCGTCCTCCTGCACCTTGCGCACCACAGTGACGCGCGGAAACGGTTCGTTTAAATCCACACGCACATAGGGAAACTGCTTGTCGTCCTTTAAAAGAATATTGTAATACGGACGATATTTTTTGATCAGGTTGCACTCCAAAATCAGCGCTTCCATCTCAGTGTCCGTTATGATGTATTCAAAATCGGCAATGTTGGAAACCATTGCCGCAACTTTGGCATATTTTTGTGCTTCCTTACGGAAATATTGGCTGACGCGGTTTTTTAAAACCCGCGCTTTGCCCACATAAATCACCTTCGCATCCTTGTCGCGCATAATATATACGCCCGGATTCTGCGGCAGGTTCTTTATTTTCTTTTGCAGCCCATCGCTTAACTCGTTCATCATAAATTCCCAGTATAATGCCGTTTTCACAGCGTACTATTCTTTATGGTACACACTTAATATCCCATATTAATCGCATGTTCCAAAATGTTTCCTGCCAGCGGCGTTGCATAAGCGGAGCCGAATCCGCCGCCCTCGCCAATCACGGCAATCGCCAGCGGATGCGCAGAGTCTTCCACAAATCCTACAAACCACGAATGGTTATCCACCTGCCCCGTTTCAGCATTCACATACTCCGCCGTGCCTGTTTTTCCGGCCACGGAAGCCACGCCGATGTCCGCGCTGGTTGCCGTGCCGCTTGTCACCGTATTGCGCATATACGCGGCGATCTGTGCGGCAACGTCCTGCGGCATAATGTCACGGAACGGCGTTGCCTGATATTGGAAAGAGCTCGTGCCGCCGTACTTCACATCCTTGAGCGTATTGGGCTGCATAATGGTGCCGCCGTTTGCCACGCCCGCCGAAATCATCATGTTGTGCATGGGGGTAATCAAATCCTCATATTGTCCGATGCCCGCCCAGGCAAGGTCGCCTTTATTGCCGGATACATTAAACTGGCTGTTATACAGCATAAAATCCGGAAATTTAAAATTGAAATTATACGCGCATTCATCCGCAGTCTTGAGCATCGCGCTGTCTCCCAGCTTCACTGCCAGCTCTCCGAAATAAATATTACACGACTTTTCAAACGCGCTTTCCAGACCGACGTGTCCGTGCCCGCCATTCTTTGGGCAGGTAATTTTCTGCCCTTCAATGATCGCCTCGCCGGTGCAGTCGATTTCAAGGTCTGTCACGCCGTTCTCGATCGCCGCCGCAGTCGTCACGATTTTCATGGTGGAGCCGGGCGGATATTTGCCCTGCGTCACGCGGTTGATAAACTTCGCGCCTTCTTCGTCCGTGTCTTCCTTTGCCGTATAGGGATCGAAGGTCGGCTTGCTTACGCTCGCCAGAATTTCGCCCGTCTCATAATTCATGAGCACCACCGCACCCGGCTTTGTATTCATATTATCATAAATATATTCGCACAAATCCGCATCGATGGTCAGGTAAACGTCCCCGCCCTTTTGACCGCTTTGCGCGCTGTTAAGTTTATCTAAAACATTCTGGTCATAGCCATACAGGTATTTTGCAAAATATGTCTCCGCCCCCTGCGATTTTCCGTAAACATCACCCACAATATGGCTGACCGCGCGACGCATATCTTCGCTCTCCGCATAATTACGCTTTCCGTTTTCCGTATAAGCAAGCGGTATGCCGTTGCGGTCATAAATCGCACCCGCGTTTTCAATGTTTTTGCTTGCCGAAATACGCGGATTAAACGGCGTGGTAAACCACTGATCACCGTAAACCACCGTGGAATAGAGCAAATAAGAGCCGAGCAGCACAAACAGGCAACAGAAAACGGCAAGCATCGCGCGCATATTCTTTTTGATGTTCACTGGCTTTTTCATTCTACGCCGCCTCCCATCTCCGCAAGCTCCGCCTCTTCATATTCGCCGTTCTTGAGCGCAACGCCCTCGATGATGCCAAGCTGCATCATGGACGCAAGCATAGAGCTGCCTCCATAGCTGACAAACGGCATCGTAATTCCCGTCAGAGGAATCAGCTTGATCACGCCGCCAATGATAATAAAGCTTTGCAGCGAAAGCATCACCGTCGAGCCGAACACGAGCAGCTTGTAAAATTTTTTCCGCGCGTCCATGGCAATCAAAATACCGCGGATGATAAATACAAGATACAGCGCAATCAATCCAATCGCTACGATAATCCCAAATTCTTCGGCAATGGACGCAAAGATATAGTCCGTCGTTTTCGCAGGGATCACAGTCGGCATTCCAAGGCCAAGCCCTGTTCCCAGCAGCCCGCCGCTCGCAATGGCCAGCAGCCCCTGCACAATCTGATATCCTTTTCCGTCATAGGTTGCCCACGGATCCTGCCATACCTCCACGCGCGTCCTGACGTGCGTAAACATCTTATAGCTTAAAAACGCCCCGCCCGCAAACGCCGCAGTTGCGCCCAGCGTGATCCCCAGACTCCCTGTCGCCGCATAAAAGGCAATCAGGAAGGTGCCGGCAAACAGCAACGCCGCACCCAAATCCCGCGCAAGCACGAGGCACCCCACGCATGCAATGGTAAAGACAAAGTAAGGCCACATATCGCGTTTTCGATCCCGCGACGAAAGAAAATACGCGGTCACCACCAAAAACAGTATCTTTACAAATTCACTTGGCTGGAAGCGGAACGGCCCAATATCGATCCAGTTTTTCGCGCCGTTGGTCACCTGCGCAAAAACGAGCGTAATTCCCAACATTCCAATTGCGAGAATCATAAAGATGTAATTGATTTTTCCAAAATCATGCGCCTTTTTAATCACGAGCATCGCCGCAATCATACATACGTTGCCAATCAAAATCCAGATGAACTGCTTGGTCGCGGTTTCCGGATTTAAGCGGTATAGAATCACAAGGCTGATGATGCACATAAAATCCGCGATGAGCAGCGTAAACCGTTCCAAATGCTTGAATATCGCTTTTAAGACATTGTATTGCACGAGCACAAACGCCGCAAATACGCTTCCCAGTATGATTGCCTGCATGTCCAGCGCCCCGCCGGAAAACGCAAGCAGGAACATGCCGGACAATAAAAACAGTATCATGAACGCAAGGATAATCCCCGCGCCGAATCTTCTAATGATCATTTCCTATCCTCGTTCTCTTAAAGTAGATACGCATCTGCACATCTCCAAAGGACATCGCGTCCCCTGTTTTCAGCTTATGCGTGTTTACCGCGCGCCTGCCGTTAATCGTGGTGGGCGCTTTTTCCATGGGTCTTAGATAGTAATCGTCCCCGTCCTTAAAAATGATCGCGTGATTGGGGCTCACTGTCCTGTCCGGTATCACGATATCACAATTCTGGCTGCTGCCAATCGTATTTTCTTCACGCAGCCCAAACCGGTCGCCAATAAAATCTTCCGGCCCGCCAATAATCTTGGCATATCCTCCAAACTGGCTGATTTCACTCATCACAAATTTCTTTTGCTGATATTCTTTATAGGAAATATAAATCACGGCAATCAATATCACAAGAACCGCCGCGATAAACCAGTACCGCAATGCATATGCAACTACTTCATAAGCTGCTTCCATAAAGCCTCTCCTTGTTTTTTAGGGGAATATCACTGAAAGCCGGAGCAGGACCGCGCCCGCAACCCGTCTTTAAAAAGTTCCGGTGCTCAGTAGGCGGTTGCGCAACGAGCCATAATACCATACCGCAACCTTGGTGAAAATCCAGTCGTACAGCAAAAACGCAAGCTCGCCCGCGATCAACAGTCCCCACCACGGGATGTCCAACGGAATTTGCTCGGTGAGCCAGCCTCCGCCCTGAAAATAAATCAATACCGCGCCGATATTAAAATAAACAAGCTTCATCACCATGCCACTCGCGCCTCTGCGGTCTGTCTCCACGAAATATTTAAAAATTCCATAGTGTCCAAAAAAGAACAGGTAAGGCAGCATCCCCGCCTTTACCGGAACCATCAAAAATCCCAGAAATAAAACCGCGACCACAACAATAATCGAACTCAGCGTCATGCGCTCCATTGCAATCCCCATCACAAAAACGGATGCGACAAAATAAAGCGTGATGCGCCCGAACGGCACAATGTTCGCTAAAAATACAAACAAAAGCGTAAGCGCGGCAAACATCACAACCATGCTTGCTTTATTGGTTCTGCTGGCTCGTCCTCTGTAACTTTTCATCTGCTATCCTCGTTTATATGCAACAAAGCAGGGGGCTACGGCAACAAAAGCTGCTTCCAATGCAGCCCACGCACAGGCAGGTGGTGCAAATGCCCATCATGCGCCGCGAGTTATCCGTTCCCTCTCCGTCTCCAAAATCCATATACATACCCGTCGTCTGCGACATCGCCCGCATCGCCTGCTCATACTCGTGGTTGGTTGGCTCCATCTGATAGGCAATGTTAAAATGCTCCGCCGCCCCGTCATACCATCCACGGCGCATGAGCACAATTCCCATCAAAAAATGCCACTCCGCCGGGCGCTCCCGCATGCGGTTGAGCATGGCCTCCGCCCCCACAAGGTCGCCCCTCTGGATCGACATACGAATGGAGGCAAACTCAGGCGAATTGGATTGATAACTGTAGTTTCCCTGCTTGATCTTCGTAACCATATCATAAGCCGCGTTGATCTGCTTTAGCTTCTCGCTTGCCGCCGCCTGCTTTTCCGGATCGTTTGCAAACCTGTCCGGATGATATTTCTTGACCAGTTTTCGGTAGGCCGACTTGATTTCGTCTTCTGTGGCGTTTTCAGAAACGCCGAGCACCTCATATGGATTCATATAGCTTCCTTTGCTTTTTATTCATGGACCGGTATCGCCAGCCTGTGGCCGTCCGAAAGAACTGCTTCGGTCTGCGCCCGCAAGCCCAGGTAAATGATATTTTTCAAAATCTCCCGATTCCTGTAGAGCGTAAGCCGCTCAAGCTCTTCGGCTGCCTGCGCCAGTGTAAAAAACAAGCTTTTTTTGATCTGATCCTTTGCCTCCTGACTGGGGCTTCCATATCGATTCAGGTATACATTATAATTGCCGCTCTTTGCATCCTGCTCCCAATCGTCCGCCGCGTCGATGAGATAAACCCATCTTCCGAGGCTGTAGCCAAGATCGTGCAGTATGTGCGACTGCAAAACATCCGCGTCTTCAAATACCCTGCCCAAAAGCTGCGCATAAGAATGCGCGGCTGCGTCAGTATTTGCAGATTTCGCTTCTTCAAGCTCACACAGCCCGTCAATCGTGCTGCGCGCGGTTTCCACAATCGCGGGGTGCCTCTGCGCCGCCTTTTCTGACGCATTCCGAAAAAAAGCGCGTGCCAGACGCATTCCCTTTTTTCCGTCGCGCAAATTGTCCTCTATCTGGAAATATGCCATCAATATATTCACATCAGCCGCATAGGTTGCCGCTGGAGTCAAAATCGCCCTGCGCTTTTTCACCGGATGCAGCCCGCATCTGCATGGCTGCACGCTTCCCGCCTCTGCGCGCAGTCCATCCGCAAGCAGATATAAAAAAACGCTGTCAAAATTCAGCACTGCATTTTTTCTGTATTCCTGCTTGAGCGCCTTGCACAGTCCGCAGTAATACGCGCGGTATAATTCAAACTCACGCACCTTAAGCTCGCTTACCTGTGGCACAATATATCCAAACATAGAAGTATTATATCATCAAAAAAGAGCGGTTTCCACTTTTCATAAAAAAAATACGCCCTTTTGAGTGTTTCGCGCGCATTTTTTAAACTTTGTTCACATTTTCCCGCTCATCAAAAAAGGAACCTGCCGGTTCCCTCTTTGTTTCTCTTGATTATACTTCGATATCCACCTGATGCGGCGAACTTCCCACATCCAGCATGGCGATCAATTCGGAAGCAATCTGCTCTGTGAAACCCTGCACATTTTTCTGCACCGCAATGCTCACCGCCTGCTGCGTCGCAGCCGCGCTCATTGCCGTACTTACCGCTGCAATATCCATCTGCATCTCTCCCTTCGGAACCGTTTCTCTTTAAATCTTACATCTGTACCATTTGCACTATTACAGTGCAAATTCCTGATTGCAAAAGACTTTTCTGCTGTTATGCAAAACCGGACGATCGCCGCCCGCGCTTGCCTTTTCCAACTTCTTATTTCATTATAACCCGATTCACGCAAATGCGCAACCCATTCCCGTCATCTATGCCTTACCCTCTTTGATCCAAAGAGCACGGCTTTTCTATTCCTCGTCGGGCAACTCCGCAGCAGTAGCTTTCACCCACTCATCTGCGTGCTGCGCACTTGATTCTTGGGAAAGCCTTGCATGGGGCGTGCCAGCGACTCACACCCCAGAGTGCCCTCTCTGACGCTTTCAGCGTCATTCACCTTATTCTTCGTCGGGCAGCTCCGCATTATGATAGACGTTCTGCACATCGTCGTTGTCCTCGAGCATATCCAGCATCTTTTCGAACTTCACCTGCTGCTCCGCGTCAAGGGTGGCCGACGTTTGCGGCACCATATCGAGCTCTGCGGAAAGAAATTCATACCCCGCAGCTTCAAGCGCCTCGCGCACCGCTGAAAAATCTTCAGGTGCCGTCGTGATCTCGTAAGCGCCGTCTTCCGCCGCGAAATCCTCTGCGCCCGCTTCAAGCGCCGCTTCCATCACCGCGTCCTCATCCCCCGCCTGCTCGTCAATCACAATCACGCCTTTTTTATCAAACAGAAAACACACGCTGCCATTGGTTCCCATCGAACCGCCAAACTTATCAAACGCGTGGCGCACCTCGCCAACCGTGCGGTTTTTGTTGTCTGTCATCGTCTCGACAATCACCGCCACACCGCCGATTCCGTATCCTTCATACGTCAGTTCTTCATAATTGATATTGCCAAGCTCACCCGCCGCCTTCTTGATGGAGCGCGTAATGTTGTCGTTTGGCATGTTGTTCGCCTTTGCCTTTGCAATGCAGTCCCTCAGGCGCGAATTGGAAGCGGGGTCGCTCCCGCCAAGCTTTACCGCAACGGCAATCTCCCTGCCGATCTTGGTAAAGACCTTCCCGCGCGCCGCGTCGGCTTTTCCTTTTTTATTCTTAATTGTTGACCATTTGGAATGTCCGGACATCTTTTTCACCTCAAAACTAATTTCTACTGTACGATAGTACCATAACTTGACTTTCTTGTAAACTTTCAACTACACCTGTTCTCCTCATATTTTCAAAAAAAGTTTCCCTCTGTTTTCCTTTGATATTTTGTTTGCAGCTTGATTATTGCGCCTTATTTCCTTTTTCCATGCTGCTTCATGCCTTTAAGAGATGTAAATAATTTGTGAAAAACATTTATTTGCAGACCTGTTTGTGGTAATATGTTTCTATATGTGAGCATGGATGCCATGCGATGGAGGTACTCGTTATTATGGCTCCTGAAAAGGACAAAAAAGATATGACAAATCATTTTGGCGATAAAGCCAAAGCGGTTGGAGATAAAGTAAAAGGCTTTTTCCAGCAAACCGGCGATAAGGTAAAATCTTCTGTTTCAAAGGCGCAGACTGATTCCGCTGAGAAAAAAGCGAAAAAAATAGCTGCCGAAAAACCTTTAAAACCCGCTTCCAAAAAGGAGCCCGTTTTAAAGGAAACATCCTTTTTGAAAAAACCGCAGGATAAGGCAAGTGAGGAAACCGTCGTCTTTACGGACGATCTGACCAAACAGTTCACGCCCCCTCCTTTGAAAAACAAAAAGGCAATGCCCCCTCTTAAAAAGAGCACGGAAAAGCTGTCGTCCAAGCAAAAGGGGGAAACGCAGCCCCTTCCGGTTATGGGCAAGCCCAAATCGATTTTCAAATCCAGAGAGAAAAAGCCTAACTTTGTGCTGGGGGTCATCCTCACCACGGTAAAGCTTTCCTTTGTGGCAATCATTCTTGTGGTTGCCATTGGCTTTGGTTCGCTGCTGGGCGTAGCGAACGCCTATCTTGGCACCACGCCGGAGCTTGATGTTTCCAAGCTGGACGATCAGGGGCAGAATTCAAGGATTTATTATGAAGACGGCACGGAGCTGGCCACCTATACGGGGCTTGAAAACCGCGATGTCGCTTCTTTGGAAGAAATTCCTGTAGACCTGCAAAATGCGGTCATCGCCGTGGAGGATATCCGCTTTAAAGAGCACAACGGCGTGGATTATCGCCGTCTTTTGGGCGCATTCGTTTCCAATGTTTCCGACGGAAAAACAGAAGGCGCCAGTACCATTACGCAGCAGCTCATCAAAAATACCATGCTGACCAACGAGCAGTCCTATAAACGCAAGCTTCAGGAGGCGTATCTTGCCACCGAGCTTGAAAAAAACTATACCAAGGATGAAATACTGCAGGCCTATCTCAATGCAATCCCGCTGGGCGGCACCGTTTATGGCGTGAAAGCGGCGGCAAAGGATTATTTTAACAAGGACCTTTCTCAGCTTAATCTGCGGGAAATGATCTGCCTTGCGGCAATCACGAAAAACCCAACGCGTTATAACCCGCGCACAGCCACCTATTCCGCGGAGCTTCACCCGACCTATCTGCCCGAGCTCATCAACCGCATGAACATCATCGCGGAGCGTATGTATTGGGCGGGCATGATCAGCGAAGAACAATATAATGAGGTCATGATTCCCAGCTCCGAATATCTTGCTTCCGCGCCGGGCGCAACGCCCAAAGTGTTGAAAGAGGGCTATCTTGACACCTGGAAAGCGGAGATGAATATACTCGAAAAATCTCCTGTCAATGCGCTGTATCCCTATCCGCATTTTGTGGAGTACATGATTTACGACGTACAGACAGCCCTGCTGCAAAAGGAGGGGCTTGAGGATACGAAAGCCAACCGCCAAAAGGTGGATCAGGAACTGCGCACCGGCGGCTACAAAATTTATGCCACGATTGATCCTGGCATTCAGGACAAGGTGCAAACGTCGCTGTCCGAATACGACGGCTATCCCAAGCTGCCCAAAGGCGTTTCCACGGAGACCACGGACGAAGCGGGCAATGTAACGCAGCAGCCGCAGTCTGCCGCGGCAGTCATCGACAATTCCACAGGCTATCTCGTCGCCATCGTCGGTTCGCGCGACGAGCCTACCATTAAGCGCAGCATCAATCGCGCTAATTCCGGCATGCCCGTCGGTTCCTCCATGAAACCGATTGCCGTCTATGGTCCGGCGTTTGACACCGGTTATGGCGC
>CAZQDA010000041.1:19748-23275 GCA_964592155.1 uncultured Christensenella sp.
TGGATTATGTCACGATTAATACGTCAGTGGAATATCTGCATAAGCTGGGTATCCCGGATGAAAACATCACGCCCACAGGCGTGGGACTCGCGCTCGGCGGTTCCGAGGTAACGCCCATTCAAATGACGGCAGCCTACGCGGCTATTGCCAATAAGGGCGAATACCGCCAGCCGGTATCCTTTACCAAGGTGCTCGACGCCAACAACAATGTGATCATCGATATGACTTCGGATGGACAGGATCGTGATATCCACGAGGCGTTCAAGCAGTCCACCGCCTATATGCTCACCGACGTACTGGTAGAGGCAGCCAGAGAAGGCACCGGAAAACCCGCGCGACTGGATGGCATGACCACCGCGGGCAAAACCGGCACGGTCGGCGATCACAAGGGCGTGACATTCGCAGGCTATACTCCCTATTATACTTCTATGGTCTGGGTGGGGCATGATTTAAATAAACCAATTGGCAGATATTTTGGCGGTGGCGTTGCTGCGCCGTTATGGAAAGATTATATGGAAAAAATCCACGAAGGCTTGAACGATAAGGCGATCATTGACGGTTCACCTGAGGATTATAATATCAATACACAGGCCACCGTATGTCAGTATTCCGGCTTAAAGCCCGGAAGCGGCTGCTCCACTTTTACAGGATGGATCGCCAATGGCGACGAACCTACGGAGGTTTGCGACCAGTGTACTTATGTGAGCGTGACCATGTGCGGCCTATCCGGCAAACGGTTTGTGGACGGCTTATGCGATCCTGCGTATGCGTACTCTCTCAGCGGCGGGCGCGTGTTCCCTGAGGGCTCTCCCTATGCCAAATGGTATGGCGGCGGTACGGCGGGCATCGGGGCTTCCGATCCTGTGCTCGGCGAGGGCGGTTATTTTGTCGGCGGAGGCGATCCGTCCACGGATTGCGACGGTGCGCATATCGCGCTTCCTACCCCTACGCCGGAGGCCACGCCCACTCCTCCCCCCGCACCTACGCAAAATCCAACTCCGAAGCCCAATCCTTCGCCAGCTCCGACTCCTTCACCGGTTCCCGATCCCGTTCCAGATCCGGAGCCTCCTGCGGAAGGTTGAGCTGGCACTAGGAATTGCAAAGCGCTGCCGCAAATTGCGGCAGCGCTTTTTCATACCCGTCAACAAATTTTTCTCACAAAAAAAACGGTTCTCCCATGCGGAAAACCGTTTTTTGATTTACCTGTTATTTCGCGGCCTGCGCGCCCGCTTCAAGAGCCTGCTCATTCATGGGAATGAGATGTGCCTTTTTCTCACCCATAATTTTAGCAAGGCAGTCAATGATGGTTTTGTTGTCCACCACGTTCGCACATGCGTTGTATGCGCCAAGCATCACCATGTTTGCGGCCTTTACGCTTCCCACCTTTTCCGCAAGGGTATTAGCGGGAACCTTGATCACTTTCACATCGCTGCGCGTCGGTTCGATCTCAATCAGGTCGGAGTTCATCAGCAGCAATCCGCCCGGCTTCAAATCCTTTTCATACTTTTCAAGGGACGGACGGTTCATCACCAGTACGCAGTCCGCCTCCACCACAACCGGAGAACCGACCTCTTCATCAGATACCACTACGTTGCAGTTAGCAGTTCCTCCACGCATCTCAGGGCCGTAAGATGGCAGCCACGAAACATTCTTTCCTTCATTCATGCCCGCATATGCGATAATCTGTCCCGCAAGCAATACGCCCTGTCCGCCGAACCCGGCTAAAATAATCTGTTCTGTCATGATTACTTGCCCTCCTTCGTTACGCCCAGAGGATACTGCGGAATCATGTTTTCCTTCAGCCATCCCAAAGATTCAGACGGATTTAAGCCCCAGTTTGTCGGGCATGTGGAGAGGATTTCCACCATAGAGAAACCTTTTCCCTCCATCTGACACTCAAACGCTTTTTTAATCGCTTTTTTGGTTTTTATAATATTGGGCACATCATGTACAGAGGTGCGCTCGATGTAATATGCGCCGTCCAGTGTCGCGAGCATTTCTGCCATGCGTACAGGCTTGCCCTGCGTATCCGCGTTTCTGCCATAAGGAGAGGTCGTCGTCACCTGACCCACCAGCGTAGTGGGAGCCATCTGGCCGCCTGTCATGCCATAAATTGCGTTGTTTACAAAAATCGCTGTGATTTTTTCCCCTCTTGCCGCCGCGTGTACGATTTCCGCCGTACCGATCGACGCCAAATCTCCGTCTCCCTGATAGGTAAACACCAAATCCTCAGGACACGTGCGTTTGATGCCTGTTGCAACCGCCGGCGCTCTGCCGTGGGCCGCTTCCATCATGTCACAGTTAAAATAATTATAGGCAAACACCGCGCAGCCAACCGGCGCGATGCCCACCGTCTTATCTTCGAGCCCAAGCTCCTCAATGCACTCCGCCACCAGCCTGTGAATGATGCCATGGGTGCAGCCCGGGCAATAATGGAAGGGCACGTCTGTCAGCATTTTTGTTTTCTGAAATACTTTGGCCATGATTATTTGCCCTCCTTCAATTTTTTCAGAGCGTCCACAATCGCGTCCGGTGTGGGAATAAATCCGCCCGTCGTGCCGTAGAACGCAACCGGAACCTTGCCGTTTACCGCAAGCTTCACATCCTCGATCATCTGCCCCGTGTTCATTTCCACACAAAGCATTCCTTTCACGCGCTCCGCCGCTTTGGCATATGCCTGCGACGGGAACGGCCACAGGGTAACCGGACGGATCACGCCAACCTTAATTCCCATTTCGCGCAGCTTCACAGCCGCGTTCTTGGCGATACGCGCCGTCGTGCCAAATGCCGTAATAATATAATCCGCGTCGTCCGTCATGTATTCCTGTACGCGCGTCTCGTTCTTCGTGATTTCCGCATATTTCGCCTGAAGCTGGTCATTGACTTCCTTCATCGCTTCCGCCTCGATATACAGTGAATTCACCACGTTGCGCTTGCGGGATTTATCTTTCCAGCCGTTTGCCGCCCATGTCTTTTCCGGCAGCTCACGCCCTTTTGTCTCCTTGAACGCGACCGGCTCCATCATCTGACCGATCATGCCGTCCCCCAGAATCATGACCGGAATCCGGTACTGATCCGCGATGTCAAAGCCTTCCGCCACCATGTCCGCCGCTTCCTGCACGCTTGACGGCGCAAGCACCACCAGACGGTAATCGCCGTGGCCGCCGCCCTTTGTCGCCTGAAAATAATCTCCCTGCGACGGCAGAATCCCGCCAAGTCCGGGTCCTGAGCGGATGATGTTCACAATCAGGCAGGGCAGCTGCGCACAAGCGATGTAGCTGATTCCCTCCTGCTTTAAGCTGATTCCGGGCGAAGAAGAGGACGTCATTACGCGCGCGCCTGCGCCCGCCGCTCCATACACCATATTGATGGCCGATACTTCGCTTTCCGCCTGAATAAACGTCCCGCCAATCTGGGGCATGCGTTTTGACATATACTCAGGAATCTGATTTTGAGGCGTGATCGGGTAACCGAAAAAATGCGTGCATCCGGCCTTGATTGCCGCTTCCGCAATTGCCTCGTTTCCT
>CAZQDA010000042.1:0-22779 GCA_964592155.1 uncultured Christensenella sp.
AGCTCGATCAGATTGTTGCTTCTGCCTTCCTCTTTCACGCGCGCGCCTGCCTGCATCGAATATTCACGAATCTTTTCATGCAGCTCCTGCCGGTCTCCTCCGCGCTTTACGGCGTCCATCAAAATTGTTTCCGTTGCCATAAATGGAAGCTCTTCGTTTACACGCTTAGCAATAACCTTAGGGTATACCACAAGTCCGCTCGTTACGTTCAAATAAATGTTTAAAACAGCATCAAGCGCCATAAATGCCTGCGGAATCACTAGCCGTTTGTTTGCACTGTCGTCCAGCGTCCGCTCAAACCACTGTGTAGAGGCCGTGATTGCAGGGCTTGACGCCATACTGATCACATAACGCGCCAGAGAGCAAATGCGCTCAGAGCGCATGGGATTGCGCTTATACGCCATGGCAGACGAGCCGATCTGTTTTTTCTCAAACGGCTCTTCCACTTCCTTGAGATTTTGCAAAAGGCGCAAATCGTTTGCAAATTTATACGCGCTTTGCGCAATGGAAGAGAGCAGGTCAACGACAAGGCTGTCCAGCTTACGCGGATAGGTTTGCCCTGTCACTGCAAATACTTTATCATATCCAAGCTTTTGCGCAACCTTTTGCTCAAGCTCTTTTACCTTGTTTGCATCGCCCTCAAAAAGAGTCAAAAAGCTTGCCTGCGTTCCGGTTGTCCCTTTTACGCCGCGCAATTTCATCTGTGATTTTACAAAAAGAAGCTGTTCATAATCCATCATAAGGTCTTGCATCCAAAGCGTAGCACGCTTGCCCACCGTGGTCAGCTGCGCAGGCTGATAATGTGTGAAGCCGAGTGTGGGCAAATCTTTATATTTGGTTGCAAATTCCTTGAGGCGGGCGATGACGTTTACAAGCTCCAATTCAATCAGGTCAAGCGCTTTGTCCATCACGATCACGTCGGTGTTGTCCCCAACATAGCAGCTTGTCGCTCCCAAATGAATGATTCCCTTGGCATTGGGGCATTGGACGCCATAGGCGTAGACATGAGACATCACATCGTGGCGCACTTCTTTTTCCCGCGCCAAAGCGACGTCATAATTGATGTCTTCGGCGTGTGCCTTCAGTTCATCGATTTGTTCCTGTGAAATCGGAAGTCCCATTTCGTGTTCTGCCTGTGCCAGCGCAATCCACAGCCTCCGCCATGTTTTGAATTTCATGTCGTCCGAGAAGATATGCGCCATTTCTTTGCTGGAATATCTGGTGATCAAAGGATTTTCATAGACATCTTTCATGCATTTTTACCGCCTTATATTGTGATAAATTTATTCTTCAGGGTTTTTCGCCCTATGTATTCCCAAACTGTTGACTTTCGATTTTAGTCCAGTATGTTTCCCCAATACTTACGGTCAAGCGATCGGTATTGGATAGCCTCCGCCACATGCGCGGCGCAGACCTCTGAGTTTTCCTCAAGGTCCGCAATTGTTCTTGCAGTCAAAAGCACGCGCGTATAGCTTCGCGCACTCAGACCAAGCCTCTCGTAAGCGCTCTTCAAAAGCGCCTGCGCTTCGCTATCCACAGCGCAATATTCTTTTAACTGTGAGGATGTTAATTGGGCGTTGCAATATTTCTCTAAATTTTTGTAGCGCTCCACCTGCCGTTTGCGGGCGGTATTCACACGCGCCCGTACAACCTGTGACGATTCCTGCTCCCTTTCGCCGTGGATTGCATCATATCCTACCCTTCCCATTTCCACATGCAAATCGATGCGGTCAAGAAGCGGTCCGGATATCTTCCCCAGATATCTGTAAATCTGATTCGCGCTGCATCTGCATTCCACGTCTTCCGAACCAAAATTGCCGCACGGGCAAGGATTCATAGATGCCACAAACATAAAATCCGCCGGATAGCTTACCTTAAGGTTTGCGCGCGAAATAGAGATAACGCCATCTTCCAGCGGTTGACGCAGCGCCTCCAAAATATCGCGGTGAAACTCGGGCAATTCATCAAAATAAAGAACGCCGCTATGCGCAAGACTGATTTCCCCCGGCCTGCTTTTTGCCCCGCCGCCCGTGATGGACACTGCGGACGCAGTGTGATGCGGACTGCGAAATGGACGCGCGCTCACCATTTCCCTGTTACGGCTATGCAGCTCGCCTGCAATAGAATGTATTTTTGTCACTTCCAGCGCTTCTTCAAACGTGAAATCAGGCAAAATTCCAGGCAGCGCTTTTGCAAGCATACTTTTGCCGGAGCCCGGAGGTCCGATGAGCAAAATATTATGTCCGCCCGCCGCCGCAATCTCAATGGCGCGTTTGGCTTTTTCCTGTCCCTTAATGTCTTTAAAATCAATTTCCGTGCGAGCAGCTTCGCCAGTCGGTTTCCAATCGCCGGCAGGATAAAAATCAGGCTTTTTCTCTTTATTTAAAATTGCTGTCAGCTGTGATAAATGACTGATCGGCAGAAGCTTGATGTCTTTGATATAGCTGGCTTCCTGCGCGTTGTCCTGCGGCACAACCATCAAATTGAATCCGCGTTTTCGCGCTTCAATCACCATGGGCAGGATTCCGTTTACAGGGCGCACGTCTCCGTTCAGCGACAGCTCTCCAAACAAAACCATAAATTTCAAAAGTTCAGGATTCACCTGCCCGCTCGCGGCGAGTAAGCAGACCGCAATGGCAAGGTCATACATCGGCCCTTCTTTTCTGAGGTCTGCCGGTGCGAGATTGACCGTAATCCGCTTGGCGGGATACTCAAAGCCTGAATTTTTGACCGCGCTGCGCACCCGTTCCTTGGATTCCTTCACTGCCATGTCAGGAAGCCCCACCAGCTCATAGCTCGGCAGGCCGTTATAAACATCGGCCTCAACGAGCACAGGGTATCCATCTATTCCCTTTAAGCCAAAGCTCAGCGCTTTTGCAAGCATTTATGCCACCTCTTCTGTATCAACCATAGAACGGCCATGTGGGAAGCCATCTGAGTCCGTCAACATACTCCTTGTTGAAAGGAATTCCTGTAATCACAGGATAAAACGCAATAAACATCGCAATGCAGGCTGCCACAAAGATCCAGCCGAATTGTTTTCCGTATTTAAAATCGCTCTCTATATTTTTCAGCCAGTAAACCACCAGAATAATCAGGAATGGCACCGTCGCAAAATAGTGATAGATAAATACTTCCCTTGAGATAAACCACCACGGTATAAACTGTGAGAGCGCGGCAATTGCCGTAAAGGTCACGCCATAATTGCGATGCTTTCCGCGCGCGGAATCTACGATCAGCCAAACAGATGCAACCATGCCCGACCACCAGAGCAATGGATTGCCCATTGTAGAAAGTGTGGAAACCGTGCCGTTTATATCGTTATGCCCGTTAAAGAACAGCACTGGGCGAACATCCGCGGGCCAGCTATACCACATGGATGCAAACGGATGAACCTTGTCCGGATCAAGCAGGGAGTGATAATTCAGCATATAAGACTGGTTACCCAAAATCTTTGTCAAATCGTATGCGTTGCCCTGCGTGACGATGGTGTAGGGATAATAAGAAGCCAGATAAATCACCACGGGGATCACAATGAAAAACAGCACACACCATGCAAGAATCAACACGACATTCCATTTAAAGTTTTTCACAAGCGTCTCATATTCTGCTGATCCCGTTTCTTTGGCATATTGATATTCCTTATAGCGCTTATAAAGAGTCATAAAGAATATCACAGCAAGCCCTGCCCCTGCATACATGCATAGCCATTTTGTTGCCGCACCGATCCCGAAAAACACCCCGGAAAGCGCAAGCGGTATGAGCGCCTTGGAAATCTTTTGTTTGTTGAAATTTGTTTGCGTAAACAGATACATGAACAGATACATCAGCATAATCCAGAGAATGCTGTAGCTGTCGATTGTTCCGATCCTCGTTTGCGCAAAATGCATAAAATCCGCGGCAAATAAAATTGCGGCAAACGCTGCGTATTTTGTCTTTTTCAGCAGCAGCTTGGCAAAAATATAGATCACCGGAAGCATCAGCACGCCTGTAAGCGTCCCCATAAAGCGCCAGCCAAACGGATTCATGCCAAATAGTCCGATCCCGCCAGCCAGAAGAATTTTACCAAGCGGCGGATGCGTAATCTCGTAAGGCTCGATTTGGTTGATGTTTTCGTATGCGGTTCTCACATGATAGATTTCATCAAAATAGAAATCCGTCATATAAGTTGCCTCCTCGGGTACCTGCGCCTGTTCGTCAAAGAATGCGGATGCAGAATCCGGCGTCACGCTTTTCGGTTCAATCAGCTTTCCATCTGCATTTTTAAACGCAATTTCCAGCACAGGAACAGTACCGTCGTATGCTCTGATCTGGATATATTTTGCTCTGATATCGGTAGTATATACCTGCCATTTATAGAGATCCTTCTTTTCGTGCTTAATGCGCTCCACGCTTTCCGCGCTGCCTTTTTGCAGGTCCACCGGCACATAAGATGTCCCGTCTGTGGATGCCAGGAACATAAGCTCCCCTTCCCCATATCCGGCATAATATTCAATGGTGGATATCTGCTCCTCCTGTGGAAATTCTGCCACGGCTTCAATATTGTTCATCACCACAGACGTTTCCGGTATTTGAAACGCTCCAAGGTTTGTAAATGCCACAACCGCATAGATGGCAGAAATGATCAGCATCACGAGCGCGTCTTTTTTGTGGAGCAATTTTTTTGTCCCGAATCCATCCAGCCGCATTTGTGCCGGCGATTTATCTAAAACTTCAAATTCGGGAACATCCCTGTAAAGTTTTTTAGGAGATTCCATTTTTTTATTTTTTTGCGTCCGGCTTTCCGGCTGTTCTAAAGGCTCCTTTTTCAACGCTGCTGTCTGTCCCGCCTTATTCTCAATGCGCAGGTTAGAAGCGGCAATAATATCTGTATCCCCGATTTTTTCGCGCACAGGTCCCAATGCCAGTTTTGTGATCACATAACCCGTATAAATAAAAATCGCCATATTAACCGCCGAAACGGATATCAGCCATCCGTCCGGTATCGCCGACTGGTAATAATACAGGGAGAGACTCTGGTTTAAAAGCAACGAAACAAAGGTCAGGCAGGTACACAGAACAAGCCGTTTATCTCTCATAAAAATAAATGCAAACAGCATCAGTATGGGCACGGGGAACAAATAACGTTCGTGCATTCCGTGTCCCAGCGCAAAAACGCCCATAATGATAAACGCGGCAAGCGCAAACAAAAACTCTTTTTTTGGTTTTTTGATGTACAAAAACAGCGCATACAGGCAAACGAGGGCAATCAGTATGAATCCCCAGACGTTGGCGCGTATCCCAAGGAAAATAATGCTCGTCGCCGATACAAAATTTTTGCCGAGCATGGCGTAAAGGTTAAACGCGTTGAGCGTCACCTGATCATATTGCCCCATTGTGCTCAAATATTGTTTGGCAAGCCACAGCGGCTCCTGTTTGATTCCAAATGGAAGCGGAATCAGGAAATAAAGGCCGACCACAATCCCTATGGAAAGCAAAAGCGTACCCACCGCCTTTAAGCGGTTTTTGCTGACAATAATATTTCGAATGAATACAAAACCCAGAAGCGGCAAAATCATAATTGCCTGCGGTTTGATGAGGAATGCCACAGCAAACGCCACCGCTGCCAAAATTAACTTATCTTTGATCAGCAGATAAATGGTTAGCACCAGCGTAAGCGTCAGTATAATATCCATCTGCCCCCAAATGCTGGAATTGAAAATAACTGCGGGGTTCAATAACAAAAATGTGCTCAGCATGAGTGCAACAGGTTCTCTGAATTTCTTTTTTGCGAGGCGGTAGACCACATATCCCGCAATGACATCGCAAAGTATTGCGGGGATGTGGAGCAGCATACCGTAGACCTCTCCTGCAAGATTCAGGGAAAAGATATTTCTTAAAAATCCAAAGAAATACAAAACATAGATGTAAACAGGCGGATAGTCTGCAAAAAAGTCACTGGTGTAAAAATTTTCAAAACCGCCCTGATAAACGTTGTTTGCCCACGCCCTGAAGCAATCCATATCTGTTCCATAGCCGGGCATCTTATAGGCAAGCACAAGACGCATTGCAATTGCAAAGATTGCAAAAATAATAAATAAACGTCCCACAGGCATCTGCTTTTCAAATGGGTTATAGCGTTTTTTTCCATAATACAGATAAGCGATCAAGCATAAGAAAATGACGCCGAGCACTGTAAACCATACAATCAGTTCATTTTGTTCTTTCATTGCCTTCTTCCAATCATTTCTTTCTGTTAAATTCCAAATGCGTTTTCTATATAATTCATCCGCATATTACCGTTTTCCCAAAATACTTCCGCCACATCAAAGCGCACATTATAGGAGAAAAGATTATTTTGCGCCAGATACCAGCGCGCCGTTTGCACGAGCATTTGCTGTTTGCGATACGTAACCGCTTCCCCGGGTGTCCCATAGAGCGCGCCTGACCGTGTTTTCACTTCCACAAACACAATGGTGTCGCCGTCATGCACTACAATATCGATCTCGCCTTTTTTTGCGCGGTAGTTTCGGCACAATATCTTTTTTCCGGCGCTCAGAAGATGTGTGCATGTAAAATCTTCACCCTTTTTGCCAAGCTCCAGCTTATCCATCAATCACCCAAAATTTTCTTTAAGAACGTCCTTCTGTGAATCGGAAGGATTCCAAATTCACGAATCGCGTCATAATGCGCTTTGGTACCATATCCCTTATGGGAGGCAAAATGATATTCCGGATATTGCGTATCATATTCCCTCATAATCCGGTCACGCGTTACCTTCGCCAAAATGGAAGCGGCGGCAATGGTATATACTTTCGCATCGCCTTTGATTAGCGGCGTATAAGGAATCTCTGTTTTGATGTCCATCGCGTCGGTATAAACATAGTCCGGTATTGTTTTCAGTCCGGCAAGCGACTGCTCAAAAGCCCTGCGCGCAGCATTTAAAATATTGATCTCGTCGATCACGCCCTCATCCACTACGCTGATGGAATAATCAATCGCTTTCTCCACTATTATATCATATAACGCTTCCCTGCGCTGCTCTGTTATCTTTTTTGAATCGTCTACCCCCAGAATCAAATCGTCCTTGGGCATAATCACGCAAGCTGCCACAACCGGCCCCGCAAGAGGCCCTCTGCCCGCCTCGTCGATTCCTGCGACGAAAAATTCTTCCCGTGCCCAATGCGCGCGCTCGTATTCCGTCATCACCTGAAGCTTTTCTTTTTGAGCTTCTTCACGCTTTCCCATGCTATTTCCACTCCGGCTTTTCCAACGAAAGCCTGCCCAGCTTTCCGTTTTTAAATTCATCCAAAATTGTTTTCGCGCCGCGCTCGGTGTCATAAACGCCACCTTTTAAGAGAAAGCCACGCATTTTGCAGATTTCTTCCAGAATTTCGAAATCTCCTTTGTCAAGGTCAGAAAGCTGATACCGCTCCTTAAGAAGTCTGGGCGCGGTTTCCTTGAGCAGCCCGATCAAATAGAAAGCCAGTGATTCTTCATCGAGAATATCAAGCTTCACACTCCCGATGAGCGCGACAACCGCCCCGATTCTCTGATCTTGAAATTTCGGCCACAATAGCCCCGGCGTATCCATGATTTCAAGATATTGATCGATCTTTGCCCACTGCAGTGATCTCGTGACGCCCGGCTTGTTTCCTTCCTTTAGTTTCTTTTCCCCGGAAAGGCGGTTTAGAATCGCTGATTTCCCAACATTTGGAATGCCCGCCACCATACAGCGCAGCGTTTTATTCATTCCCTTATTTCTATATTTTTGTAAAATATCATCCGCACAGGCAACGATGCTGTTTTTAAGCTGCTGTGTGTTCCCCTTCAGGGCGGAAAACGCCACGGCGCTGATTCCGTTTTCCTTAAAAAATTTCAACCAGTTTTTGGTTATGTTTTCGTCGGCAAGGTCGGCCTTATTCAGGATATAAAAGCGGGTCTTTCCCGCAAACACGTCGTCAAAGTCCGGGTTCAGCGAACTTTTCGGCGCGCGCGCGTCAAGCACTTCTATGACCATGTCCACCATTTTCAGCTTACTTAAGAGCTGCCTGCGGGCCTTTGTCATATGCCCCGGATACCATTGAATATCCATTACACAGCCTCCTTTCCGGAACCCATCGCTTCCTGTGTCATCTGGTTTTATTGCGCGCATATAGGTAAAATGGATGCTGACGCAATAAAAAAGGGGGCGCAAACCGCCCCCACTCTTTCTGTCCGTTAAGCCTCTTTAATTTTCGCAGCTTTACCGACCCTGTCACGCAGATAGAATAATTTCGCTCTGCGGACTTTGCCGTGACGGAGCACTTCGATTTTATCCACACGGGGTGAATGAATCGGGAATGTTCTTTCCACGCCAATGCCGTAAGACACACGGCGAACTGTGATCGTCTCAGACAACCCGCCGCCTTTTTGAGCAATCAAATATCCCTCAAATGCCTGCAATCTCTCTCTTGTACCTTCCACAACCTTTACGTATACCTTTACAGTATCGCCGATTCTTAATTTCGGTACGTCTGTTTTCAGCTGTTCTGCCTCTACCGCTTTAATGATATCGTTCATTTTGAATAGCCTCCTTCCATTACAGACGTTCTTACCCGCATATTCGGGCAGCGGACCATCCTAATTCAAAACATAAAAAGTTTATCACAATCTGACGAAAAGATCAAGATTGTTTTTCAAGTTCTTCGAGAATCTTCCTGTCCTGCTTTGTAAGCTCTGCTTTTTCCAGAAGATCCGGTCGGCAAAAAAACGTTTTTTTCAGCGATTGTTCCCGTTTCCATGCCGCTATATTCTTGTGATGCCCCGATAGCAAAACCTCCGGAACCACCATCCCGCGAAAGTTTGAAGGGCGGGTATATTGCGGATATTCCAGTAAATACTCACTGAAACTTTCCTCTCCCACCGATTCATCGTTGGAAAGCACGCCCGGCACATACCGCATCACGCAGTCCATCAGCACCATTGCGGGAAGCTCTCCGCCTGTCAGCACATAATCGCCGATGGAGATTTCTTCCTCGATCAGATGATCCAGCACCCGCTGATCCACGCCTTCGTAATGCCCACATAAAATGTTCAGGACTTCATACTCCGATAGTTCCTGTGCCTTTTGCTGGGTCAGCGGCTTCCCCGCCGGACTCATATACAAATTGCGCGCCCTTTTGTCCGCATAACGCTCCGCAAGCGCTTCAAACGAGCTGAACAACGGCTGCGGCATCAGTAGCATTCCCGCTCCGCCGCCGAATGGATAATCATCCACACGGTTGTGTTTGTCCTCTGTGAAATCACGAAAATTAACTGTGTTGATTTCGATCAGTTCCCGTTGTATGGCCTTTTCACACAAGCTTGTGCCTGTAAAACCTTCAAACATTTCCGGAAAGATCGTCAGGCAGTTAAATATCATAAACTGCAACCTCACTGAGCTTTTCCGTATCCACAATAATCACGCCTTTTTCAAGGTTCTTTTCGAGTACAACCTGTGGTATCGCCGGAAACATACAATTTCCGCGCTCCGCCGTTTTTACAACGTACACGTCCGTGGCGCCGTTTTGCAGAATATCCAATAGCGTTCCGAGCAATAATCCGTCATTGCCGGCAACGGCAAGACCGATCAAGTCACGAATGTAGTAAGCTCCTTCCGGCAATTTTGCAGCGTTCGCCCGATCAATCCAAACCATCTGTCCGCGCAGCGCTTCCACTGCGTTGCGGTCTTCATAGCCTGCCAGTTTCAAGTACGCAAAATGTCCGTCTGTCCTCGCGCTTTCCACAGTAACCTGCTCATACACACCGTCGGTTAAGAAAAACACATGCGATAAGTATGAAAAACGCGAGAAATCATCCGTAAACGCATCCAGCTTGATTTCCCCTTTGATGCCCTGCGGTTTTAAGATGCGCCCAAGCTCGAAATAGTCCGTCATAAGATCTCTACAATATACTTTTTGGATGATTTTGTCGTCGCTGCTTTCACCACAGTGCGGATCGCTTTTGCAATCCTTCCCTGTTTACCGATTACTTTTCCCATATCGTCAGCCGCAACCGTCAATTCCAAAACAAACGCATTCTCTTCTTCACGCTCATTTACGCGAACCGACTCGGGATCATCCACCAAATTTTTGGCAATGTATTCTACTAATTCACGCATAGAAAGCCACCTTAGTTGATTGCGCCGCTTTTTTTCAGTAATGCGCGCGCAGTATCCGTGGGCTGTGCACCATTGCCGATCCAGCTTTGCGCTTTTTCATTATCCAGTTTCAGGTCCTTTGTAAGGGGGTTGTAATAACCGATTTCCTCGATGTATCTGCCGTCGCGGGGCGCTCTTTCATCCGCTACCACCATTCTGTAAAACGGTCTTTTCTTGGAACCCATTCTTTTCAATCTGATTTTTACTGCCATGATTTTGATCCTCCAAATAATTTCATATCATAATATTTGATTGCCGATAAAACGGTCATTCACTGATTCTATCCGTCTGCTCAGAATGGCATACGGAACATCCCTTTTCGTTTTCCGCCTTTTCCGGAGAACTGGCGAAGCATCTTTTTCATCTGGTCAAACTGATTTAAAAGACGGTTCACTTCCTGCACCGTGGTGCCGCTTCCCGCACAGATTCTCTTTCTGCGCGAACCATTGATAATCTGCGGATTCAAACGCTCTTCACGCGTCATAGAACGAACGATCGCCTTTGTACGCTCAAGCTGTTTTTCATCAAGAGACATGCCTTTTAATTTATTCCCGCCCGGCATCATCGCCAGAATATCGCTCATAGAGCCCATATCCTGCAATTGCTCCATCTGCTCCAAAAAGTCTTCCAGAGTCAGCTGATCCTTGGATATTTTCTTTTGAAGCTCTACGGCTTTCTTTTCCTCAAAAGACGCTTCCGCTTTTTCGATCAGCGTCATCACGTCGCCCATGCCCAGAATGCGCGATGCCATGCGATCCGGATAAAAGGGTTCCACGTCTGTCAGTTTTTCACCCACGCCCACAAATTTGATCGGTTTTCCGGTCACCGCGCGCACAGACATTGCCGCACCGCCTCTGGTATCGCCGTCGATCTTTGTGAGAATAACTCCGTCAATGCCGATGTTGTCATTGAATGTTGTCGCGGCGTTGACCGCGTCCTGACCTGTCATTGCGTCCAGCACAAGCAGCGTTTCCGTCGGATTCGCCGTCTGCTTCAAATTCTTTAGCTCTGTCATCATCTCATCGTCGATGTGCAGCCGTCCCGCGGTATCCACAATGATAATATCGCAGCCGAGCTTTGTCGCCTGCTTCAATGCTTCCTTATAAATTTTGGAGGCATTTTCCTGCCCCATATCAAACACATCTACGCCAACCTGCTCACCAACCACATGCAGCTGCTTGATTGCCGCCGGACGATAAATGTCACATGCCACCAAAAGCGGCTTTTTATTTTGTTTCTTATAATATCCCGCAAGCTTTGCACAAAAGGTCGTTTTCCCCGCGCCCTGCAAGCCCATCATCAAGATCACCGTAGGCGGGGAGCTTGCCAGCTTGATTTCAGCCTGCCGTCCTCCCAAAAGCTCTGTAAGCTCATCGCGCACAAGCTTCACAACCTGCTGTCCGGGCGTCAAACTTTCCAAAATCTGTGAGCCGACAGCCTTTTCCGACAGCTCTTTAATGAACTTTTTCACCACCAGAAAGTTAACGTCTGCTTCCAGCAAAACAAGCTTCACCTCTCGCATTGCCGCCTTGATGTCGCCCTCCGAAAGCTTGCCGCGGGAAGTCAGCTTTTTAAACACATTCTGCAGTTTTTCCGCAATACCTTCAAATGCCATTTATTTCTCCTCAAAGAGTTGCTTTTTTACCAGCCCAAGCTTTTCTTCCATATCCTTAAGCTTTGTTTGGGCACGCTTTAGCGTATCCAGTACTCCCTGACGCGATATTCCTGCCTCCTGGGCAATCTCCGCAAGGGAATAATCGTCATTATAATAAAGGTCAAATATTCGCGCCTGTTTTTCCGTTAAAAAACTGCCGTAAAAATCATAATATACGCTAAGGCTCAAATCTTTTTCATGCTTCATTTTTTCCCACCGATCAAAAAAACAGGTGTTAAGGATAAGACCTTTACACCTGTTTGATTATAAATGGTTTCCGTTCAGATGTCAAGCACAAAACCTTTACACCTACAACCTCAGCAATTGCTTCTTCGTAATGGGCGCTCCATGTCCCGGATAAAATAGCTCCGCATCCACCTGTTTGAGCCGATCAAGGCTTTTGCCCGCCGCTGCAAAGTCTTCTGCGATACGCGCCCTGCTGGCGCCGCCCATGTTCATAATGGTATCGCCCGCAATACATTCTTTTCCAACCAGAATACCCACTGATCCCGCCGTATGGCCAGGTAAAGCAATCACCTGAGCGTCAATGCCGTAGCCGCTCAAATCCTGACCGTCTTCCAAGTAAAAATCCGGCTCAAATGGCTCCATTCTGGTTTTGCGAATGGTGGCAACCGACACTTTTTTGATAAAATATCCAACCAGACCACGCGAGTGGATCTCGTGAATACGGTTATCCCGCGCAAGCTCCAAATCCGTCCTGCCCATCGCAATTTTCGCGCCGTAGTGCGCAGCGAGAAAGGCAGCGCTGTAACAATGATCAAAATGTCC
The DNA here is from genome assembly GCA_964592155.1 of uncultured Christensenella sp. Taxonomy (GTDB): domain Bacteria; phylum Bacillota; class Clostridia; order Christensenellales; family Christensenellaceae; genus Christensenella. The sequence goes on from CAZQDA010000042.1 coordinate 12,603, forward strand.
GTGGGTCAGCAAAATAAGCTTGATATCCCATGGCTTTAAGGCGCTCAAAAGAGCTGCTCTCGTGCTTTGCCTGCCCGTATCCACAAGTGCCGCCATATCTCCGCTTTCAATTACAAAACAATTGTCCCCGCCAAAGCGCAGATGATAAAGCTTTGTCATTTTTTCCCCTATTCCAGAATCGCTTTGGCAAATTCTTTCGCATCAAAGGGCTGCAAATCGTCCACGCCCTCGCCTACGCCGATAAAACGAACCGGTACGCCCGTCATATCCTTTACGGCGCACACCACACCGCCTTTCGCCGTTCCATCCAGCTTTGTGAGGATGATGCCTGTCAGTTTCACGCTCTCGTTAAACACCTCTGTCTGGGAAATCGCGTTTTGCCCCGTTGTGGCGTCCACAACAAGGAACGTTTCCCTGTGTGCCTCCGGATACTCCTTATCAATCACACGGTTGATCTTTTCCAGTTCGCTCATCAGATTTTTTTTGTTGTGCAGCCTGCCCGCCGTATCGATAATCAACAGATCGATATCCGCATGTTTTCCCGCGTCAATCGCATCATACACAACCGCCGCGGGGTCTGCCCCCTCCGCGTATTTAATCACGCGCGTACCGGTTCGCTCTCCCCAGATGGAAAGCTGCTCCGCCGCCGCTGCGCGAAAGGTATCCGCTGCCGCAAGCAATACTTTTTTGCCCTGTTCATGATAATAGTTAGAAAGCTTGCCGATGGCCGTCGTCTTCCCCACACCGTTTACGCCCACAATCAGCATCACCGTTGGCTTGCCAATCTCAAGAGGCGGCGCGCTCATATAATCAGCCAGAATATCCACGAGCATGTCTTTGATCTGCCCGGACTCTGTTACCTTATTTTCTTTCACCCTGTCGCGCAGCGTCTCCACGATCTTTTCCGTGGTCGCATAGCCAAGATCAGATAAAATAAGCGCTTCTTCCAGTTCTTCAAAAAATTCCTCGTCAACCTTTCTGAAATTTTTGATAACATTGTTGACCTTCGCGGAAAAATTTTCTCTTGTTTTGTTGACTCGTTCCTTTAATTTATCGAAAAAACCCATGTTCATTCCTCATTTCTTTTATAATTGTACGGATACGATATCGGAAACTCCCTTTTCTTGCATCGCGATTCCATAGAGCGTATCGCAGATCGCCATGGATGGCTTTCTGTGCGTAATCACAATGAACTGCAAATCCGCGTGTGAAAGAGTTTTCAAATACTCTGAAAAACGGATCACATTCGCGTCGTCAAGCGGCGCGTCAATTTCATCCAAAAGACAGATGGGAGAGGGATTGATGTGCAGCATCGCAAATAGCAGAGCAATTGCTGTGAGCGCCTTTTCTCCACCTGACAAAAGCTGGATGTTCTGCAGCTTTTTTCCGGGCGGTTCCGCAATAATTTCCACGCCGCATTCCATAATATCCCCGCTGTCGTCAAGCTCCAGCGCTGCATATCCGCCGCCGAACAGCTCCTGAAATGTCTTCTGAAAATTTTCGTTGATAAGTGCAAATTTTTCGCGAAAGCTTTCTTTCATGCCGGATAACAGGTCGTCGATCACCACCTGCAAATCCCGTCCTGCCGCGATTAAATCTTCACGTTGGACGGTAAGTCCGTCGTAACGCTCCTTGACGCGCGTATAATCCTCAATTGCGTTCGGATTCACCGCGCCCATATCACGAATACATTCCTTAATTTCGTCAATTTCCTTCACAGAAGCCTGATAAGGAAACTCCTGCTTGAAAGGGAGCGCGTTTGCATACGTAAGACCGTAATCGTCCCACAGCTTTGTCTGATAGTTTTCGCGCGATAGCTCCAGTTTTTCCCTGTTTGCGATATACTTATATTTCAGTTCAATTAAGGAATCTTTCTGCGCCGCAAGCTCCGTGCCCTTTTGTTCGGATTGCTCGATCTGAATATTCAGGTCATCACGAAGCTTCAGCTTGCTTTGCATAACTTCCCCCGTCGTGCGCACCTGCTCCAGAATTTCATCCAGTTGCCCGCGCAGCTCAGCCTTCTGGTGCGTAATTTGCTTCATTTCGGCTGTGAGCGTTTCATTCTGGTGCTGCATCAGGGCAAGGTTTTGCTTTGCTTGCGCAATCGAAGCGCGAATATGCTCCGCTTCGTTAAGCAGCATATTTTTCTGGTTGTGAAGTTCTGTCTGCTCCAGTTCCTTTGCCGTCAAAATATCTTTGATCTCAGAGATTTCCGCTGCATTTTTGGCTGCGCTTTCTTCCATCTCCGTCTGCTTTTTCACCAGCAGGTCAAACGATGCCTTTGCCTCTTGCGTATCCACGGTCAGCTTTTCTAATTGGCTGCTTAAGCCATCGAGCTCCATTTGCGCATGTTCAAATTCTTCCTGCAATCTTGCGGCTGTGTTCTCCCTGTCTGCAAGCATATCCTGCGCCGATTTCAAGCGTTCTTTTGTCTGCGCGGATTCAATCTCCTGCTTGCGCAATTGTTCCAGCGCCTCTTGCTGCCTCTGCTTTTCCTGCGCCAGTTTTTCCTTGCAGGCAGTCGCCTCCTGCTGGCTTTCTTCCAATTGTTTCTTATGCTTAATCAGATTTTCTTCCAGTTCCTGTGCCATGCGTTTTCTGGAAAGAAGCCCTGTTTTGGTGTTTTTCAGGCTTCCCCCTGTGATCACGCCGCCCGGCTTAATAAAATCCCCGTCCATGGTCACCGCACGAAACGTATAATCAGATTGCTTCATCAGGCGGATCGCACTGTCCATATCCCGCACAATCACAGTGCGCGCAAGCAGAAAATCAACCGCGGGGCGTATTTCCGGCGGGCAGTCAATCGCCTCACTGGCGATACATTCTACGCCATCCATGGAAAGGTGTGCTTTTTCATCCTTTTGCAGATAGCGCACTTTTAAAGATTTTGTGGGCAGGAATGTCACCCGCCCCAGATTGTTTTTCCGTAAATAGTCGATGATACTCTTTGCGTCGGCGTCTTCCTGTACAACCACATTTTGCAGCGCATTGCCCAGAATCACCTCGATCGGCGTTTCATATTTCTTTGGTACGTCTATAACCTCTGCCAGTACGCCCTTGATTTTTCCCGCAATATCAGGCGATTTTTTGGAATGTTTAAACAGGGATTTCACACTGTCAAAATATCCCTCGTATTCATCCCGCATGTCGTTTAATAACTGAAAACGCGATTGATCCTCGCTGATTTTTCTGGAAATTTGCGCAACCCGCTCCAAAGCTTTCTGCTCTTCCGAGCGCAAAACGGCAATCGTCTGTGCCGCCTCATTCATCACTTCGCGCATCTTGGTTGCCTGCTTTTCATATTCCCTTGTTTCCGCAAGCAATTCTTCAAGTTGCTTTGACAGATCCTGTAAATATTGCTGATGTTTTTTTGTTTGGGCGTCCGCCTCCAGATGTTTCTGCGTCAATAATTCGCGCCGCAGCTGCTTCTCACTAAGCTCAATTTGCATGGATTGCAGTGCCACTCGCGCCTCTTCCACATCCCGCTTCGCCGATTCAATCCTGCTAAGCACATCCCCTGATTGACCCGTGATCGTTTCGATATTTTTTCTCAGCCCCAGGATTTCTTCATATTTCTGGTCAATCGCGCTGTTTTTTTCATTGATTTGAACGTTTATCTCTTCTATCTTCCGTTCATTTTGCGCAATGGTATCTTCATAACTATCACGTTTTAACGAATTATCCTGCATCGTCGTAAGATGCGTGGTTTCTTTTTCTTCCAGAAGATTCAGTGCGCCCTTGATCCGTTCCTGCTCGCTCATCTGTTGCGCAACCGCAGCATTTTGCTGCTCAATTTCAATCTGTAGAGCCTGCAACTGTTTTTTTGCATCAGAAATACGAGCCGCTTCCGCATGGATCAATGCGGTCATGTCCTGAAATTCCTGTTCGTTTTCCCCAATCTGTTCTTCGTTCTTGGCGATCCGCTCTCCCGCCCTGTCATACTGGTATAAATACAGGTTAATCTCAAGCTCTTTTAAGCGGTCGCGCAATTTCAGATAATCACGCGCCTCGTTCATTTGCTTTTCCAGCGGTTCAATCTGCGATGACAGCTCAGAAACAATGTCGTCAATGCGCGTAATGTTGTCATTTGTTTTTTGCAGGTTGCGCTCTGCCTCTTCCTTGCGCACGCGGTATTTCATGATGCCCGCCGCTTCTTCAAAGACTTTGCGTCGCTGGCTTGCCTTACTGGTCAGGATTTCATCAATCTTTCCCTGGCTGATGATGGAATACCCTTCCTTGCCGATGCCGGTGTCACGAAACAGCTCCAAAATATCTTTTAAGCGGCAGCCGCTGTTGTTGATGGAGTATTCACTTTCGCCGGAACGGTACATCTTGCGTTTCACGGAAATCTCTGTGTAGTCAGAATTGATGCGCATATCCGAATTATCAAAAATAAGCGCAACCTCGCAATACCCTTTTTTACTGCGCGTTTGCGTTCCGTTAAAAATAACATCCTGCATACTGGTTCCGCGCAGGTTTTTGGAGCTTTGCTCGCCCAAAACCCAACGCAGCGCGTCGGCAATATTGCTCTTTCCGCTGCCATTTGGCCCCACTACGCCCGTGATGCCCTTATTAATAATAATTTCCTTTTTGTTGCAAAAAGATTTGAAGCCGTTCAGCTCGATTCTTTTTAAGAACACGGATTTTGCTCGCTTTCTTCCACAATTCTGGTCATTGTATATACATTCGCAAATTTCTTTTTAAAAAATGGATTCATCAGTTTCAGTATCACAAATGCGGCAGCCGCAAAAATAATTCCCATAATCGCTGCGAACGCGTCCTGCACGTCAAACAGACTCTGTGGAATCACATAGCCCAGCCATACGCCCACAAACAGCATAATCAAAGGGAATATATAAGCAATCGCTGAGGATTGGAGCGCATTTTTTGTGGTAAACTGCACCTCTACCCTGTCGCCCGCCTGTGCGTCAAGGCTGTTTTGCATGGTTACGGTGATGTCGTTTTGTCCTGCAATCATGCCGCATGCACCGCATTTTGAGCAAGCGGACGTGCGTTCAAATAACACATACGCCGTCCCGCCGTCCGTTTTCGTCACAAGTCCCGATTCTTTCATTCTTCCACTCCACAAAGTCGGCGTACAATATACCCTGCCATCAAAAGCCCGCACACAGACGGCACAAAAGAGATACTCGCCGGTACGCGTTTGCCGTCCTCACACGCCTGCGTCTTGCGCGGCAGTTCGTCCGAGCAGACGACCGCAAGTTTTTTGATTCCGGCATCCCGTAATTTTTTACGCAATATTTTAGCGATTGGATCACAGGAAGTCCGAAAGAGGTCGGTGACGGAAAACCGCTCCGGATAAAGCTTATTTCCCGCGCCCATGGATGATATGATCTCAATTTCGCGCCTTGCGCATTCAAGAATCAAATATTCCTTTGATTGCAGGCTGTCGATTGCGTCCGCCACAAAACTGATTTCGCCGGAAAGCAGGCCTTCTGAGGTAGATTCATCATAAAACACATCATGCGTGAGCACCTCTATCTGCGGATTAATGTCCAAAAGACGCTCCTTCATGACCTCCACTTTCTTTTTTCCAATGGTGGAGGAAAGCGCAACAAGCTGCCTGTTACAATTAGAGGGCTTCACAATGTCATTGTCAATCAGCATCAGCTTGCCCACGCCCGCTCTTGCAAGCGCCTCAGTCGCAAAAGAACCCACGCCGCCCACGCCAAACACAGCAACCGTTGATTGCTTCAATTTTTTGATTGCGTCTTCGCCAAGCAGCGCTGCAGTTCTTGATTCATCCATTCTTAGTCCTCGTCCACCTTGATGTGCAGCTCCCGCAGTTGCTTCTTATCAACAGGCGTCGGCGCCTTGGACATCAGGTCAGAAGCGTTCTGCACCTTCGGAAAAGCAATGACATCGCGGATGGATTCCGCTCCCGCCATCAGCATTGCCATGCGGTCAAGACCATAGGCAAGTCCGCCGTGCGGCGGCGTGCCGTATTTGAGGGCCTCCAGTAAAAATCCAAACCGCTCCCACGCGTCTTCTTTGGAAAATCCAAGCGCCTCAAACATCTGCTCCTGCAGCTCTGTGCTGTGAATCCTGATGCTTCCGCCGCCGATTTCGTTTCCATTGAGCACAATATCATACGCCTTGGCGCGCGCGTTCATCGGGTCGCTTGCAACCTTGTCAATATCCTCGTCCATGGGAGAGGTAAACGGATGATGCTTGGCAACATAACGCTTCTCTTCTTCGCTGTACTCAAACAGCGGGAATTCCGTTACCCACAGCAAATCCCATGTATTTTTTTTGATTAGCTCCAGCTTTTCGGCAAGCTTTAAGCGAAGCGCGCCGAGCGAATCATAAACAACCGAGTTTTTATCCCCTACAAAGAACAGAATATCGCCAACCTGTCCGTCCGTGCGCTGCATGATGGCGTCGATCTCTTCCTGCGTCATAAACTTGGTGATGGGTGAATTAAGCCCGTCTTCGCGAATAGAAATCCACGCCATTCCCTTTGCACCGTAAATCTTCACAAAATCCACCAACGCATCGATTTCGCGGCGCGCCAGAATATTTGCGCATCCCTTTGCATTGATCGCGCGGACGCTGCCGCCGTTTTTGACAACCGAGCTGAATACCTTAAATTCACTGCCCGCAACAATATCGCTCACATCTTTGAGTTCAAGGTCAAAGCGCGTATCCGGCTTATCGCTGCCATAACGATCCATTGCCTCCTGATACGAAAGGCGCTTTAACGGAAGCTTGATCTCGATATCCATTACGTCTTTAAATACCTTTTGCAGCAGCCCTTCGTGTATCGCCATCACGTCGTCCGCGTCCACAAAGGAAAGCTCCGTATCAATCTGCGTAAACTCAGGCTGCCTGTCCGCGCGCAGGTCTTCATCGCGGAAGCATTTCGTAATCTGGAAATACCTGTCGTAGCCCGAAATCATCAAAATCTGTTTGAAAAGCTGCGGAGACTGCGGCAGCGCATAAAACGCACCCGGATGAATACGCGAGGGCACAAGATAGTCTCTCGCCCCTTCCGGCGTACTCTTTTGCAGCATCGGCGTTTCAATATCCAGAAAACCATTTTCACTCAGATATGTGCGCGCACAATTCGCAATTTTATTGCGCAGCATCAGGTTTTTCTGCATATCCGGACGTCGCAGGTCAAGAAACCGGTATTTCAGACGCAGCTCTTCGCGCACCTTGGAGCCGTCTTCGATTTCAAACGGCGGCGTTTCCGCCTTGCTCAATATCTTCAGTTCGCGCACTTTTACCTCAATAAGACCCGTGGGAATCTTCGGGTTTACAGTCTCCTGCGAACGTTCTACAATTTTTCCTTTGACCGCAAGCACGAATTCGCTTCGAATACTGCTTACCTTGTCAAAATCGCCTTCAAAAATAGACTCGTCAAACACCACCTGCATGATGCCCGAGCGATCCCGCAGATCGACAAACACAAGCCCGCCAAGATCGCGGCGCGTATCCGCCCATCCCATCAGCGTAACATCCTTGCCAATATCGTCCTTTGCAAACTCCGCACATAACGCGGTTCTTTTCCAATCGTTTAATAACTCTCCCATTTGATTCATTCTCCCACTATTTTAAATTATAAATATCGTTTGATTTCTTTTTGATGAACGATACGCTCTTCGCCTGTTTCCATCGTCTTTAAGATAATCGTATCGTTTGCCATTTCTTCCTCACCGATCACCGCCACCGTTTTCGCGCCAAGCTTATGCGCATATTTAAATTGTGCTTTCATGCTGCGCGCACAGTGATCCATGTCCGCCTTTATGTCCTGCTCACGTAAATCCCGCACAAGTACAGCGGCCTTAAGCCTTGCCTCCTCACCATGCGTACATAAAAACACATCGGTGACAGTCGGTCTTGGAATCTCAATGCCTTCATTTTCCATCACCAGCAGCAGGCGTTCAATTCCCATTCCAAAGCCGATACCAGCCATGTCCGGGCCGCCGATTTGCTTCATCAGCTTGTCATATCTTCCACCGCCGCAAACAGTACCCTGCGCGCCGATGCTGTCCGATATGATCTCAAAAACAGTTTTCGTGTAATAATCAAGCCCGCGCACAATGAGCGGATTGATCTGATATACAATCCCCAGTGCGTCCAGATATTTTTTTAACTCTTCAAAATGAGCGGAACACTCCTCGCACAAGTGATCGATCATGAGGGGCGCTTTCTCGATCACGCCCCTGCATTTTTCTTCCTTGCAGTCGAGAACGCGAAGCGGATTTCGCTCAATGCGGTCTTTGCAGGTTTCGCACAGCGATTCAGCATTGCGCTGCAAATATTCTTTCAAAAGATCATTATATTGGGGCCGGCACTGATCGCATCCAATGCTGTTAATATTAAGCCGAAGCTGCTTAAGCCCTGCCTTTGCAAGCAGCGTAAGAGCGATATTGATTACTTCCGCATCAATGCTCGCATCCTGTGCGCCAAATACTTCAATCCCAAACTGATGATGCTCACGCAGTCTTCCTGACTGCGGTTTTTCATAGCGAAATACAGGCGTACTGAGGTAATACATCTTCGTGGGCTGCGGATTGGAAGGAAGTCCTCCCTCGATGAACGCACGCACCGCGCCGGCGGTTCCCTCCGGCTTTAAGGTAACGGATCTGTCCCCTTTGTCCGTAAAGGTATACATCTCTTTTTGAACGATATCCGTCGTATCTCCCACTCCCCGCAAAAACAGTTCGGTATGTTCAAATACGGGAGTACGCATCTCGCGGTAGCCCGCAAGCGCAGTGATTTCCCTTACAAGCTGTTCGATATATTGCCACTTATAGCTCTCCTGGGGGAGAACGTCTTTCGTACCCTTTGGGGCCTTGATTGCCACTTTTTATTTTCCTCCATCAATCCATAAAATATTCAAAACGCAGCGAATAATCCCCTTCATGCTGCGTAAAAAAAAACATCGTCCTGAAATAAATCAGGGACGAAGTTCCTAAAAACCCGCGGTACCACCCACATTGAGAAAATTTCTTTCTCCACTCCTGCCCATAACGCTTTGCCTGCGCCCACCGCTAGTCACATACCATGCTTTCACGCCGGAAACTCCATGGTGTTCTTCGCCGCGTCTTTAACGCACAGCCGCTTTCAGCCACGGCAGCCGCTCTCTTTTGCGCAAGGCACGCGGTTACTCTCCATATCATCGCATTTCCTGATACGTTTATTATAACCATCAAATGTTTCGATGTCAATAAAAGGCAGCCTCATTTCAGTTCGGTTTGCCCAGCTTCAGAAATATTCTTGTCACAAAAAAACTGCCGACTAAAGGCCGACAGTTTCAAATATTTCACAAATTACCACGGGCGGCGTCCGTTTACGAAATGATCTCTCCAATAAGAGGTATCATAACTTCTCTTCACAACCTTTCCGTTGGAGGAAGAAGCGTCGATCATCATGCCGTCTCCAATCACAATGCCCACATGCCCAATCTTGCTTCGCGCGTTGTTGTAGTAGAAAATCAAGTCTCCGCGCTGCAGATTATCAAAAGAAATTTTTTCCCAGGCAGAGTTTTGCGAAAATCCTGCCGCATTCAAGCGTCCGGTAGAAGACCCAGCCTGCCTGAGCGCGTAAGTAACAAGGCCGGAACAGTCGAATGAGTTTGGTCCGCTTGCCCCCCAGATATATGGCTTTCCAAGCTGATCTGCTGCGACGGAAATAAACGAATCGATGCTTCCCTTGCGCTGAATGGCGGCCTCCATTTCCGGAGAAGCCTTTGCGTCCGCGGAATAGATAATCCCAAGCGTCATCTCGCCTGTCTTGCCGTCCACGCCAAGATCGTTGCGCTCCTGAAACTTCTTGACAGCCTCAATTGTTTCCGTTCCATAATAGCCCGTTGCCTTGGATAAGTAACCGAGTTCCTGCAATCGCTGCTGCAATAAATCCACATCGCTGCCGCTTGTTCCTTCCAGAAGCGTATAAGGCTTTGCCTCCTCCGAATAGATAATTGCAAGAGTCTTCGGCCCGCATACGCCGTCCTGCTCCAGTCCGTGCTGCCGCTGGAAAAAACCAACCGCTCCGGCAGTCGCCGGCCCAAAATGCTGCGTTGTCTCATCAATATCGAGATAGCCAAGATCCATGAGCCGCTGCTGCAATTGCTGTATCTCAGGACCGTCCATCCCTTCTTTTAAGGTAGGATCCGTCGTTGGATCAGGATTAGGCTCAGGGGTGGGTT
>CAZQDA010000043.1:0-22628 GCA_964592155.1 uncultured Christensenella sp.
AATAAGCCCTTATAGGGCTTGAGCAAGCCACCCGTTTGACGGGTGGTCTTGACTCATTTTATGACTTGCAGATCTGTATGGTGTGCGGACAGAGGCCTGCTCTGGCACAAAAAGTTTGATAAATCATTCAGGATGAGATACAATAGATTAAAGTTATTCGTTGATAAGTCAGGTAGAGCCTGCATTTATCACGCTTTTTACAGCACTGCTAAAACGCAAGTTTACCTTTTCATAAAAAGCGCCAGAAACGGCGTTCTATAGTTAAAAAAATTACAGGAGCGAAAAAGGTATTTATTATATAAACGGTTTTATGACCGTGAATTTTTTTCCCTGCACAGCATAAATATGTAAATAGGTTAAATACGATTCGGGTTTGTTTGGGGTGTTTTATGATTAAAGTTTTGATTGTTGATGATGAAGTGATGGTGCGTGTGCTGCTTTCCAAACTGGTGGACTGGAAAGAATTTGACATGGAAATTGTTGCCCTTGCAGAGGATGGCCTCCAAGCGCTTCAGACGGTGCAGGAGCGCGAAATTGACCTTGTTGTGGCGGACATCAGGATGCCGGGGCTTGACGGGATCGGGTTTATCAAAAAGATCAGGGAGCTTGGCTATGGAACAAAGGTGATTTTTGTCAGCGGGCATAAGCAGTTTGAATATGCACAAAGCGGAATCCAGTTTGGAGTGGATGATTACATTCTAAAGCCCATCAAAAAAGACAAGCTGAGCGCGGCTTTGGAAAAAATCAAAGAAAAGATTGAAGAAGAACAAAAAGGGAACACCAACATCAAGCGCATTGAAGACGAACTCCAAAGCAGCAGGAAAATGCTGCGGAATGGCCTTGTGAAAAGGCTGCTGGATGAAGAAATCACAGGGAGCAGACCGGAAGACCTGCTGGGAATCAACCAGCAGTATATGTGCAGTTTTTCTGAAGGAGAGTTTTTGGGCGGGGTATTTAGAATCGATGTGGAAGGGCTTTCCGGCGGCTTGACACCTGAGCTAAAAATGTCGGACGGAATCTGCGCGGAATTCGAGAAAACAGTAGGGCCTTTCTGCTATGAATTAATTACTGAAATAAAGGGCAGGACGGTCATTCTCCTTCTCAATTATGGAAAACAGCGGGAGCAGGCGGTGTATGAGGCGTTGAAACTGGCGTTTAAGAACAGCGCGGCTTTCATCGACCGTTTTAACGACCTGATTTTTACGCTTGGAGTCGGAAAACCGCAAGATGAACCAAAATTATTCAAGCGATCTTACCTGCAAGCGGTGGAATGTGTGAAATCGCGCATCGTGAAGGGGCTTGGGAAAATCATTTTTTACACGGACCACTTTGAACATTACGTGAATATGGAAGAGCTTTTTCCATTGGGAAAACAAAGGCAATTTGAAAACGCGGTGGAAATACAGGATCAAAACCAGTGTATCAAACTGGCCAAAGAGATCATGGAGCCTGTTTTTTTGAAAGAGAATCCTGACTATATTGAAATTAGGGCGGTGATGCAGGTCGCGCTGGAAATCTTCTGGAGAGGCATGCAGCAGGCAGGAGAATGTGAAGAAGAGTGCAGGCAGGCAAGCTGTCATTTTGACGATTGTAACAGTATTGATTTGCTGCTCAAGGAGCTGCTAAAGCTGTTTCGGGAATGTATTTCCTGCATGAAAGAAAAAAACGGAAGCGAGAATCCGTTTGTTGTAGCGGCCAAAAATTACATCAAGGAAAATTTTGGAAACAAAATAACGCTGATGGATATCGCAACGGTGATCCATCTGAATCCGGTCTACTTTTCTATTTTATTCAAGAGGGAAACAGGCGCGGGCTTCATGGACTATCTGACCGAATACCGCATCGAGCAGGCGAAAGGATACCTGAGGAACAATCAGTATAGCGTCGCGCAGATTGCGGAGATGGTAGGCTATGGCGACAGCCGCCATTTCAGTAAAATGTTTAAGCAGGTAGTGGGAATTCCGCCTGTGGAATACAGGAAAAACAAGATGAGATCAAAAAAGTGAGAAAACGGTATGAATAACAAGTCGGAACTGATCAAGGAATTCAGCGACAAGGGCGGGCTTTATATTCTGTTGCTCTGTGTTTTTGCCGCGATCAAAATAGCGCTGATTGTTTTGTTTACGTGGACTGTGATTCCGTTGGATGTTTTTGTTCTGTGTCTGGTTGTGACGCTTACGGTAGAGGTTGTGACCGCTTATTTCATGGTCTACAATCCGCTCGTTTGGGTGGAACGGCATCTGGAAATGTTTATTTTGGGCTATATGGATATGCCAAGCGCGCCCACCAGACGGCAAAAACGGTTTTTGAAGCTGATTTCCGAGGTGCAAAAAAGAATCAAGTATTTGACAGAGAGCGAATATAAGACGGAGATTTTGAGAAGGGAAGCCGAAATCAACGCATTGCAAAGCCAGATCAATCCACACTTTTTATATAATACGCTCGAGGCAATCAGGGGTTATGCGCTTGCCAAAGAGGTCAACGAAATATCTGATATGACGGAAGCGCTTTCCTCCCTGTTCCGCTACAGCATTAAGCAGCAGGGAAAAGCCGTTACCATAGCGGACGAGCTGGAAAACGTGAAGTGCTATCTTACCATTCAGCAATACCGTTTCCCAGGGAAGATTCATTATCATGCTTCCGTGGATACAAGCGAGTTTGACCTGATGCAATATTATGTACCGAATCTCACCATACAGCCGATTATTGAGAATGCCCTGCACCATGGAATTGAAGCAAAGGTGGGGGAGGGGAATGTGTGGCTGGATATTTTCGCCACAGATACGCGGCTTGTGATCAGGGTAAAAGACGATGGCGTTGGAATCAAGACGGAAAGGCTGAGGGAAATTTCTAAAGCGCTGCGCGATGGACAGAGCGATATTCTGCAGGAAGGGCATAATGGAATGGGGCTCGCGATGATCAATATCAACAAACGGCTCAAAATGCAGTTTGGTGAAAAGTATGGCATTACGCTGATCAGCTCCTATGGTGTGGGAACAGAGGTAGAAATAACGCTGCCTCTTAACATAAGCGAGTGACGCCATCATGAGAAGCGAATTATTAAGAGTCGAATATGCAACCAAATATTTTGAAGGCACGAGGTTGGTCGAGGATTGTGTTTTGTCGCTTGCCAAAGGAGAAATCCGTGGAATCGTGGGTCTTAACGCATCGAACAAGGAAGTATTGATCGATGTGGTCACGGGAAAGGCAAAAATGGATGCGGGGCGCATGTATTTTGAAGAGGAAGTATATTCGCCCAAAAACAGGCGAGAGGCGGAGGAAAAGGGGATTTTCTATATTGGGGAAGACCTTGATCTGCAGTTTAGCTGGGATATCCTGAACAATATTTTGATGAAACCAACCAAGGACCGGCGGCGGATTTTTATCCAAAAGAGGAAAACCATCGAGGAGATGAAGCCGCACATGGAGCTGGTGGGGCTTGATCGGAAATATGATTGTCCGGTTCCGGAGCTGTCCAAGCGTGAGCGGCAGAAGCTGAGCATTGTCAAGGCGCTTAATTGCGGCGCGAAGCTGATTGTATTGGATTATCCGATTGAAATGTACACGGTGAATGAAATCGCGGATTTTAAACAGGTTTTGCGGAATCTCAAAAATGCCGAAATTTCGGTGCTGCTGGTCGGGTGCCGGTATGACCAGCTTACCGTTCTTTGTGATTCCATCACTGTGATGCGAAGCGGCAGGACGGTTGAAAATGTACAGCAAAAAGATTTCGAGGGGTTGAATATTTTGAATCTGCTTTTGGGGTATGAATTTGGGGGGAGAGCCGGACGCAAAAAAATGACGGATCGAAAAGAGGTCGCAATTTCGGCGCAGGATATTTCAGCAGATGAAAACAAGGGATTCTCCTTTTGCGTTTATAAAAAGGAGATACTCGGCGTGATTGACGTAGCGGGAGACAGCGGCGTGGGAATTGCGAATTTGCTTTGCGGAATTGACCGGATGAAGCATGGCGTCCTGAAAGTTGGCGGACGCGAGGTGACGATGCGGGCGAAAAGGGATGCCGTGAAAAGCGGGATTTATTACATTCCGCAGACAGATGCGGAAAAGCTGCTGCTGCCGGATTTTTCGATTGAGGAAAATTTTATGGTTTCCGCTGTAAAACAGTACTCCAACAGGGCGGGGATTATTGACGCGAGTGCGGTCAAAACGATATCGGCGCGCTTTTCTCAGCGGCTGGGCATCAACCGGACATGGAATCTGGGAAAGCTGAGCATGAACGTTTTGAGCAAAATAGAAAAGAGGAGAACTCTGCTATATCGCTATGAATTGATCAAGCCGCAGCTTCTTGTGATGAATGGATTTACGAAAGGGCTGGATGTGATTGCAAAGGAGCAGCTTTTTGATGACATCAGGAGGATTGCGGAGCAGGGAGGCAGCGTGATGTTCATTACCCCCAATATCGCCGAGGCGTTTGAGATTGGCGACAGGGTACTCATTGTGAACGGCGGCAACGTGATTGCTGAGGTGGATAATTTTGAAATACAAAACATCGGCAAAATTGAGGGCTTGATCAGGGATGTATTCAAACAATGATCGAGCCTGAGATGATTTGTGAAAAGGAACGAAGCGTGAAAACCTTCGCTCTTTTTTTGTTTTTCCAAGAAAGGGGGATGGAAAGAAACGACACAAATATATAAAGAATGAGCACTTAATATAAAGATTGACGCATATGATTTCTTCTTTTTTCTGGATAGAATAATACCAGTGTATGAAACACGAGAAATATTTGGGAGGGAAGTATTATGAAAAAAAGTTTGATTATGGTTGTGTGTCTGGTATTGACGCTGGCTATGGTGGCTGGCTGCTCTATGACGGGACCCACGGAGTCGCCGGCGAGCGAAAGCCCGTCTGCATCGGCAGAGGCGAGCGCAAAAACGTCGGAATCTGCTCCGGCTGACGCGTCCGCGTCGCAGGAGGCGTCCGCGCCTGCCGCAGCGTCCGGAGACGATATGACAGGGCTTAACGCGCCGGATATGCCGGAAGGAACCTATAAGGTCGGGTTTGCGATGGCGGACCTTAATAATCCGGTTTGGGCAGAGCTTTGCAAGGTTGCTGCAGAGTACGGCAAGCAGAAAGGCATCGAGCTTACGGTTGTGGATTGTCAGAACGATTCCGGTAAGCAGATCACGCAGATGGAAAACTTTATCCAGTCCGGCATGGACGGCATCATTTTCTGCGCGGCAGACATCAACGCATTAGGGCCCACCATCGAGAATGCCAAGAGCAAGGGAATCGCGGTTATGTCCTATGGTCTTGTTAGCGAAGAATCCGATACGGAATTCATTTGCAACAACTATAGCATCGGGCAGGCAATCGGAACGCAGGCGGCAAACTGGATCAATGAAAAGCTGGGCGGAAAAGGCAAAGTAGCGGTTCTTGATCAGCCGGAGCAGCCGGAAATCATGCTGCGCTCCAAAGGCATTCAAGAAAAGATCAAAGAGCTTGCGCCCGAGGCGGAAATCGTTGCCACAGCTTCCGCAATCACGGCAAGCGACGGAATGCAGAATACAGAAACATTTTTGCAGGCGCATCCTGACCTCAAAGTAATCGCGTGCATCGGTGACGGCGGCGCGGTTGGAGCGAATGAAGCGGTGATCGCGGCAGGCAAAGCGGCGGACGACTTTGGCATCTTCAGTGCGGACGGAACAGACGAAGTGCTGGGCAAAATCAAAGACAACCAGCCGATCAGAATGTCCTTAAGCCTGGGCGGCGGCGTATATCACGGACATCAGGTGATTGACATGATCTCGCTCGTGCTCAACAAACTGCCTTTCGAAAAATCATATTATACACCTGAAATTCCTGTAACGATTGACAACGTGGATGAATATCTGAAATAAGAGGATAGAAAAGCACAACCTATGCTTATGAAAATGGGCATAGGTTTGCTTTCCTTATGGCAAAAACGAGGCGGGAAGGTGATTGTGTGGAAGCAAAAAAGATATTGGGGCTTGAGAATATTGTAAAGCAGTATCCCGGCGTGTTGGCTCTTGACCATGTGAGTTTGAGCTTTAACGAGGGGGAGATACACGCCATTGTCGGAGAGAACGGCGCGGGAAAATCGACCATGATGAAAGTGATTTCAGGCGCGATTTCGCCGGACGAGGGCACGATAGAAGTGGGCGGAAACAGATACAACACGATGACCACGGAGTTATCCAAGGAATGCGGAATCTCCATCATCTATCAGGAATTTAATCTGGTGCCCATGCTGTCGGTGGCGGAAAATGTTTTTCTGGGATCGGCGATCAGAAAAGGAATTATGATAGACCAAAAGGCAATGGTTCAAAAGACACAAGAAATTTTTGAATCGCTGCAAATCAATATATCAGCAGAGTCAAAAGTGAAGGATTTATCGGTCGCATACCAGCAGATGGTAGAGATTGCAAAATCGCTTTCGAAAAACTCCAAGGTGCTGATCATGGACGAACCGTCCGCTCCGCTGACGGAAAAAGAAGTGGAGATCATGCTGAATCTGGTGATGAAACTGAAAAAGTCGGGCGTTACGATTATTTATATTTCCCACCGTCTGGAAGAAATATTTAAAATAGCGGATAGAATCTCGGTAATGCGGGATGGACAATATATTACGACAGTGAATACGCGGGACACCAATATGCAGGAATTGATCAAGCTGATGGTTGGGCGCGATCTAAACGAACAGTATCCTGAAAAAACCGCAACGATTGGGGAAGTGGCGTTTGAACTGAAAAATGTGACGGGCAATGGAGTGGAAAACATTTCCTTTTGTGTGCACAAGGGCGAGATACTCGGACTCGCGGGGCTCGTGGGCGCGGGAAGAACGGAAACCGCGCAGCTCATTTTTGGTGTTGCGCCCATTGAAAAGGGAGAGATGTATTTAAACGGCCAAAAGATTCATCCTAAAAATCCGCGCAAGGCGATTTCCTACCGCATGGGGTTGATTCCGGAGGACAGGAAAAATCAGGGTGTTCTTTTGGAGCGTAGCATCGCGGAAAATATTTCGCTTCCGTCTCTGCCCACGATTTCACGGCTTTCCGTGATTGACAAGGGAAAAGAAAACAGCATTTGCAAGGAGCAGGAGCAAAACCTGCGGATCAAAACGCCGTCGCTTCAGCAGAAGGTGAAAAACCTTTCGGGCGGAAACCAGCAAAAGGTGGTGCTTGCAAAATGGCTTGCGGCGGACTGCGACGTATTGATCTTCGACGAACCGACGCGCGGAATTGACGTCGGGGCAAAACAGGAAATTTACAAACTGATGAACGAGCTTGCCAATCAGGGCAAGAGCATCATCATGATTTCGTCGGAGATGGAAGAACTGATTGGAATGTCAGACCGGATTATCGTCCTGCATGAAGGAGAAAAAACAGGCGAGCTCAGCCGTGAAGAGTTTGCGCAGGACGTGATTCTGGCAAAAGCGTCCGGAGAAAAATAAGGAGTGGGACTATGACAAAATTAAAAAATTCAAACAAAATGGGTATATTGATCGTATTGATTGGAATGATTATACTATTT
This sequence comes from uncultured Christensenella sp., assembly GCA_964592155.1. Classification (GTDB taxonomy): domain Bacteria; phylum Bacillota; class Clostridia; order Christensenellales; family Christensenellaceae; genus Christensenella. The sequence goes on from CAZQDA010000043.1 coordinate 7,516, forward strand.
TCGTTTTTATCCAGCAATTTCTTTACGGTCGATAATTTTCTGAATGTACTGCGGCAGGTGTCAATGCTGGGGATTGCGGCGGTGGGATTTGTGTTCGTTCTCTTAACGGGAGGCATCGATCTTTCCATCGGTTCTCAGGTGACGTTTGTGAACATCGTTTGTGCATATTTTATGGTGAACATGGGAATGCCGCCGCTGGCGGCGGTGCTGCTGTGCATCCTGTTTACAACGATCATTGGTCTTGTAAACGGGCTTATCATCACCAAGCTGAACATCCTTCCGCTGATCACTACGCTGTGCATGATGAACATTTTAAAAGGGCTCAGCTACATCATTTGCTCGGGTATGCCGATCTTCGGCTTCTCGGACGCGTTCAAGTTCTTGGGACAGGGCTACATCGGGCCGGTGCCCGTGCCGATCATCATTATGGCAATCGCGTTTATTGCGGGCGGGTTTATTCTCACCAAGACCTATTTCGGACGGTATTTCTACGCAGTGGGCGGAAACGAAGAAGCGGCGTCCCTTTCCGGTGTAAATACCACGTTTGTAAAAATACTAGTATACGTACTCTGCGGATTTTTCGCGGGTGTTGCAGGCGTGATCTGGCTGTCGCGTGTTAACTCCGGTCAGCCGGTTACGGGTACTGGCTTTGAATTCGATGTTTTGACGGCTGTGGTACTGGGCGGCGTGAGTACGGTAGGCGGCGAGGGAGACATCACGGGAGCGCTCATCGGCGTTATCATCATCGGACTTTTGAACAACGGGCTGGTGTTGATCAACGTCAGCGAATATTTCCAGCTTGTGATCAAAGGAATCGTTCTGCTGGTGGCGGTCGGAGCGGATAGCAGGCGCAGAATGAAGAAAAAAGCGGTTTTAAAAACGGCGTAACAGATTGATTCGAAAACGAGGTGAGTCAAATGAAAGCATATGAAATTTATGGGAAAAGTCAGGGAAGAATGATCGAGATGGAGATTCCTGAACCAAAAGACAATGAAGTGATCGTGCAGGTAAAGGCTTCGGGTCTGTGCGGCACAGACGTGCATATTTATGAAGGGAACTATTATGGCGAGTTTCCGGTGATCGGCGGGCACGAGTTCAGCGGAGTGGTGGCAAAGGTAGGAAAAAATGTAAAAACCTTTCAGCCGGGCGACAGGGTGGCGGCTGATCCGAACGTATTCTGTGAGGCGTGTGAATTTTGCCAGCAGAATATTCAGAATTATTGTCTGGACGCAAAAGCGATTGGCATTGAAATCAATGGCGCGTTCGGGGAATATCTGGCGGCGCCCGCTTCCTCGGTATTTAAGCTGGAGGGGGATAAATCCTTTGAAGAGTATGCGTTCGCAGAGCCGCTATCCTGTGTGATCAACGGGCAGAACCGCGCAAGGCCGGAAATCGGCGGCAATGTTCTTGTTATCGGCTGCGGGGCAATCGGACTGCTGCATATCCAGCTTGCAAGATACAACGGCGCGGGAAAAATTGTGGCTGTGGATATTGACGAAAAAAGGGAGGATGTCGCGCTCAAAATGGGAGCGAGCGCATTTTTAAAGAGCGATGAAAACCTTGCGGAAAATGCGTTTGAGATCAGTAAATATGGATATTCTCTGGTGATTGACTGCACGGGAGTGCCCAAGGTCATCGAAAACGCGGTGCAGCTTGTGCGCAGCGACGGAACGCTGTTGATTTTCGGCGTGTGCAATAACGATGCGCAGATCACGGTGAATCCCTATGAAATCTTCCAGCGGGACCTCACTATCACAGGGTCATTCTCTCTGCGCAAAACCTATAAGGCCGCCATCTCGATGATCGAGGACGGCTGCATCAACGTAAAGGATTTGATTGGCGAGAGAATTTCTCTGGAACAGCTAGAGGATTCCATTCAGCGGATGGGCAGGGGGGAAACCTCACTCAAGACAATGATTGTTTACTGAGAGCGGGAGGAAAATTAGCGATGGATAAAACAATGAAAGCGCTCAGGATGTATGCGCCTTATGACCAGCGGCTGGACACGGTTGCCATTCCTGAAATTTTGGATGGGGAAGTGTTGGTCAAGGTTTTGGGCTGCGGCATCTGCGCGGGAGATATCAAGACCTACCACGGCGGGCAAAAAGTTTGGGGCAAATCGCCGGAGGAAGCATATATCGACGCTCCCTGCATTGGCGGACACGAATTCTATGGTGAAGTCGTCGAGACGGGCAGAGGTATGGAGTGGCTGAAAAAAGGTCAAAAGGTGGTCGCAGAGCAGATTTTGCCGTGCGGAGAGTGCAAATATTGCCGCGAGGGATTTCCCTGGATGTGCAAGCCGCACCATATTTATGGGTTTAAAGAAAACGCCCAAGGTGGTTTTGCGGAATATATGAAATTTTCAAAAGGAAGCATCGTCCACGTGCTGCCAGATGACTTTAAGCTGGAACAGGCTGCTTTGGTAGAGCCGTTCGCCTGCGCGATGAACGCGGTGGACAGGGGCGAAATCAAGCATACGGATGTGGTGGTGATCAGCGGGCTGGGCACATTGGGGCTGGGCATGGTGAGCGCGGCCAAAGCCTGCCTGCCGCATAAGATTATCGGGCTTGATTTAAAGGAAAACAAACGGCAGAAAGCGCTGGAATTCGGTGCGGATATGGTGCTTGACCCATCCAAAGTCAATGTGGTGGAAGAAATCATGAAGCTGACAAACGGTTATGGCTGCGATGTTTACATTGAAGCGGTGGGAAATGAGATCAGTGTGCGTCAGGGGCTTGATATGATTGCAAATATGGGACGCTATGTACAATTTGGCGTATTTGCCAAGGATATCGCGGCAGACTGGAATATTATCGGAGATTCGAAAGCAATCGACATTCACGGCGCGCATCTGAGCGGAAACTGTTACGAGCCTGTGATCAGCGGAATTGCGAATGGAACGCTTCCCACAGATGGTGTCGTATCACATGTTTTCAAATTGGACGAATGGGAAAAAGCGTTTGAGGTCGCGGAAAAAGACCCTGACGCAATCAAGGTAGTATTGGTTCCCTAAAGAACGCTAACCCCCTAAGAAGAATTTTGCATTTTCTTCTAGTACTTTTTTACGAAAAGCAATGGTCCCCAGCCATTGCTTTTTGTATGGAATGTATTTTTATCACGGTTGTGAGCGGTTATAATAAAAAGGACGAGCCATCTTGTCCATTTGGGTCAAGAAAATAAGAAGGGAACGGAGTATTCTCTTTTATGGAGGGGAACATGAGGCAGTGGGATCAGGTAAACGCCGTACAAAGAATGCAGGACCACATCAAGGAAAACATAGAAAATGCTGATTTCTGTATGGAAGGAGTGTATGCGAGCTCAGGATATTCCAAACGTCACGCCGTGCGTATTTTCAAGGAGCTGCTCGAAAAAACACCGGAGGAATATGTGCGGGCAGTGAGGCTGTCCAAAAGCTCGGAAGAGCTTCTTTTGGGAGCGCAGACGATCCTTGACGTCGCGCTTGCGGCAAGCTTTGATTCGCACGAGGGCTACACAAGGGCTTTTCGAGAAACCTACCGGATTACGCCCAGCGATTACCGGAAAAGGCCCACCCCGATTCCGCGCTTTGTGCAGTACCCAATCCGCGACTACTATATTTTTTTGAAACGCAGGGAGGAAAAAAAGATGGAAAAAGAAACTTTGTTATGCACGGTGAGCGTTGTATCGAGGCCGAAACGAAAGCTTATGGTGCTGCGCTGCTCCAAAGGAACGGATTATTTTTCGTTTTGTGAAGAAATGGGATGCGAATGGGAAGGGCTTTTTAACAGTATTCCTGAAAAAATGGATTCTGCCGCGATTGTGGAGCTGCCTCCAAAATTTGCACAAGAGGGCAAAACGCTGGTTGGGGCGGGGGTGGAGGTGCCCTTTGACTACGACAGGATTCCTGAAGGTTATGAGCTTATCGAGCTTGAGCCGTGCGATATGCTTTATTTTCAAAGCGCGCCATTCGAAAAAGAGGAAGAATTCTGCGAGGCCATCGACAGTGTGGCAAAGGCGATTGAAACCTACACTCCGGCAGCCTACGGGTATGAATATGATTTCTCGCTGGCGCCCAGCTTTAACTTTGGCGCGTCCGCCGAGCTGGGCGCCAAGCAGGCTGTTCCGGCAAGGAAGATAACAAAGTAAAAGGGGAAACGGTGCGACCATACGCCTAAAGGGCCTCTTTCTACACACAATATTTTTGTGCTTCTGACCGCTTCAACATAGAATTTGGATTCTTTTACAGCTTTGAATCAGAATAAAAGTCCGCGGGCATCTTAAAACTGCGGACTTTTGTTTTGATTGAAATTGTTGTAAAATAAAAGAAATTGGAGGCGCAAAAATGGATGAGATGAAATTTACCACAAAAACGGATTTTGAGGTGTTCAAGGACTACTGGATGTTTACGCTGTTTGAAAAAAAAGGCGCGAACGGAAAGTGGAATGCCTTTGCAAAATATATGCTGATATTGTGCATTGTGCTGGGCGCGGCGGTGGTGCTTGCGATTTGCAACTTTACAGTGCTCGATCAAATGATGGGTATTGTGCCGTTGATTTTGCTTCTCGCTGTGGTTGCAGCGTTTGCGTCCTGCTATATTACAGTGACGAAAACCCAGCCGAAAAGGCAATATAAGCTGGTGCAGCAGGCAATCGAAAATCCACAGAAATATACGTTTACCGCACAGCAAATGGAAGTGCGCGAGGATGATGCGGAGCAGGGAAGGGAGACGCTTGCGGTGTTCCCCTATGAAAAGCTCATAGAGACATATGAAACGGCAAAGGCATTTTATATTTTTATCAGCGCGATGGAGGCGTTCCTGATTCCAAAGGATCAGCTCAAACCTTCTGAAACGCAAGAGCTTGCGGCATTTTTGTCGAATGAAATGAAGGACAAATACCATAAAACAGGCAGTAAAAAATAGTTGCGGGCAGAGCTGATTTTGTATTTATATAGGAACTGTGATATGATAAATGCAAAGCAATTTTCAGGAGGTTTTCATGACATATGATGTGATTATTGCAGGCGCCGGGCCGGCAGGGCTTACAGCGGCGATTTATGCATGCCGCGGCGGGCTTAAAACATTGGTGCTGGAGCGCGCGTTTGCCGGAGGGCAGATGGCCATCAGCCATATTATTGACAATTATCCGGGTTTCGAGCATGAAGTGACAGGCGCGCAGCTTGCCCATAATATGAAGTTGCAGGCGCAGAACCTGGGTGCGGAGATCGTAACGGAAGAGATCACCAGATTTGAGCTGACAGAAGCGGTAAAAAAAATAACCACCATAAAGAATCAATATGAGGCAAAGGCTGTGATACTGGCCATGGGCGCTACGCCCAAAAAGTTGGGACTTAAGAGCGAAGAAGCGTTGATTGGGGCGGGCGTATCCTATTGCGCAACCTGCGACGGCGCGTTTTTCAGGGAGCGTGATGTTGCGGTCATCGGCGGCGGGAATACGGCGGTGGAAGATGCGCTGTATCTCGCTAAATTTTGCAGGAAAGTATATGTCATTCACAGGCGCGATCAGTTTCGCGCGTTGAAAGGAATGGTAGATGCTGCGGCGCAGCTGTCCAACGTGGAGTTTGTGCTGAGCCACGTGCCCGAGTCAATCAATGGCGAAAACACGGTGCAGAGCGTTACGGTGAAGGACTTAAGCACAGGTAAAACAAAAGATATCCCTGTCGCGGGCGTTTTCATTGCGGTGGGGCAGTCGCCCAAGACAGAGCTTGTGACGGGTCAGGTTGAGCTGGATGAGCAGGGCTTTATCAAGGCGGACGAATCCTGCAAGACAAACCTGGCGGGGGTTTCCTGCGCGGGAGATATCCGTTCCAAACGCATGCGTCAGATCGTAACCGCGGTGGCGGACGGCGCGGTGGCTGCGGACAACAGCCTGGGGATTCAATGTGTCCTACAGGCGGACGAAAAAAAAGGCTGACCGGGTTTTCATGCAGTGCCGGACGGCAAGATATATTATTTTGGATAGGAGAGAAGAATGGCAAGATTATTCGGAACGGACGGGGTGCGCGGTGTGGCAAACGAAAAGCTCACGTCTAAGCTGGCATATGATTTGGGACGGGCAGGCGCTTTTTGCCTGACGAATGAAATACACAATGCGAGAATTTTGATCGGTAAGGATACCCGCGGCTCAGGAGACATGCTGGAATCGGCTCTGGTGGCGGGAATTTGCTCTGCGGGCGCGGAGGCCGTGGTGGCGTGTACGCTGCCCACATCCGCAATCGCCTATCTGACGCGCCATTCAGGGTATGACGCAGGAGTTATGATTTCCGCCTCGCATAATCCGGTGGAATATAATGGAATTAAATTTTTCAATTCGAACGGCTACAAATTAGCGGATGAAATTGAAGACCGCATTGAAAATATTATCGTAAACAATGCGGAAGAGGTGCCGCAGCCAACCGGTAAGAAAATCGGCAGGCGCGTGCGCCTGAAAAAAGCGGCGCAGGATTATATCGATTTTGTGGTGGAAAGCACGGATGTGAGCCTCGAGGGGCTCAAGGTGGTGCTGGATTGCGCAAACGGTGCGTCGAGCGAAGTTGCGCCGTGGATTTTCAAGCTACTTGGCGCGGAAGTGATTCCGTATTACAATACGCCGGATGGCACCAACATCAACGAAAACTGCGGATCCACACATCCGGAGCAGCTTTCCCGCCTTGTCTCGGAGCTTGGCGCGGATGTGGGGCTCGCCTTTGACGGAGACGCGGACAGGCTGATCGCGGTCGATGAACATGGTGGCCTTGTAGATGGCGACAAGATTATGGCAATTTGCGGCATGGACCTCAAGAAGCGCGGAATGCTGAAAAATGATACGGTCGTCGCAACGATTATGAGCAACATGGGCACGGAGGCAACGCTGAGGGAAAACGGCATTCATCTGGAGCGGACGAATGTGGGAGACCGCTATGTGCTGGAAGAAATGCTCGCAAGTGGATACAATTTCGGCGGGGAGCAATCGGGCCATGTCATTTTTCTTGACCACAACACGACGGGCGACGGGATTCTGTCGGGCGTCCAGCTGATGTCCGTCATGAAGCGCGAGGATAAACCGCTTGCGCGCCTTGCGCGTCCGATCAGCATTTATCCGCAGGTGCTTGTCAATGCGCTTGTGAGCGAGGAAAAGAAGCATGATTATGATAAGGATGAAGAAATACTGGCTGCCATTCAAAAGCTGGAGCAGGAATTTCAGGGAGCGGGCAGGGTGCTCATCCGCACCTCCGGCACGGAACCGCTTGTGCGCGTGATGATCGAAGGAAAAGATAAGGATGCGATCACAAAGCATGCGGTTGCGGTTGCAAAGCTCATTGAGAAGCGGCTGCAATAGAGCAAAAATTGGAAGGGCGCAGAAATGCGCTCTTTTTGTTTTCTTTTTATATGAAATCGTATATAATAAAAACAGTGTTTTTAAAACAGACAGGATAGGAGAATTTATATGTGTGGAATTGTTGGATATGTAGGTGAGCGAAATGTGATCCCTGTTTTGGTCGGGGGATTGCAAAAGCTGGAATACCGCGGATACGACAGCGCGGGAATCGCATATCTGGATCATGATAAAATGACCATATATAAAGAAAAAGGAAAACTGGCGGAGCTGGAAAAGCTTGTGGACGGCAAGGTGTCCGAGCAGACGATTGGCATCGGGCATACGCGCTGGGCGACGCACGGCGAACCAAGCAGGGTAAATGCGCACCCTCACATTAATCAGGCGGGGGATCTCGCGATTGTGCACAACGGGATCATAGAAAATTACATGCACCTGCGCAGCTGGCTGCAGGAAAAAGGCGTGGAATTCGTTTCCGAGACAGATACGGAAGTGATTGTTCACCTGATCAATTACTATTTGAAGGATGATCTAAAAGAGGCGGTTTCTCAGGCGATTTCCAAGCTTAGGGGCAGTTATGCGCTGGGAGTGGTCAGCGAGCGCTTTCCGGATGAGATTGTCGCGGTCAGAAAAGACAGCCCGCTTGTGGTAGGAATCGGCAAAGGAGAAAACCTGATTGCTTCGGATATTCCGGCGCTTCTGGAATATACGCGCGACGTTCATTTTCTTGAAAATGGCGAAATCGCGGTCGTGAAAAAAGATAGCGTGGCATTTTATGACGAGGTTTTGAATCCGGTTGAGCGCGAGGCGTTCACAGTGGAATGGGATGTTTCACAGGCGGAAAAAGCAGGCTATCCTCATTTTATGCTCAAAGAAATCGAAGAGCAGCCGCGTGTTCTGGCGGATACGCTCAATCCGCGTGTGAAGGACGGCGAAATTTGTTTTGATGAGATCGATCTTTCCGACGAAAAGCTCAGCGAAATCGAAAAAATAACCATCATTGCCTGTGGTACGGCTTACCATGCCGGTTGTGTGGGAAAATATGTCATGGAGCGTTTTGCGCGTGTGCCGGTGGAGGTGGAAATTGCGTCCGAATTCCGGTATAAAGAGCCGCTGCTGGACGAAAAAAGCTTTGTGATTATTATCAGCCAGTCAGGAGAGACTGCGGATACCATTGCGGCGATGCGTGAAGCGCAGAGCAGGGGAGCGTATGTTCTCGCGATTGCAAATGTGGTTGGCTCCACCATTGCGCGCGAGGCGGACAGCGTTCTTTATACCCGCGCGGGTCTGGAAATCGCGGTGGCCTCTACCAAGGCCTATACCACGCAGTTGATGTCCATGTATATGTTTGCGTTAAAGCTTGCATACGCAAAGGGGCGTCTTTCCAAAGAAGAATATAAAGATGGCGTAAGGGAGCTTTTAACCGTTCCGGAGAAGGCGGCAAAGGTAATCGAGAACAAAGAGCTGCTGCAAAAGTTTGCGTATGAGCATTTTACAGAGCATAGCGTTTTTTATATCGGCAGAGGCCTTGACTATGCCCTTTCGATGGAAGGGTCCTTAAAGCTTAAGGAAATCAGCTACATTCACTCAGAAGCATATGCGGGCGGGGAATTGAAACATGGTACGATTGCGCTTATAGAACCCGGAACGCTTGTGGTTGCGGCGCTGACGCAGGAAGATTTACTGGAAAAATGTATCAGCAATGTCAAGGAAGTGAAATCCCGTGGTGCGGTGGTGATGGCGGTTACGCAGGAACGTTTTGTGGATATGGTGAAGGACGTTGCGGATAAAATTGTGACGGTTCCGGATACGCTTGATTTTGAGGCGACGATTACGTCGATTATTCCAATGCAGATTTTTGCGTATTATATGTCCGTGCAAAAGGGCTGTGATGTGGATAAACCCAGAAATCTTGCCAAGAGCGTTACAGTTGAATAGACCATAAAAAAGAGCAAAGGGGCCGGCGGCAGAGGACCGGCTCTTTTTTTGATGAACTGCAGATTAGGTGAGGGCGACTCGTTTTCACGATTTGTTTACAATAGCAGAAACATTGTGTGGTATAATAAATTCAGGAATACAAAGAATTAGGATGCGGGGCCTTTTGCCCTGAGCAGGCTGAAAGATGACATGGCACAGCAACAGGAGTATGTAAGGACAAGAAGGGTATCAAGAACGGAACGCGCGCGCAAGACGGCGGAAAAGAAAAGATCGGTATGGGGCTGGGTCTTTGCGATTTGCATTGCTGTTATCGTCGCGTTTTTGGTGCGGGCATTTTTGTTTGAAATCATTAAGGTGGACGGACCCTCCATGCAGCCGACCCTGCATACGGATGAACGTGTCGCGGTAGAGAAAGTCACGCGATATTCAGGACTTCCGCAGCGGGGTGATATTATTATCGTGCATTATCCCGATGGAACGGATAAAAACTATGTTAAGCGGGTGATTGGCCTTCCGGGAGAAACCATTGAAGTCAAAAACAGTATGGTTTATATCAACGGGCAGGCATTTGAAGAGGACTATGTGAGCCCTGAGCCCTATGGAGATATTCTGCCTGCCTTTGTGCCGGAAAATACGGTTTATGTCATGGGGGATAACCGCGCAAATTCAATGGACAGCCGGTTGGTGGGGCCGATTGGCCACGACCAGATTGTAGGGCACGCCATGGCGACTATTTACCCGTTTAACCAGATGCGGCAATTGAACTGAGTTAAAAAAGGACGGAAGCGTAAAAGAATGATTTTACAAAAAAACCTCTGCGCAAAGATAAAGCGCAGAGGTTTTTTGATTTGCAGATCAGAAAGTCTCACGCGCAAGCAGGGCAGCCTTGCATAAAAAAGCATAAACAGGTTTGAGCAGGCCAAAGCCGCAGGTCAGCGTTTGATGCAGGTCTTCTGAAAAAAGAAGATTTGCATCTGTGCTGTTGCACATAAAATCAATATTTCTGCGGTCAAGCCAGTTGCGCAAATCTTCCGGAGCATCCGGAAATTTGCTGCGCTTATAAAAATTGCCCTCCATTTGGAAAACAGTTTGCTCTTCGGCGGCCTTTTTTGCGTGGATGAAGGCGGGATTGTTTTCCAGAATCAGGCGGCGCATGGCCTCCATTACCTTGGGCGGCGCTTCATAATATCCGCAGCCATAGCGAAACCCCTGTGGGGAGAATTCAAAAACAAAACCCGGAAGAGAGCCGTCCTCCTTTTTGCTACGCATAAAGCATACCCACATCACCTCCCGATAGAGAGATTTATCGTGGGAAAACCTTGTGTCGCGGTAAATTCTTGAAATAGTACGATCCACCTTTGGCTCTGTCACAAAGTGCGGATCGATTTCAAGCATAGCAGGAGCCATATTGGCGGAAAGCTCCACAAGAGGATTGAGTACAAGCTCCTGATAGTCTGATTTGTGCTGTTGATACCATTCCCGACTGTTGTGCAATCTGTTTTCCGCTAAAAACCGGAGCGTTTCCTTTGAAATAGGCATCTGCTTTCCTCCAAACAGTAATATCAATTTTATTTTAGCACAAAGAAGCTGCAAAGTCGATGCGCCGAAAATGGGATCAAACAAACGAAAGCGGATTTTTCCGGACAAAGAAATACATTTCCTGGCAAAGGGAACTGCGAGAAACCATTGACTTTATTGCGTGTTTGGATTACTGTAAATAACAGGCATAATCAGCCGAAAAAAGTCATCAAATGAAATTCGGCGCGTGCCGGAATATTCAGTAAAAAGTCATGGAAATAAAAGGGAATGGGCAATGGATTGGCGTGAGTTCACAGCAGACGACAGACTTTTTTATGCGCGCGACGCGTATTTTGGGTTACTGCCTTGCTGAAATATGGTAAAATTTGATTAAAAGCCAGAGAATATAAAGGAGCCTTTATTATGGAAAAGAAAAAAATTGTGATGTTTGGAAGTTATGTTGCCGACTTAACCGGAAGGGCGGAGCATTTGCCCAAGGCGGCGGAAACCGTTTTTGGCGAAGAGTTTCAAATCGGCCCCGGCGGAAAAGGCAGTAATCAGGCGGTTGCCGCACACAGGGCAGGTGCCGATATTACCATTATTACCAAAATAGGAAAAGATGTTTTTGGGCAGCTCGCAACAGATTTTTACGGCAAAGAGAACATTTCTACTGATTATGTATTGGTTGACGAAGAAAAGGGAACGGGAGTCGCGCTTATTTGCGTGGATGCGCAAACAGGTCAAAACCAGATTCTTGTAATACCGGGCGCATGCACCAATTTTACACAGGCGGATATTGAAATCATACATTCCGCACTAAAAGACGCGGATATTCTGCTTGCCCAGTTTGAGGTAAATATGGACGCGCTCGAGCAGGTGATTGGGATTGCAAAGGAAGAGGGCGTAAGCATTGTGCTGAATCCCGCGCCTGCCAGGGAAATTTCCAGGGAAGTGCTTAAGATGGTGGATATCATCACCCCGAACGAGGTGGAAGCGCAGGCACTGACAGGTGTTCCTGTGCCGGATGAAGCAGGCGCAAAGCAGGCGGCGGACGTATTCCATTCATGGGGGATTGAAGCGGTGATTATAACAATGGGCAAAAACGGCGTATTTGTCTCAGGGCCGCAAGGAACGCGGATGGTTCCCGCCAGAGTGGTGGAGGCTGTGGACACGACCGGCGCGGGCGATGCGTTTAACGGCGGCTTTGTGACGGGCATTGCAGAAGGGATGGATTTATTCACGGCGGTGGAGTTTGGAAACGTCGTTGCGTCGCTGTCCGTGCAGAAGTTTGGGACGGCTCCTTCCATGCCCATGCGCAAAGAGATCGATCAAATATTTGGATAAGAAACGAGGAAACGATGAAAAAACGAATTACATTGATTTTAACCATCCTATTGGTGGTATGCTTTGTCGCAAGCGGCTGCGGCGCATCCTGGGATGGGATCGCGGACGATGCGGTCGTGGCACAGGTGGGAGATAACTCAATCAATTACCTTCTGCTCAAGTATTACAGCGCGCAGCAGGAGATCGGGCAGGAAATTGCGACAAAGCTGCTGGAGGAGCAGGGATATAAGCCGGAAAAGGCGAAAAAGCTTTCCACGCAGGATTATTTGAATTTATTGATGCAAAATGCGGCTGTCTCGCAGCTTGCGGAAGGAAAAGAAGGCGCGGTTACAAAAGAAGAGGCGCTTGAAGTAATGAAGGAAGAACTGACGCAAGGCGGCGAAGTCTATGATTATCTGAAAGAATATAACGATCAACTGAAGGAAAAGATGAATTTGAATGACGCTGAGCTCTTGAATGTCGCCGCGGAGGATAGATATATTTCCCTGAATGCGGGCGTAGTCTTAAAAGAGGTTGTGGATGGATTGAAGGAAAGCGTACCTCAGGACCGGCTAACAGAGGAAATCGCCAAAAAACTACAGGAGATGACGAGCGGAATTGAGATGAAGCAGATGGTTCCCAAGGAAGGAAACTATCAGAGTGACTTTAAAGAGCTTGCGGAGCAGGCTGCCATTTTATATTAGGAAAAGCGGGTCTTTGCTGCCTGATTCTATGTGAAAAATCTGTCATACCAATCTTTTTTTGTAACCGGTTACTTTTTTTGAAAAATCTATTGACACATGTATAAATTGGTGTTAGTATAATCACAGTAACCGGTTACATTATTACACGCAATTTATTCCATTTACATGATTAAATAATAAGATTTGATGATTTGATTCACGGATAAAAATGATTTCCAGGAATGCTTAAGGAGATAACTTTATTATGGGCAAGGGAAGACTGATTAATTCTAAAAATGTAAAACCTTTCGTGTGTGATGAAACGTATTCGTCAAAGCTGTTAATTGGCGACGAGGTTGCGGGATGCCCTGTGATTAATGTAAACGAGGGAACGCTCGAGGCGCGCCAGCGCACAGGCGGCGGCACCCACGAAGAGACGGAAATTTATTATATCGTAAGCGGAACGGGCGACGTATGGCTCGATGAAACATGCTATCATGTTGTGCCGGGAGATTTTATCATCATTCCCCCGGGAACCTTTCATTATATCGACAACACAATGAACGATGAAAAATTTGTGCTGATGACATTCTGGGCAAGAGAAGAATACAACGAAGTGTTCTTTGCCAGAAAAGAAGCATGGGGTACTTCCTTTCAAACAATCGACGAAGATTAAGCATAGATTTGCCTGAAAACTCTTACTTTTTCGTTCATGAAAAAAATGACAAAAAAAGAATGAATTGAGTTGTTTTGAAAAGCAAACGACGAGGAACGGAAAAGCAAACCTTATCTCTTACTAGAAAATTTAAGTTTAAGTAAATAGTGCAAATAAACTAAAAACGCACTATCTTGCTTAATGCATCCAAAAAACACTTAGGAGGGAATTGAAATGAAAAAAATGACCAAAATGCTCTGCGTCGTTATCGCAGTATTGCTGTGCGTATCCGTATTCGCAGCATGCGCGGCTCCGGCTCCCGCAGCTTCTGAATCTCAGGCTGCATCCAAAGAACCGGCTGCATCGGCATCCGCAGAAGCAACAACCGAGGCACCTGCGTCGGCTGAAGCATCTGCTGCCGGCGGAAGCGACATCAACCCGGCTGACTATCCGGTTGCCATCGCAATGATGATGAAGAATCACCCTGTACACAGAATGGTACAGCTTGGATTCCTCAAAGCAGCCAAAGAACTCGGCTACACGGATGCTCAGGTAATCGGAACGGAAGGTCCGGACGTAAACGAAGAGTACACAGCTTGCGATACATTCGCTGCACAGGGCGGCAAAGGCCTGATGCTGTGGGCTGGAGACGACACCTGCTTCCCGACGCTTAAGAAAATGAAAGCTGCCGGCGTTAAAGTTGGTATCGCTCACTTCAAATTCATCGACGAAGCTGGCAATCTGCCGGAAGGTCTTGATTTCAACATGGCATGCGATCCGGTTGCATACGGCAAAGCGGTTGCAGACTTCATGGGTGAAAAACTCAAAGGCAAAACAGGTTCCATCGCTGTTACACAGAACACAAAGAATATCACGGAAAATGCTGCTTATGAATCATTTAAGGCACGCATGGAAGAACTGAAACTCGAAGGCATCAAAGTATTAGAGCCTGAACTCGAAGGCGCAGACGCAACACAGGCTGCAAACATCAACGCTGCTGTTCTGCAGAAGAATCCTGACCTTATCGGCGCGTTCTCCACAACGGGCGGCGGCTCCGCTTCCTGGTCGACAGCTGCACAGAAAGCCGGAAAGGCTCCTGGCGACATCGTAATCGTTGCGATGGATGTTACAGAAGAAAACCTGAAATATCTGGAAGACGGTCAGGTAGCAGCTCTGGTTTCACAGCCGCTGTATGACGAAGCTTTCAAGACAATGGAATATCTCGACAAACTGTTCCGCGGTGAAGAAGTTCCCAAGTGGACAGATCTCGACGCTCCGCTGGTCTATGTAGGCGGAACAGGCACATCTGATCCGGCTCACTACCAGACATACATTGATGAAGTAAAATCATGGTTTGAGCAATAAGCGGAAGGTAAAAGAACTCTCTTAAACAGAATATGATCTGTTGACAACAAATGGGGGGACCTATGAAAATAAGTCCCCCTTAAAAATAATCTTTTCATGCCACCCCGCTCAAAAACAGCGCAAAAAAGGCGGTTTTACCCTCGGCGGATATTTGGACTTATCAAATGCATACGACCCTGCATATGTCGAAATTTTTTACTTGAAAAGCTTGAATAAAGGAAGTGAGATTGATCATGGGAGAATACATACTCGAAGCGATTGATATAACGAAGAAATTTCCAGGCGTAATCGCAAACGATAATGTGTGTTTAAATACAA
>CAZQDA010000044.1:0-10041 GCA_964592155.1 uncultured Christensenella sp.
ATCAAGCCCTTCCCTGTCAATCAGCCGCTTGCTAATGAACTGGAAGCCGCGGTTATGCTCAAAATGGAGGATAATATCACCACAGACCACATTATGCCCTCCAACGCGAAACTGCTGCCCTATCGCTCCAACATTCCTTATCTGGCAGATTTCTGCCTCACGCCGGTGGATGAGACCTTCCCTGCGCGCGCAAAAGAGGCGGGCAAATCCATATTGGTGGCCGGGCAGAATTACGGGCAGGGTTCGTCGAGGGAGCACGCGGCGCTGGCGCCGCTGTATCTGGGGGTGAAGGCGGTTATCGCAAAGAGCTTTGCGCGTATTCATATGGCAAACCTGATCAACAACGGCATTCTGCCGCTCACATTTGTAAACGAAGCGGATTACGATAAAATCGATCAGGGCGATGTGCTTAGAATTGATCACGTACTGGAAAACGTGGGACAAAAAGACCGTTTTAGCGTAACGGATGAGACAAAAGGCATGAGCTTTGAGGTAGAGCTTGACATTTCTCCCCGCCTGCGCAAGATGCTGCTTGCGGGCGGTTTGCTCAATGATACGAAGAATGCAAATCAGTAATAGGAAAGAATGCTGTAGGCGCGCGGGTATCCCGCGGGCCTGCTCGCTTTTGATTGACATTTACAGCAGATTAGAATATTATTATACTGTCTAAATTTTGACTTTGCCGGGAAGGCAGGGTATTTGGAGGAATTATGAGTATGCGCATCCTGGGGACAGGCAGCTATCTGCCCGAAAAAGTGATGACCAACGAAGACTTTGAAAAAATTATAGATACGTCAGATGAATGGATCACAAAACGCACGGGCATTAAGAGGCGGCATTACGTGGAAAACGGAATGTGGAACAAAGATATGTGCGTGATTGCGGCGCAGCAGGCGATGGACGAGGCGGGAATCACAAAGGACGACCTCGGCGGCATAGTCGTCGCGTCTGTGACCAATGAAATGGGCGTGCCTTCCGTGGCCAGCCAGATTCAGCGAGAACTTGAAATTCCGGAAGCAATCTGCTTTGACGTCAATTCCGCGTGTACGGGTTTCCTATTTGCGTTAAAGGCTGTGCAGGGTCTGCTAAAGCCGGGCGGAAAGCCGTTTCTGGTTTGCGGCTCGGAGACGCTGTCGCGTTTTATGAATATGGAAGACCGTGCAAGCTGCGTGCTGTTTGGTGACGGCGCGGGCGCGGTGATTGTAGAGCATGGGGATAACCTGAAATATTTTGAGGTGTATTCCAGGCCCGATCTGGAGCATACCATCGAGATTAACGGCATGAATACGCTGGTGGACGGGGTGCTGCAGCCCTCCTATGCGTCGCTAAAGGGCAGGGAAGTTTATGTGTTTGCGACAAGGGAGGCGGAGCGTGTGATTAATGTTGCGCTCGAAGAGGTACACAAAACGCCGGAAGAGATCGACTGGTTCTTATTGCACCAGTCCAATTACCGCATCACCAAAACGATTGCGCAAAGGCTCAAGATGCCGATGGATAAGTTTTATTCCAACATTGACGACACATCCAATACGTCGGCGGCAAGCATTCCGATCGCGCTTGACCAGATGAACAAAAAGGGAATGCTCAAAAAAGGAGAAACGCTCGTGATCGCAGGCTTCGGCGGAGGACTTTCGTCCGGCTGTGCGGTTTACGAGTGGTAATCAGCGAAAAACGCAACTATTACGCGTTTGAATAATTAATTTTCTTTGGAGGAAAAAATAATGGTTTATGAAAAAATAGCGGAAATTATCAGCGACAAAATGGACATCGATGTAGATGATATCACAATGGACTCCACTTTTGAGAGCCTCAAAATCGACTCTCTGGATATGGTGGAAATCGTGATGGATATCGAAGAGGAATTCGACGTATCCGTAGAAGAAGCGGAAAACCTGAAGAGCGTTGCCGATCTCGTAAAATATATTGAAGACAACAAATAAAAAATCATTTTAAGCCGGTCTGCACACGTGTGTGGCCGGGGGTTTTACAATAAAAACATGGAGCGGCGGGCGCAGAATGTTTCATTTTGCGCTCTCGCGCATTTGTTTGGAGGAATCGAAATTGAGTAAGCTTGCAGTGCTTTTTGCAGGGCAGGGCGCGCAAAAAACCGGCATGGGAAAAAGCCTTTCCGACAACGTGCCGGCAGCCAGAGAGGTATTCTTAAAAGCAGAGCAAATCCGTCCGGGAATTTGCGACCTGTGCTTTTTGGGAGCTCAGGAAGAACTGAATCAGACGATTAACACGCAGCCCACTGTTTTCACGGTGGACGTTGCTGCATATGAGGCTTTAAAATCTGCGGGGATCGCTCCAGGCGCCGCCGTAGGATTCTCTTTGGGAGAATATGCGGCAATCGCTGCCGCGCAGGCGTTGTCATTTGAGGATGCACTGCGGCTTGTGTTAAAACGCGCCCAGTGGATGCAGGAAGCCGCGGAGCAAAAGGATGGAGCCATGGCGGCCGTGATCGGAAAGAGCACGGACGAGGTGGAAAAACTTACGCAGCAGTTTGCAGGCGACGGTGTGCTGCTCGCCGTGAACTATAATTGCCCAGGGCAGACGGTCGTGGCGGGAGATGCGGACCGGCTGGAAGCGATGATGGCCTATTGCAAGGAAAATAAGATAAGGTGCATGAAGCTCCCTGTCAATGGGGCGTTTCATTCGGCGCACATGCAGCAGGCGGCGCAAAATATTCACGAAGAGATCAAAGATATGAATTTTTCAGAGCCTGCGTTTCCCCTGTATGCAAACCGCAGCGGAAAACCATACGAAATGGAAACGATGAAAACGGTAATGGCGGAGCAGACGAGCAGTCCTGTGTTGTTTGAGCAAATTATCCGCTCGATGATCGCAGACGGTTACGATACCTTTGTGGAGGTCGGCCCCGGCAAGACGCTCACAGGCTTTGTAGGAAGAATCGACAAAGCGGTAAGCACATATAATATCAACGATTTTGAATCCTTTGAAGCAACGGTAAGCGCGCTCAAAGAGCTTGGATTCTGATCAGAGGTTTTTGGAGGGAATTATGGCAAAAACAGCATTGATCACGGGAGCGTCCCGTGGAATTGGCAGGGAGCTTGCTTTGCG
Organism: uncultured Christensenella sp.; assembly: GCA_964592155.1. GTDB lineage: Bacteria > Bacillota > Clostridia > Christensenellales > Christensenellaceae > Christensenella. The sequence goes on from CAZQDA010000044.1 coordinate 3,082, forward strand.
CCTTGCAGACGAAGGAAATAATATTGTTGTCAACTATCTGTTTGAAGAAGAGGATTATGCGGGCACGGTTGCGGAGATTGAGAAAAAAGGCGTGAAAGCCGTTGCAATCAAGGCGGATGCCAGCAAATTCGATCAGGTGGAAGCGATGATGAAGCAGACGGTGGAAATTTTTGGTTCCATCGATATTCTCGTCAATAATGCGGGCATTACGCGCGACGGACTTTTGGCGCGTATGAAGGAAGAAGATTTTGACGCGGTGATCAATGTCAATCTAAAAAGCGTATTTAACTGCTGCCGTCATGCGGTTCCTTATATGATGAAGCAGAGAAGCGGCAGGATTATTAATATGGCTTCTGTGGTTGGCCTGTGCGGCCAGGCAGGGCAGACCAATTATTCCGCGTCCAAGGCGGGAATGATTGGTTTTACAAAATCCCTCGCAAGGGAAATCGGTTCGCGTGGCATCACGGTAAACGCGGTTGCGCCCGGCTTTGTGGAAACGGTCATGACAGACGAGATGCCTGCAAAGGCGCGGGAAGAAATTCTGGGCAGTATTCCATTAAAGCGCGGCGGCACGGTGGACGACATCGCGGACGCGGTTGCATTTTTGGCGAGCGACGCGTCTTCGTATATCACAGGGCATGTGCTTTCCGTCAATGGCGGCATGTATATGTAAATAGTGCCGCATACGGCGTTAAAAAAGACTGGTTTGCGTTTATAGATATCAGCAGAATAAGCGCAGGAAACGGATTTTAAGTTTGGAAGGAACTGACGATTTATGAGCAGAAGAGTAGTTGTAACGGGCCTTGGGATTCTTTCGCCAAACGGAAACAGCGTGAAAGAAGCGTGGGAAAATACGAAAAACGGCGTGAATGGCATTGGTCCGCTGACAAAAGCGGGAGCGGAAGGTCTTCCCGTCCACTTTGCGGGTCAGCTCAAAAACCTTGATGTGCTCGATTATCTGGATAAAAAAGAAGCGCGGCGGCTTGACGAATATGCGCAGTACGGCGTAATTGCGGGCGATCAGGCGATGAAAGACGCAGGCTTTGAAATGGGCGGGGAGCTTCCTTACGACAGGTTCCGGTTCGGCGTGAGTGTGGGCAGCGGCATCGGCGGGCTCGATACGATGGAAACGGAAGTGACCAAGCTCAATGAGAAGGGCTTTCGGCGTGTGAATCCGCTTTTGATCCCCATGATGATTGGCAATATGGCATCTGGTCAGCTTGCTATTAAGCATAAATTAAACGGATACAATACGACGGTGACAACCGCGTGTGCGTCAGGCTCTCACTCCATCGGCGACGCGTTTCGCCTGATCAAGGATGGATATATGGACGCCATGCTGGCGGGCGGCGCGGAATCTCCCATCAAAATGCTTGCGATTTCAGGATTTTTGGGGCTGCATGCCGTGACCACGGTAGACCGGCTCGAAAGAGCTTCCATTCCGTTTGACATGGAACGCAGCGGGTTTGTCATTGCGGAGGGTGCGGGCGTACTCGTGCTGGAAGAATATGAAATGGCAAAAAAACGCGGCGCGCATATTTATGCGGAAATCGCGGGATACGGCGCGACGGGCGACGCGTATCATATGACTGCGCCGGAACCATCGGGCGCGGCGGTGGCGCGTGCAATGCAGCTTGCGGCACAGGAAGCCGGAGTTGCTCCGGAGGAAATTTCGTATATCAACGCGCACGGGACTTCGACTGACCTCAACGATAAGATAGAGACACAGGCGATTAAAAACGCGTTTGGGGATGCGGCTTATAAGATTGCGATTTCTTCCACCAAATCAATGACAGGTCACGCGCTGGGCGCGGCGGGCGGCATTGAGGCGGTGTACTCAGTGATGAGTATTGCGGATGGGTTTATTCCGCCCACCATCAATTATCAGGTTGCAGATCCGGAATGCGACCTTGACTATGTGCCAAACGCGGGACGAAAAGCGGATGTGCGCGTAGCGCTGTCCAATTCGCTTGCATTCGGAGGGCACGACGCGAGCATTTTATTTAAAAAGGTTGATGATCAATAAATTTGTCAGATTGGAAAAGGAGTAAACGACAGTGGATTTAAAATCAGTACTGGAACTCCTCAAGGCTGTGGACAACACAGGCTGGAGTAAATTTGAAATGAACGAAGGCGATTTCAGCCTGAAGCTGGAACGCAATACAGGGAAAGAAGAGCCGGTTTATTTCGCGGCTCCGGCAGCGGCCCCCGCATTTATGCCTGCGGCAGCGGCACCTATGGCAGCGCCCGCAGCGGCTCCGGCGGCAGAGCAAGCTCCCGCACAGCAGGAAAGCCGTGGCAAAGAGGTTACTTCTCCGCTGGTGGGCGTGTTCCATAAGCTCACGGGCGGCAAGGACGTGAAAATCGGCGATAAGCTCAAAAAGGGTGATATCATCTGTATGATTGAAGCGATGAAGCTGATGAACGAAATTACTATGCCGGAGGATGGCGAAATCACATGGGTTGCCTGCGAAGAGGGCGACAGCGTGGAATATGGCCAGCTTCTGTTCAATTACGTATAAGGAGAAAACGATGATCGATCAGGAAGGTATTAAGAAGATTATTCCGCACCGCGATCCGTTTTTGTTTCTGGATGAAGTTCTGGAGTGCGAGGTGGGCAGGCGCACCAAAGCGCTGTGGCGTATCCGTGAGGATCTATTCTGTTTCAAAGGGCATTTTCCGGGGAATCCGATTCTGCCGGGCGTACTGATCACAGAAGCGCTTGCGCAGGCGGGCGCGGTCGCGATTTTGCAGGATGAAAAATACAAAGGCCGTCTGGCGGTGTTCGGCGGAATCGACAAAGTGCGGTTTCGCGGTATGGTGAAGCCGGGGGATGATATGATTCTGGAAACGGAAATCCTGCGCCTGTCCTCCATGGGAGGCAAAGGAAAAGTAAAGGCAACGGTAGCGGATCAGGTTGTGTGCGAAGGAGAAATTCTGTTTGTGCTTGTCAAGCAGGACTAAGCCGCGACGCGCCTTGCATGGTATTGAGGAGAGAAAAATAGGATGATAAAAAAGGTTCTAATTGCGAACCGCGGTGAAATTGCCGTCCGCGTGATACGTGCGTGCCGCGAGATGGGGATTGAAACCGTTGCGGTTTATTCGACAATCGACGCAAACGCGCTGCATACGCAGCTTGCGGACGAAGCTTTCTGCATCGGTCCGCCGCCGCCCAAGGACAGCTATTTAAGCGCATACAATCTGCTGTCGGCGGCGAGTATCTCAGGTGCGGATGCAATTCATCCGGGTTATGGATTTTTATCGGAAAATTCCAAGTTTGTACGGATGTGCAACAAAAGCAATGTTATTTTCATCGGGCCGGATGCGGAAGCCATGGAAAAAATGGGTGATAAGCTCATGGCCAGAAGGATTATGACACAGGCGGACGTGCCGATTATTCCAGGCTCGCTAGAAGCGCTCAAAAACGCCAAAGAAGCGAAAAAGATTGCCAAGAAGGTCGGATATCCCGTGATGATCAAGGCCGCGAACGGTGGCGGCGGGCGCGGAATCCGTAAGGTGGACAGAGAAGAGGACCTAGAAGACGCGTTTGACGCGGCCTATAAGGAAGCTCTGGGCGCGTTTGGCGACGGCACGCTTTACATGGAAAAATGTATCATGGACGCGCGGCATATTGAAGTGCAAATCATGTGCGATAATCATGGAAATGCCGTTTATCTTTACGAGCGCGAGTGTTCTTTGCAGCGCAGAAACCAGAAGCTGATGGAAGAAGCGCCCAGTATTGCGTTCGGACCGGAAAAGCGCAGGGAAATCGGTGAGGCTGCCGTGCGCGCCGCAAAAGCGTCCGGCTATAAAAACGCCGGCACCATTGAGTTTTTATATGATGAAAAGTCGGGCGAATATTATTTCATGGAGCTTAATGCGCGTGTGCAGGTGGAGCATCCCGTGACTGAGATGGTCACAGGAATTGACATTGTGCGCGAGCAGATACTGGTCGCCAACGGAGCAAGGCTTTCGTTTGAGCAAAAAGATATCCCGCTGATGGGGCACGCGATTGAATGCCGCATCAATGCGGAAGACCCTGAGAAAAACTTTATGCCGTCTATCGGAATGATTGATGCGCTGCACCTGCCGGGCGGGCCGGGCGTGCGGTTTGATACGGCGATGTATACAGGATATCAGATTCCGCCCACCTATGACAGCATGATCGGCAAGCTGATCGCCCACGCGCCCACGCGTGAACTTGCAATGGCAAAGATGAGGGCGGCGCTCACCGAGCTGATTGTGGACGGAGTGGAAACCAACGCGGATTTCCAGCTCGATCTGTTAAATCATGAAGATGTGATCGCGGGAAAACTGGATACGGGTCTCGTGGGACGCATCATGGAGGGAAAATAATCAATGGGCTTATTTTCTAAAAAACGCAAAGATATTACAATGCGCGTATACCGCACCAATCAGCAAACGCAGGCTTCCTTTGAGCCGGAGGCTGAGCTAAGCGCCAATCTGCCGGTTGCGCACGACGAAGAGCAGGTTGAGGGCATGTGGGAAAAGTGTCCCGGGTGCGGCATGGTCATTTATACGGACGACCTGTTTGCCAACCTCAATGTGTGTACCAATTGCGGCTACCACTTCCGGCTTTCCGCGCGCCAGAGAATTCTTTATACGGCAGACGAGGGAAGCTTTGAGGAGATCAATGCGGATATCATAGGCACAAATCCGCTCGCGTTTCCGGGGTATGAACAAAAGGTGGAGAAGATACGCGCCTACACCAACGAAAAAGAAGCGATCGTCACAGGGCAATGTACCATTGGGGGTGCTGGAGCGATGGTCGCGGTGATGGATGGATTTTTCATGATGGGCTCTATGGGCGCGGCAGTGGGTGAAAAATTTACGCTGGCAGCGGAGCGGGCAATCGAAAAGAAGCTGCCGTTTATCGCATTTACCGTGTCCGGCGGCGCGCGAATGCAGGAGGGGCTTATATCCCTGATGCAGATGAGCAAGACGGCTGCGGTGCTGGCAAAGCTGGACGAGGCGGGGCTTCCGTTTTTCGTGGTGCTCACAGACCCGACGACAGGCGGCGTGACGGCAAGCTTTGCGATGCTGGGGGATGTAACGATCTCAGAGCCAAACGCGACAATCGGGTTTGCGGGACGGCGCGTGATCGAGCAGACGATCAAGCAGGCGTTGCCGCCCACGTTCCAGACGGCGGAATTTCAGCTTGAAAAGGGTTTTGTGGATATGATTATTCCGCGCAGCGAGCTGAAAGGCACGCTTGCGAATCTTTTAAAATTACACGAAGGAGGAAGCGCGAAATGAGTGAAAAACGTTCCGCATGGGAAATCGTGCAGACAGCGCGCGATCCCAAGAGGATTACCTCCCAGTATATCATTGAGCACGTTTTTACAGATTTTATGGAAATGCACGGCGACAAGCTGTTTGCGGATGATGCTGCAGTGATCGGCGGCGTTGGATTTTTGGATGGAATGCCCGTCACGGTTGTGGGTCAGGAAAAGGGCTCTGATTTGCGCGACAAGGTAGCGCGCAATTTTGGATGCTCTAATCCGGAAGGGTACCGCAAATCGTTGAGGCTGATGAAGCAGGCGGAGAAATTCCACAGGCCTGTCATCTGTATCGTGGATACGCAAGGCGCGTTCTGCGGGATTGGAGCAGAGGAACGCGGCGTGGCGGAATCGATTGCGCGCAATCTTTTAGAGCTTTCGCGGCTCAAAACCCCTGTGATCAGCCTTTTTATCGGTGAGGGCGGCAGCGGCGGCGCAATTGCGCTTGCGGTTGCAGACAAACGGATTATGCTGGAAAATGCTCTGTATTCTATTCTATCGCCGGAAGGGTTCTCCAGTATTTTATGGAAAGATTCCTCTCGTGCGGCAGAGGCGGCGGAGCTTATGCGTATGACAGCCGGTGAGATCAAAGAAATGGGTCTCGTGGACGATGTGCTCCCTGAACCGGAGGGCGGCGCACAGGCGGAGGATCGAGGCGCTTTTGCAAAAGAGATCAAACAGTATCTGGTTGGTTGCCTGAAAGAATTGCAGCAGGAGCCGATTGAATCGCTGCTTGAAAAACGGTACGCAAAAATACGCTCGTTTGGACAAGGCGCGGTAAAGCACAAATAAGAGTCTGGACCTTGAGCGAAGATAGAACCTTCCGACTGCAACCCAATCGGCGCATCGGAAGGTTTTTTGATTCCAAATTACAATTGAGGGTTTTGAGATGCTATGATATGATAGTATAGTGACCAATGTATATGTTGGCTTATTTGGAGGAAACAATGAAAAGAAAAAGATTGTTATGTGCTGTGCTTGTATTTATTTTTGCCCTTTCCTTTGCGGGAGCCGCGTTTGCGGAAGAAGCGACGCAAGATCCGACGGACGTCCTGCAGACGCCGGCGATTGGGCTTAACCTGTTTTTCACGAAGCCGGATGGAACCCCGCTGGCGGATGTGGAGATTTTTTTGCAGGAAGAAGAAAAACTGGAATCAGAGTATGTGTATAACGGTGTGACGGATCAAGACGGAAAGCTTTCCCTGCCGTCTATTCCCATTTCGGGTTTGCAGCTTGCGGCAAAAAGCAAGGATGAGATAACGCTGGGGATTTTGAATCTGCATCTTTATCCGGCTGAGACGACCGAGATTAAGAATTTGCCCAAAAGCGCGACGATGGCTCTGAATACCGCCGTTATGAAAAATGTGGCGCTTTCGACGCTGAATCCGTTTGCCACAGGCACGCCAAGCAGCGCGCCCAACGATTCGCAGGTATATACGTATGAGGTGGATGTAAATGAAAAAGCTCCGGCAGTAGATTTTGTTTTTGAATTGCCGGAAAATGCAAACATGCTTCTGAAAAGCGCGAAGGACGGCGCATTGCCGGAGCCTTCAAACACTCCGGAACCGACGGAAACAGCAATCCCGACAGAGTCGCCAACACAGACGTCTGCGCCTACGGAAACCGCAGCGCCGACTGCGGAGCCGACGCCAAGTCCAGC
>CAZQDA010000044.1:10141-22483 GCA_964592155.1 uncultured Christensenella sp.
CCGGATAAGCTGAATCTCAAGCTGTACCTGATCGATAGCAGAGGCGCTGCGGTTTCAGGCTATGCGGCGGCAGTGGATGACGGAAAAATGAGGAACACGAATGCGGGCGGAGCCGTTTATTTTTCAGAACTCGATCCAGACGGAACCAAGACAATTAAGATTTTTGATGCAGAGCAAAAGGAACGCGGTGTGTGCAAAGTGACCTTTCAAAAGTCTGACGAAACCAAAATCGATTCGCATAAAGATTTAAAATATGTCGTGGCCTATCAAAAGGGAACGCAGGACGTGTACCTGTCCGCGACGGTTGATTTGCAGGGGAACAGCAACACGGAGTTGAAATTAAAGGAAGCGTCCGCCTCGCCGATCAAGCATGAAAAGGAAACGCCCAAAAAGGATGAGAAGGGGCATGAAAAGCCGGAAGAGGTAGCCGCTGATCCATGCTTTAACGGTTATCTTATGGATCAGAATGGAGCAATCATTGCGGGAGCGATCATAAAAAGCCAGAATACCGATACCAAAGGGACGCTTAACGCAGTAACAAATGAAACAGGCTATTTTGAAATTTCAGGAATCATGGAAGGAAACCACAGCGTTGCCGCAGTAGGAAAAGACGACGCAATGATAGGTAAGACAGAATTTGTTGTGCAGGACGCGGATGTGACCGGAATCGTGCAAAAAGCGGATGGGAAGATCTACCTGAGCATCAAGAGGGGCGCGGACGAATTATATATGAATCTGCGCGCGGATGGAAAAGGCGGCCTGAAACTCATGGACGTATCCAATGAAAAGGCGGTAGAGCCGGATGTCAGCGCGACGAATACGCTTTCACCCACGCCAACTGAAACGCCCGTGCCTCAGCCGGAAGAACAGGGGAATCCGGCGATGGTGATACTGATCATCGTGATTGCGGCTGCTGCCGCTGCGGTGGCAGTGATTCTGGTGCTGCGCGCACGGCGCAATCGGCAGAATCAGGGAACGCAAGACGACCGCTATGATGATAATGATGCGGATGATAACAACAGAGGATAGAGCGAAAAAAGAGAAACAAAAAAAGACGGGCAAGAGCCCGTCTTTTTCTTCGTGTTATTGGAAAACGTCCGCATCCATTTCTTTCAAATTTTCTGAAATAAGGGGCCGGAATTCCATGTTTGCGATAATGTCTTTTTCAATATCGATCCCGGGAGCCACCTCTGTGAGCGTAAGGCCGTCTTCCCTTACTTCAAGCACGCAGCGTTCGGTGATAAACATAACCTTTTGCCCCAACTCGCGCGCGCGTTTGGCGGAAAAGGTGAGCTGCTCGATTTCCTTTTTGAATTTTTTAATGCTGCCCTCCTGCAGAATGTGCAGCTTTCCATCCTTTACCTCCACGTTAAGCCCTTTTGCGGTAAAGGTACCGATGAAATAGAGCAGGGGGGTTGATTGCGTGATGCAGATAAATCCGCCGCACCCTGCGATGCGCGGGCCAAACTTGCTGACATTGATGTTGCCCTGCGGATCGGATTCCGCGAGACCCAAAAACGCCTGCGAGAGTCCGCCTCCGTGATAAAAATCAAACAGCTGATGCTGATATAAAATTGCCTGGGGGTTCAGAGTGCAGCCGAATTCCACACCGGATAGCGGGGTGCCGCCGATTCCGCCGGCCTCCACGGTCAGCGTAAAATCGCTGATGCCCTTTTCTTCCGCAACTGCGGCAATGCCCTCGGGCATACCGATTCCCAGATTGATTACGCCGCCCTCTTTGAGCTCCTTTAAAGACCGCAATGCAATGATGCGGCGCGGGCCGGGGGGCAAAACGGGCATCGCGCCTTTGGGCGCGCGCTCTTGTCCGGAATAGGCGGGGTTATAATCACACAGCGCCGTTTGCGGATGCAATGCTTTGTCGCTGTTTTTTACGATATAGTCCACAAGGATGCCAGGCACGAAAACTTCGTGCGTGGGGATATCGTCCACGATTTCCTCCACCTGAACAATTACCTTGCCTCCAAGCGCATGGCAGGCCTGCGCCATGGGTAGCGCGTCTACAAGAGCGGCCTCTTTTTCCATGCTGATGTTTCCGTTTTTATCCGCCCGCGTGCCGCGCAGAAAGGCATAGTCGATGCGCTCAACCGGCTTATAGCGAATATAGTCTTTTCCGTCGATTTCAATGATTTCATTGAGGTCTTCCTTAGAGCGGCTGTTGAGCTTGCCGCCGGAAACGCGCGGGTCGACGAATGTATCCAGCCCGATGTGCGTCACAAGGCCGGGACGTTTTGCCGCCGTATCGCGCAAAAGCTGCGCAATCACGCCCTGAGGCAGGTTATATGCCTCGATATCTTCTGAAAAAATCATTTTCTGGAGTTTGGGCATCAGGTTAATATGCCCTGCGACCAATTTTTTGACGAGTCCCTTATGGGCAAGGCGGTTTAGTCCGCGCTCCCCGCCGTCGCCGACCGAGGTGACGGAAAGAATCGATAAATCTCTGGGAAAACCCGTTTCCAAAAAGCGTTTTTCCAAAGCGGAATAAAGCTCGTCCGCCGTTGCCGCCATAACAAATCCGTTTGCGGCGATCACCGCGCCGTCGAAAATCAATTCCGCCGCCTGTTTTGAAGTAATGATTTGATGCTTCATACCATACCGTCCGTTTCTTAACATGATAAAAACTTATTTTTTATATTATCTGATATGCGGATGGTATTTTCAAGTAAAAAATAGCGTGAGAACGCTTTTGTAACTTAAAAAAAGCGTGCCTGCTTCGGGTGAGGATGCGCTGCGCGGCGCTGTTTTGCGCGCGGCTGTTTGCGCTCCATGAGAATGGCGGAAACGCAAATTGCGCCAATCACACCCACCGCAAGAAACAGAACGGAGAGTATCTCTTTTGACAAAATCAGTTCAAACATTCTAACAACCTCCTGATACGTAATATGGATTGCTCTTATCATAAAACAGGGGGGCTACATCCACGGTAACCAAATGTGAAAAAAGTATGAATTTTGTTTAAAAAGTGCTACGGAAGCGATACAAAACTGTACAAGAAGTCCGTTTTGTTATATAATAAAAACCGTTATAGATCGAACTTCAGTGAGGATGATAATTTGAAAAAAATAATTGTACTGATCATTGCGTTTGCAATGATGCTGACAATGCCCGTTATTGCGTTTGCAGAAAATGAACCGGAACCATCTCAAACACAACCCGCGCAAGATGCTGCTGCATCTGCCGAGCCCACGCCCGTTCCCACACCGGAGCCGACTCCCACGCCCGATCCGACGTCGCAGGACAGGCAGGGCGCGCCCGGGGTTGATTTATCGCGCATCGAGGCGGAATCGGCCATGCTAGTGGATGCGGATACAGGCGAAGTTTTGTTTTCCAAAAATGCGGACTGGCGTATTTTTCCTGCCAGCACAACCAAGTTGATGACCGCGATTCTGGCAGCGGAAAACTGCAAGATGGAAGATGTGGTGACGTATACGGCTGATATGAAAACCCAGGTTGGGCTGCTTGGGACAAATGGCAGTCTGATGGAGCTTTATAATCTAAAACCGGACGTCCAGATTTCCGTGAAAGACCTTTTTTATGGTATGATGCTTTGCTCGGGCAATGATGCGGCGCTTGTTTTGGGAATCCATATTGCGGGCAGCGAAGAAGCGTTTGTCCAGATGATGAACGCCAAGGCAAAAGAGCTCGGCATGACGAATACCAATTTCATCAATCCGCACGGGGCGTATTTTGCGAATATCGGGCAGGATCATTATTCCACCGCGGCTGACATGGCAAAGCTTGCGGCGGCGGCGTACAAAATTCCCGTGATAAGGGAAGCAGCGGCGACGGAAACCTATGCGTATGAAACGGTCAGCGGACTCACGACAAATGAAACGCTGGGTGATGATGTCATTGAAAACTCTAATTTGTTGATGCATACGATGGCTAGCAGGCCGGAGCTTGCGGGCTATCTCTATGATAAAGCCACAGGGATGAAGACGGGGCTGATCCAGAATATCATGCCGCCCGGAGCGGAGCAGCCGATCAAAAATTATGGCTGTCTGGTGGCGTCCGCTTCCAGTGATAATTTGAACCTGATTGCGGTTGTGTTTGGAGACCAAACCAAGGAAGATAAAGAGCAGGGGATTCCAGGCGCGCATGCGCGGTGGGATATCACAAAATATCTGTTTGACTATGGTTTTGAAAATTTTGCCAAGGTAGACCTTGCAAAGTTTGCGGCTCCGGTGGCGCTCACCGAGCAGGTGGAGAATGCCTCAGGAAACGATCCGCAGGAGGGCTCACTTGAGGTATCCGCAGATTTAAGCGGGATTGCGGCGGATACGCAGCTTCTTGACGCGGCAACTGCAAAAGGACTTGAGGACGGCAGCATTCAGCTGGAGCAGAAAACGAATATCAACGGGCCGATCAAGGCTCCGGTCAGCGCGGGGGACGAGGTAGGAACGGTCTCTTATTCCCTGAATGGACAGGAGCTATACAGCGCGCCGCTCGTGGCGGGCAGGCAGATATTCCAGAAAGGCGAGGAAGAGCAAACCAGCGAGGCCTATGATGTTCCGCTGTTTGAATTCCAGATGTGGTTTTTGTGGATCATCATACCGGCAGCCGTGATTTTGGCACTACTGGCGGTCAGAACATTCAATATCAGCCGTAGAAAGAAACGGTACGCGGGTCGCGGCAGACCGGCATACAGCAAGCCGCCGCGCGCGGGGAGCGCAAAAATGGGAAAAGATTCTGTGCAGCGCCGGCACAGTTCAGCAAGGAGCAGATCCGGCGGCGGACGCAGAAGCAGGTTATAGAATTCCAACAAAAAAACGGTTTGAATTTTCAAACCGTTTTTTTGTTGGAACATAAGTATCACTTTTTGCGGCGCGCGGTGAACTTATATTGGGCAACCATTCCGGCGATTGCAAATACCGCGGTGGGAATGAGGAATGCCCACATCGATCCGGTGGAAAAGATACTCACGGAATCAAAAACCTGCTTATAGTTGCTCAAGGTGATGCCGGAAAGCGCTCCCTGATTGAAGAACAGGCCGATCATCACGCCTGCCGTATGCACGAGCATATATCCGCCGAAAATTGCGGAGAAAATAATGACAAAATGCCGCTGTGAGGCGAGTGTAATGGCACCGAACACAAGGAACAATCCCAGCCCGATGATAAACAGCGTCAGGGATTCCATTGTATCAAAGGTAGCGGGAAAGCCGTTACGCAGAAAGGTAAACACAAGCAATCCCACAACGCCGCCCGCCACAAAGATGGCGAACTTGATGAAGAAAAAACAAAGAAGCGCAAAAATGAGCCCGATAATGAGGCTCACAAGCCACAGCCAGGACGTAGAATCCGGAAAATAGGTTCCGATCAGCGTATACGAATAATAAGCGCCCATAAAAAAGGCGACCAAAAAAATAACGACTTTCAGGTATCGATATCCCCAGAAACAATACAAAATTCCGAGAATAAGGGCTAAGAGAAGCAGGATGATTGGGACGATTTCATTCATGGATAAGACCTCCGATCTCTCCCTATTATAAAGCAGTCCGCTATGCAAATGCAACAAACACGATTCTTAAGAATTTCGACACACAAAAATTTTCATTAAAATTTAAAGTGAAAAATTTTTTTATCCCCTTTAGAAAAAATTTTCCTTGTGCTATAATAACTCTTAGTGTCTAGCAACCATAGGAGGTTATTATGAGCCTTACATTTAGGGGCGGCGTTCATCCGCTCAGGGAAATACATGAAGGAAAAAAGCTGACGGAAAAGTGTGCGATAGAAGAAATGCCCGCGGGGCATGTGGTGAAAATCCCGCTTTCTCAGCATGTTGGCGCGCCTGCGACTCCAATCGTGAAGACTGGGGACCGTGTGCTGATGGGGCAAAAAATTGCGGAAGCGCAGGGCTTTGTAAGCGTGCCGGTGCATTCAAGCGTTTCAGGAACCGTGACTGAAATCACGGACATCACAGGCGCGAACGGCAAACCGGTTCCTGCCATTGTGATCGAAAATGATTTTAAGGACGAGTCGGCGTTCGAGGCGCCTGAAAAGATCGAGTCCCTTACGGAAAAAGAAATCATTGATATGATTAAGGAAGCGGGCAACGTCGGAATGGGCGGCGCAACCTTCCCAACCCATGTGAAATTATCGCCTCCCGAAGGGAAGAGCGTCAATTTGCTGCTTTTGAACGGCGCGGAATGCGAACCGTTTTTAACGGCGGACTACCGCCTGATGGTGGAATGCCCCAAACGCGTGATGATGGGCGTAAAGCTGCTGATGCGTGCGCTTGATATCAAAAAGGCGATTATCGGCATCGAGGATAACAAGCCCGAGGCAATCGAAAAAATGACGGCGGCGGTGGATACGCACGCCATCCGCGTGGTTCCTGTGGAGACAAAATATCCGCAGGGCAGTGAAAAACAGCTGATTAACGCCATTACAGGGCGCGTGGTTCCGGCGGGCGGTCTGCCGATGGACGCGGGCGTTGTGGTTGTGAACATTGGCTCCGCAAAGGCGATTGCGGATGCTTTTTATGCGGGAGAGCCGCTCTTTAGGCGGGTTGTGACCGTGTCGGGCGCGGTGAAAAACCCAAAAAACCTGCTCGTGCGCTTCGGCGTAAGCGTGCGCGAAGTGCTTGATTATGTAGGCGGATTCTCAAGCGAACCGCTGAAAATCATCTCCGGCGGGCCAATGATGGGCCTGCCCCTCCCTACGCTTGACTGCGTGATCACAAAGGGTTCTTCCGGAATCGTGGTTCTGGATAAGGAATATACCAAAAAGCAAAAGGAAACGAACTGCATCAAGTGCGGGAAATGCGCGGATGTGTGCCCGATGAACTTGCTGCCCATGCTGATTTCCGCGTCCGCCATCTTTGAGGATTTCGAAAAGGCGGAAGGGCATCATGCCATGGATTGCATGAGCTGCGGGAGCTGCAGCTATATCTGCCCCGCAAAAAAACCGATTGCGCAAAACATCAAATTCGCAAAAGATATGATCACAGTGGAACGCTTAAAGGAGCGGCAAAAAGCCGAAAAAGCCGCACAGGAAGCGGAAAAAGCTGTTGAAGAATAAATTTTAAATCAAATCAGGAACGCGCGCGGAAGTTTTCGCCGGAGCGTTTCAGGGGGAAGAAAGGAAATGCTATGCAACAAGAGTTGATTTTATCAGGCTCGCCGCATATCAAATCAAACCAAAGCACCACACGCATTATGCTCGATGTGATCATCGCACTTATCCCTGCGTGTATTGCGGCGGTTTACTTTTTTGGCGCCGGCTGCATGATGACGATTGCATTATGCGTGATCAGTGCGGTGGGCTGCGAGGCTGCAATTCAGTATTTTACAAAAACAGCGGTGACAATCAATGATTTGTCCGCCGTGGTAACGGGCGTTCTTCTGGCTTTGAATTTACCGCCGAATGTGCCGTGGTATATTCCGGTTTGCGGCAGCGCGTTTGCCATTATTATTGTAAAGCAGTGCTTTGGCGGACTGGGACATAACTTTATGAATCCGGCGCTTGCGGCGCGTTGTTTTCTGTTGATTTCCTGGCCGGTTGCCATGACCACGTTCATCGCCCCGTTTGCGGGAGTGGATGCCGTGGCGAGCGCGACGCCGCTTGCGGCGCTTGGAGAGGGCGCAACGGCGACTCCTGCGCTTACCGATATGTTCATTGGAAACATTGGCGGCAGCATGGGCGAAACAAGCGTTCTTGCGCTGCTCATCGGCGGGGTTTACCTGATGGCGCGAAAGGTGATTTCACCGCGGATTCCGGTTGCTTATCTTGGAACAGTCGCGCTGATTACGCTTTGCACAGGGCATCCGGAACAGATTCTTTTTCAGCTTTTTGCGGGCGGGCTCATGTTGGGCGCGTTCTTTATGGCAACGGATTATGTATCTTCGCCGTCCTCACCCAAGGCGCAGATTGTGTTCGGCATCGGCTGCGGCGTGGTCACAATGGTCATCCGGTTGTGGGGCGGCTATCCCGAAGGGGTATCTTTCTCGATTCTGTTTATGAACCTGTTGACGCCGTTGCTTGAAAAAGTGCTGCGCCCGAGAGTATTTGGGGAGGTGAAAAAAGTCAATGGATAAGACAAAGAATGACAGCATTTTCAACCTTACCCTGAGGCTTGTGATTATTACGGTTTGCGCGGGGCTCATATTGGGACTTGTTTATGGGATCACAAAAGGGCCGATTGCGGAGCAGGAAATCAAAAAAGCAACGGAGGCGCGCCAGATGGTGCTGCCGGATGCGCAGGAGTTTAAGGCTGTTGCGATTGACGGCCTTGGATATGACAAGGATCAGTTTGCAGATATCACGGAAGTATATGAGGGAACGGCAAACGGACAGGCAGTCGGTTATACCTTTGCGCTCGTAACGAAGGGATATAAGCCCGGAATCAATATCACGGTGGGACTTACAATGGACGGAAAAGTGACGGGCGTGAATATCGGCAGCCATGACGAAACGCCGGGGCTTGGCGCGAATGCAACAAAGCCTGACTTTTTGGATCAGTTTGTCGGTACGGACGGACCGCTCACGGTGGGCAAAACTCCCAGCGGGGCGGAAAATGAAATACAGGCGCTCACAGGCGCGACCATCACCAGCAAAGGCGTTGCAAACGCGGTGAACCTGGCGCGCACGTTTGAAGAGCAGTATCTTGGAAAGGGGGCGTGAACAGAATGGATAAACAAATGATGAAAGGCGTTTTCGTAAACGGTATCTTAAACGAAAATCCAACATTCCGTCTGGTTTTGGGAATGTGCCCGACAATCGCGGTTACAACATCTGTCACGAATGCGTTGGGCATGGGCGCGGCGGTTATCTTCGTGCTGATGTGTTCCAATATGCTGATTTCGCTGTTGCGCAATTTTATTCCGGATAAGGTGAGAATCCCATGCTATGTTGTGGTGATCGCCATGTTTGTTACGGTGGTGCAAATGGTGCTCAAGGCATTTTTACCTGCGCTGGACGCGTCGCTGGGAATCTTTATTCCGCTGATCGTGGTAAACTGCATTATCCTCGCGCGCGCGGAGGCATTTGCCGCCAAAAACAGCGTGGTGCCCGCCATGATCGACGGGATCGGCATGGGCGTGGGCTTCACGATCGCGCTGACGTTGATTGCAATGGTGCGCGAGCTTTTGGGCGCGGGATCACTATTTGGCATTTCCGTGTTTGGCGCGGATTATCCGCCGGCGCTGATGTTCATTCTCGCTCCGGGCGGGTTCCTTGTGCTCGGATTGCTGTTGGCGCTGATCAATAAAATCGTGCTGATGCGTGAAAAAAGTAAGCCCAAAAAAGAGATAGGGCAAACAGGGGAGGTGGCTGAATAATGGAGATGTTTATTCGAATCCTCACCATTTTATTGAGCTCCATTCTGGTGAACAACTTCGTACTTTCAAGGTTTTTGGGCATCTGTCCTTTCCTCGGCGTATCCAAAAAGGTGGAGACCGCTGTGGGCATGGGCATGGCTGTTACATTTGTTATGGCAATGGCGTCGCTCATCACCTGGCTGGTGCAGTATTTTATCCTAGAGCCTTTGGGCGTGGGATATATGCAGACGATTGCGTTTATCCTCGTCATTGCAGCGCTGGTGCAACTGGTGGAAATGGTGCTTCAAAAGACGAGTCCGGGACTTTACCAGAGCCTTGGCGTGTATCTTCCGCTGATCACCACCAACTGCGCGGTGCTGGGGGTTGCGCTCCTGAACATTACGGAAAATTATAATCTGGTGGAATCGCTTGTAAACGGCGTGGGCGGCGCGCTTGGCTTTACGCTCGCCATCGTATTATTCGCGGGAATCAGGGAACGCTTAGAGCTTTCCACCATTCCCAAACCATTTCAGGGATTTCCGATCGCCCTCATTACAGCATCGCTGATGAGCGTAGCGTTTATGGGATTTTCCGGACTGGTATAAAAGAAGTTTACGGCAAAAAGCAGAAAAGGAAATAGATTATGTTTGAACCGATTATTTGGTCGATTATCGTATTAGGAGGATTGGGCGCGGTCTTTGGGATTATGCTTGGTGTAGCGTCCAAAAAATTTGCGGTGCAAAAGGACGAAAAGGTAGTTCTGGTAAGAGAGAGCCTGCCGGGAGCCAATTGCGGCGGCTGTGGATTTCCGGGATGCGACGGTCTGGCGGAGGCGCTTGGCGCAGGAAAAGCCGAGGTGTCGGCGTGCGCGGTACTCTCGCAGGATAAGGCAAAGGAAATTGCTGAAATTCTGGGCGTTGCGGTAGGCGAAATGAAGCCCAAGGTTGCGCGCATCATGTGTCTTGGCAGCGAAGGGCATTGTAAAAACAAGTTTGAGTATGACGGCGCGCTTGACTGCCGCGCGGCATATGGCATTGCGGGCGGCTTTAAAGCCTGCCGGTTTGCTTGCCTGGGGCTTGGAACCTGCGCAAAGGTATGTAAGTTTGACGCGATCACAATGGGTCCTGACGGAATTGCGTTTATTGACGAAGAAAAGTGCACGGGCTGCGGCAGGTGTGTGGAGCAATGCCCGCAAAGCTCAATTGCGGTTTTGAATCGTGATGTGGATGTGTATACGGCGTGCACCAACACGGACAGGGGCAGGGAAGTGATGGAAAATTGCAGTGCGGGCTGCATTGGATGCGGCAAATGCGCAAGCCTGTGCCCGTTCGGCGCGATCGTGATGAAGGATAATCTGCCTGTGATCGATATGGAGCAGTGCAGAAGCTGTTGGCTGTGCGTAGAGCAATGCCCACGCAAGTGCATCCTGACCACAAAATCAGACCTGCTGGCAAAGATCAACCCGCAAAAATGCGTGGGATGCACACTGTGTTCCAAGGCGTGTCCGTTCGGCGCAATTGAAGGCGAACTGAAAATGACGCATAAGGTGACGGATAAGTGCCGGGGATGCGGTTTGTGTGAAGAAGCGTGTAAGCTGAACGCTATTACGATGGTGAAAAAGTAATGATACTCGCGTCGGCCTCCCCGCGGAGAAGAGAACTCTTAACGCTCATTACCCACGATTTTAAAGTGGTGGTAAGCGATGTGGACGAGTCTTCTGATTTGAAGGATGCGCGGGAGCTTGTACGATTTTTGGCGCAAAAAAAGGCGGACAGCGTTGCTGCCGGCTATCCGGATGATATCGTAATCGGCGCGGATACGGTGGTGGAGGCAGGCGGAGAAATCTTTGGCAAGCCGGAAGGAAAAGACGACGCGCGGCGTATGCTTAAGATGATGTCCGGCAGAAAGCATTTTGTGCATACCGGCATCTGCGTTACCAAAGGCGGAAGGTCGGTGTCCGACGTGTGCACGACCGCCGTATATTTCAACGAGATCAGCGAGGGCGAGCTTGCGCGCTATCTGGAGGAAGAAGATGTTATGGATAAGGCGGGTGCCTATGCCATTCAGGAAGGAGCCGCCAAATTTGTATCGAAAATTGAAGGATGTTTTTTCAATGTTGTGGGGCTGCCCGTTTCCTGCCTATATCAAATTTTGTCGCAGTTCGTTTAAAAAACAGGCATGCGGCACATGAAAAACGGGAAACGAATAAATTAAAATTTTAGGGAATAAATCAAGCCAAAATGAACTGAAATATGCTGAGTAATCAGCATATTTTTTGTTTGTTCCAAATAGGGTATTCTGTGCAGGGCAGGTATGCGTTAATTTTAATCCCGAATTGTCACGAAAAATGGTACTCTGTGAACGATAAAAAAGATGCGGGGGGGTATCATCTAAAATGAAAGTGTACGGGTATGCAAGGGTTTCGGCAAAGGATCAAAATGAGCAGCGTCAAATGATTGCTCTGCGGGAGTTTCCGGTTCCGGAAAAAAATATTTATCTGGACAAGCTGAGTGGGAAAGACTTTAACAGGCCGCAGTACAAACGATTGGTGAATAAACTAAAAGAAGGGGATACCTTGGTCATTCATTCCATTGACCGTTTGGGACGCAATTATGATGAAATTCTCGAGCAATGGAGGATCATCACCAAGGAAAAGGGCGCGCAGGTAGTTGTGCAGGACATGCCCCTTTTAGACACGCGGCAGGGCAAGGATCTTACAGGCACGTTGATTGCGGATATTGTGT
This sequence comes from uncultured Christensenella sp., assembly GCA_964592155.1. Classification (GTDB taxonomy): domain Bacteria; phylum Bacillota; class Clostridia; order Christensenellales; family Christensenellaceae; genus Christensenella. The sequence continues at coordinate 22,163 of CAZQDA010000044.1, forward strand.
TGCAGCTTTTATCCTATGTTGCGCAAACGGAGCGTGAAAACATCAGGCAGCGACAGGCGGAGGGAATTGCGGCAGCACGGCTGCGGGGCACCCGGTTTGGAAGGCCAAGCAAACAAACTCCTGTGGAATTTGAGCCTGTATATGGGCTCTGGAAACGAAACCAGATCAGCGGAAGAGAAGCTGCACGCAGGCTGGGAGTCACGCATAATACCTTTTTAAAATGGGCAAAAATCAAAAGGGAAGAAGAACAGTGACAAAAAAAGTAGACTTTAACTTGCGGCAAAATTTTTTGCGATTTATTAAGTAGACTTTTATAACCAA
>CAZQDA010000045.1:0-21923 GCA_964592155.1 uncultured Christensenella sp.
TATGATACGGATATCATAACGGATTTTTCGTATTGCAGTCTGGAAATAGAGGTTGGAAAGGTGGACGGAGCCTCGAGCACGCAGTTTCCCTGTATCCACTATTCCAACGGATCACACGCGATGTTTGACGACTTCATGCCTATGAAAAGAAACTTCTGGCCTTATCAGGAAGACCCTTATCGCTTCTGCTGTGACGGAGGGCGTTCCTCGTCAGGCTGTATGCCTTATTTTAATTTGCAGACAAAGGAAAAGGAAGGCGTTATTCTCGCGATCGGTTGGAGCGGACAATGGAATCTTGATGTGTGGAGGCGAATCAGGGAAGATGGGCAATCCAATATTTGTTTTGAGGCAAAGATGGACCGTACGCATTTCAGGCTGTTTTCAGGCGAAACAGTAGAAATGCCCCATATGCTGATGACAACATGGGATGATTGCTGCCTCGAGGATTCGTTCAACGGATTTCGCAGGTTTATGCTGGAGCAAAGCCCGAAGCTCGATGGAAAAACAGTAATGCCTCCGCTGTCCTTTGTCACATGGGGCGGGTCAAACGCGGAAAAGCATTTAAAGAATATCAAGCGCATCAGGGAGGAGGCGCTGGGCGCGGACACATACTGGATTGACGCGGGATGGTATGGAGATGGAGACGAACGCTCGGATAACGAATTCAGGGAGACCTGGTATTACAATGTCGGAGCATGGCAGCCTCTTGAGCATTTGTATCCGAACGGTATGGAGGAGGTCGGGCTTGCCGCGGAGGATGCGGGGCTGCGTTTTTTGCTGTGGTTTGAAATGGAACGCGCGGTTTCCCGCCTGAGGATTGTAAAAGAGCACAGGGAATATTTCATTGGGCCAAAGCTTCCGTTTACCTGGGAGGCGAATTACGAAAGCATGCGCACTCCTTACAGCCTGATGCTGAATTTGGGTTTTGAGCCTGCAAGGAAGTATATCACAGAGCTTTTGGCAGATATGATTGAAAAAACGCACATGAAGATATTCAGAATCGATTTTAATTATGAGCCGCTTCCTTATTGGCGGTATGCGGACGCGCAGGACCGGCAGGGAATCACGGAGCTTAAATACATTGAAGGTCTTTACAGTATGCTGGACGAATTGCTCGCAAGATTTCCGCATCTTGTGATCGACGATTGCGCAAGCGGCGGTCGCAGGCTTGATTACCGCTTTTGCCGCCGGACGATACCGCTCTTTGTGACGGATTACCTTTGCGCTGCAGACCGCAGGGATGCGGCGATGCAAATGGTGAATTATGGATATTCCAGATGGCTGCCCATCCACGGCGGGATGGCGCCCGTAAAGGGAGAGGATGAAAGAACCTATAGTTTCAGGAGTCATCTGGGAGCTTCTGTGGGATTCGATTTGCAGTTTGTGGAATTTGAGAAAAATGGCGGACGCGAATGGTATCAGGAGATGATCAGACAGGCAAAACGATCCCAGCCATTTATGATGGCGGACCTGTATGCTTTGACAAATGTAAGCGACAGCGAAAAGGATTGGTTTGTATATGAAATGAACGAAAAGGAATCTGGAAAAGGCCTCCTGATGGCGTTCAGGCGAAAGGATTGCGCAACGCCGGAGGTTGTGGTTGAGGCGCGCGGCATAGATTGCGGTGCGCAATACAGCATAGAAGACGCGGATAGCGGGGAAACGCAGGTGGTTTCCGGCGACGAGCTGGCGAACGGGTTTGAAATCAGGGCGGATGGAAGAGGACAGAGTAAATTATTGTTTTTTGAAAAACTAAGCTAAAGGAATTTCGTCCGCGGTTACTCCACCACATAACCGCGGACGAAAAAAAGAAGGGAGGAATAGGCCGCCGATGCTTGCGGTACGGCAGTGTGGAGACCTGCCGTAATGCCCTCTTGAAAAAGCGCAACAGGGCGAGCGGTGCAATTTGCGTAAGGCAGTGCATGGCAAAGCAAAAAAACATGGCAGATCTGGTGTTGAAAAACCTGAAAAAGGAATACGCAAAAGGAATTATTGCGGTAGACGATTTTAATCTGGAAATTAAAGATCAGGAATTTATTGTACTGGTTGGGCCGTCCGGCTGTGGAAAATCGACCACATTGCGGATGATTGCGGGGTTGGAATCGATCACCTCGGGCGAGCTTTATATTGGGGGCGTTTTATGTAATGATATTGCGCCCAAGGACAGGGATATTGCAATGGTGTTCCAGAACTATGCGCTTTATCCTCATATGACGGTGTACGAAAACATGGCGTTTGCGCTAAAGCTAAGAAAAGTTTCCAAGGAAGAAATAGACCGTAAGGTGAAAGAGGCGGCGGCGATTCTTGGAATCACCGAATATCTGGATCGCAGACCAAAAGCGCTATCCGGCGGGCAGCGGCAAAGGGTGGCGATTGGAAGAGCAATTGTCCGGCATCCCAAAATATTCCTGATGGATGAACCTCTTTCCAACCTGGACGCAAAGCTCAGGAACCAAATGCGCGCAGAGATCATTAAGCTGCGTGAAAAGATTAATACAACGTTTGTCTATGTAACACATGACCAAATTGAGGCGATGACACTGGGAGACCGGATTGTGATTATGAAGGACGGATTTATCAATCAGATCGGCACACCGCAGCAGGTATTCAATGATCCGATTAATATTTACGTCGCCAGATTTATCGGTTCGCCGCACATGAACCTGTTTGACGGGAAGCTTCTCAAAGAGGAGGATACGTTTTTTGTTTGCCTTTATGGGAAGAAAATCAAGCTGCCGGAGGAAAAACAAAGGATTTTGCGCACATGTACGAACCTGCCGGAAGACATTGTGGTGGGGGTGCGCCCGGAGCACACGTTTCTCGATGAGGACGGGATAACAGCGAAGATCGATGTGCGGGAGATGATGGGCAGCGAGGTTTATCTGCATGTTGACGTGCAGGGAACGGACGCGGTCCTCAAGCTGCCGGTTACGTTAGAAAACGAGAGAAAAATAAAGGAATGCTCAGCTTGCGGGGCGGCTGGATTTGGCTTTGAAGGCGAATATATCCATATCTTTGACAAAGAAACGTCGCTTTCCCTGACTTATCACTCAAACCAGGAATAAACCAGCCGGATGCGCGGAAAGGAAAAATGATGAAAAGTGATGAGCTGAAAAGTCTGCTGGAGCAATATAAAACGGTTGTTGAAACACCAAAAAATAAAAGCAACAGAGAATATTGGGACAATTGGGATGAGCCGTATCTTTTGGAGCGGTGGCGAGGGCGGGCAAAGGATAAGCACCGCGTTCCGTTTACTATGGCAATGGATATTTCAGGCTACGCTCCGGTGGTGGGAATCGATTGCGAAGCATATTACAGCGATGCACAGGAGAATCTGGCCGGACAGTTGAAATACGCGCTGTGGGAATTTGAACATCTCGATTGCCACAGATATTTTGAGGGGACTGTGTTTGGATCGTTTGGGAGCGTCTTTGAAGCGGCTTTTTTTGGCGCTAAATTCGAGTATTTGAAAAATCAGGCACCCTGGTATGACGAGAAGCAGCATGTATTTGAAGATAAGGCAGAACTCCTTAAGATAAAGCCTTTTGACTTTTATCATACGGGCCTTATGCCGCAAGCGATCGAATTTTATGAACATCACCGCGCCGCGGCGGAGCCGTTTGGATTGAATGCGATGTTTCCGGTGACCATGCGCTCGCCTTTTTCTACCGCAATTATGCTGAGGGGATTCGAAAATCTGCTCATGGATATTTATGATGATCCGTCATTCTTCCATGATCTGTTATCAGCCGTGACGGAATCTATTGCGGAATTTTCCAGGAAGAGAGCGGAGTATCTTGGGGAACCGATGCCTGACGGTTTTTTGTTTAATGATGAAATATCGTATCCGATGATATCCGATCAGGTTTACAGAGAAATGATTCTGCCTCATGAAATTGCGCTTGCGCGGCTGTGGGGAGGCGTGCGCTATTGGCATAGCTGCGGTGTGACGCAGGAAGTATATGAATCTGTTTCCACGCTGCCCGGCCTTAAGATGATGCACATTGGCCCGTGGTCGGATATTGCAAAAGCGGCGGAAGTTTTTGGGAAAAAAGATATTGCGATTGAAATCTGTCTCAACAGCAACAGGGATATGTATGATAAAATGGAAGAGGAGATGCGTGAACAGCTTCGCGGGATCAGGAACCTTTGTGACGGAAAGGTCAGATATTCGGTGCGCTGTGATGGCATTGCCATATTAAATTCGCAGGAAGAATGTATGCAAAAAATGAAAGAATGGAATCGGGCGGCCAAAGAAGTGTTTCCCGATTAAGGGAAAGGAAGGACTCTGCAATGAATCAAACCGCTGTGCTTGTGTGCGAAGAAGGTGGCAGACCTTATGAATTGGAAAAAGGGATGGAGCTTGCCGGCTATCGCGTTTTTAAGATCGACAGCAAAAAAACGGAACAGTTGCAGGAATTGCTGGATGCCGTTTTTAAATGTGTAGGGGAAGATGGAAAAGTGGATGCCGTGGTTTACGCTGCATCTGGGTCAAAAGGGTATGGACAAAAAGAGCTTTGTGATTTGACCACGCAGGAATGGAGTGAATGGAAGACAGCCTCCATGAAATCTTTTTATCATGTCTTGCGCGCGTTTCGTACCAGAATGGCGGAAGACGGAAAGATCATTGCGGTGGGCAGCGCGGCGGCAATCACTCCTGTCCGTGGACAAGCATTGGAAGGGGCGGCTTCTGCCGCCCTGTTTATGATGGTAAAATCTGCCGCGGTGGAAATGGCGGAGCTGGGGATTACAGTAAATGCTCTTGCTGTGGGCAATGCAAATGGGATTGATGGGGACTTGTATTTTCCGGGGGGAGCCAGCCGACCGCAAGAGGATCTGACGCAGGTGCTGCGCGATATGCTCGCGTGGAATAAACGTGTGGTGACAGGGCAGATTGTACAGGCAGACGGCGGATTTGGATGCACCTACATGAGAGAATTTTAGGAGGCGCGGCGCAACATGGAGTGTGAAAACAAGAAAATTGCAGTAGTTTCAGGAGGCGCTGGCTCGATTGGTACACAGATAGTCAAACGGCTGGCAAAAGAGGGAATCCATGTCTATTTTATTGATTTAAACCGTGAGGAAGGGGAAGGGCTGGAACAGTTGGTTTTGGATAGCGGAGGATATGCACGCTTCTTTTGTGGCAGCACGAGCGAAGAGGCCATGGTGTGCGGCATGGTGAAGCAGATTCTTGAGCAGGAGGGGAAAATTGATATTCTGGTCAATAATGTCGGATATAATGTAGGGCAGGAGCACAGGAAGCCTATTTGCGACTTTGAAGAGGAGTGGTGGGATAAGTGCATCGATATTTGTCTTGACGGCATGTATTTTTTCTGTAAATACATTGTGCCCCAAATGAAGCGCAGAAAGAGCGGAAAAATTGTCAATATAGGCTCTGTGACCGGATTTCGTGCGCCGCTGCGGTTTCAGGCAGCGTATAACGCGGCAAAGGCGGCGATCCATGCCGCAACCAGAACAATGGCGCTTGACTGGGGCGTGTATGGCATTCATGTGAATTGCGTGATTCCGGGATCGATCATGAACCGGCAGTTGATGAAAATACTCTATCAGGACAGCGCGTCCATGAGCGCAATGACAAAGCATATCCCGCTGGGCAAGCCGGGGATTCCGGAAGACATTGCAAATGCCGTGAATTTTCTTTGTTCCGGGCAGGCAGACTATATCACCGGGCTTTTGATGAATGTGGACGGCGGTTGGGCGGCCGGATATCACGTTTATGACGGCAAACAAGCAGATAGGGAGAATCAAACATGAAAATGATGGCGCAGGTACTGTATGGGCCGAAAGATATGAGGTTTGAGCAGAGAGAGGTTCCCGAATTAGCGCCGCATGACGTTCGCATCAAAGTAAAATATTGCGGGATTTGCGGAACGGATTACTCGATTTATTCGGGCGAAGCAGGATTTTGGCGGGAAGGGCTGATTCGCGTTCCCATGATCTTTGGGCATGAGTATAGCGGTATCATTGACGGCGTTGGGAAAAGCGTGGAGAAGTTTAAAGTCGGAGATCGGGTGGTTGCCGATACCGGAGTATCGTGCGGCGTTTGCGAGGAGTGCCTGAGCGGAAATTATACCCGCTGCTCCAAAGTGCAGGCGGTGGGCACGGTCCTTTGCAGAGACGGAGGATATGCAGAATATGCTGTGATGCCCGAACGGCATGTGTTTGGCTTTTCAGACAAAATCTCCTTTGAAGAGGCTGCGCTCAACGAACCGGTTGCGACGGCGACCTTTGCAAATATGCGGGCGGGAATTGAGCCGGGCGACACTGTCTTAATCACAGGCACAGGGCCGATTGGGCTGGGGGGAATCCAGACTGGCAAACTGATGGGCGCGAGCAAGGTGTGCGTTGCCGGACGAAAGCGGAAAAAACTGGATGTTGCGCGGGAGCTTGGCGCGGATGGCTTGATTGATCTTTCCAAAGAAGAGTTGACGGCAGCGGCGATGGAATTGACCGGCCGGAAAGGCTTTGACAGAATGATAGAAGCGACAGGCTCTTGTGAAATTTTGCAGGATTGCTTTGGCATTGTGCGGTCAGGCGGGTGTGTTTGCACAGTAGCGTTTTATGACAGGCCACTGGATCGCTTTGACATTGACAGGCTGGCAATGAATAACATTACGCTGACCGGCGCGGGGGGAAGCCCGAATGTGGGACCGTTGATCTTAAAATATGTGCAGGAACGTAAAATTGACTGTCGGCCAATGATTACATCCATCGTGGACTTAAAAGACGCGCACGAGGCGCTCCGGACATTGAAAGAAAAGAGTGAGGAGAATATCAAAATTTTAATCAAATGCTAGAGCATTGCATTAAAATGGCTTTTATAAATCGTATGTTTTTTGATGGGGAGCTTATCTGAATTTTTTTGGATAAGCTCTGTTTTTCTGAGTGAGGCAGAGAAGAAAGTAGTACGGCAATATCAAACCAAAAGCTTTGAATTGTGCGCAAAAATGCAAGACAATGGAAAAAAGGGTTCCTGCGGCGAGTAAAATATTGTATCATAAACAAAAGCATATATTTTATGATCCAGACCGATTTGACAGTTTTTTTAAATATTGTTCATAATTTCTTCACAATGCGGTTGTAAGATGAAATTAATAAAATGAATTATGGAATATTATTGAGAATTTTTACAGGAGGAACGCAGAATATGAACGAAAACGAGTTTAATAACAGGCCGACAAATGGGCAGGGCGAGCAACCCGCCCAGCCAAATGCCCCTGTGCAGCCGATGCAAAATGCGAGCTATGGGCAATCCGGCGGTCAATATCAGGGAGCTTATCAAACTGCTCCGCCGCAGGGAACCGTGCCGTCGGCAATGGGGCAGACCCCTCCGCCCAAAGGTCCTAAAAAGAAAAGATGGGGGCTGATTATCACAGCAATTGCTGTTGCGGCGGCGCTTCTGGGCAGCCTGTTGACCGCTTTTGTGATCTTTCCGCTGGTGCAAAAAAGCGTAAGCCTTGTTCCGCAGCTTCCGACAAAAGAGGAGCAGATGCAGCAGCAATCAGAAGAGAACGGACAAAGCGATCCGCAGCTTGGAGGGGACGCGAAAGCGATTGAGAACTCACAGAATCCGGCGGTGGAAATTGCGGAGAATATTTCCGGCAGCGTGGTGGGAATCACAGCCTACGATAAGCAGCTCGTTTCAGGGCAGGAGCCGGTTGAGCAGGCGCTAAGTGCGGGTACGGGCTTTGTGATCTCAAACGACGGCTATATTATGACAAACAACCATGTTGTCGCAAACGGAAACCTGATCAAAGTAACGACTCCGGATGGACAGGAGCGGGTTGCAGAGAAGGTCGGCGGCGATTCGAGCTCAGATATTGCTGTTTTGAAGATTGAAAATCTGGGAATTCCGGCAGTGCCGATTGGCGACAGCGACACGGTGAAGGCAGGAGAGATTGCGGTTGCGATCGGCAACGTCAGGGGAGAAAAGTTTAACAACTCGGTTACGGTTGGACATGTAAGCATCGTTGATAAAGAAATCGCCCTTGAAGGATCGAAAATGGATATGATCCAGACAGACGCGGCAATCAATCCGGGCAACTCGGGCGGGCCGCTCGTTGGGGAAGATGGAAACGTAATCGGCGTTACAACCGCGAAAACGTTCTATTCCGGCATGGCGCAGGATGGAACGCTGCTGAATTCGGAAGGCGTTGGATATGCAATTCCGATCAATAAGGCAATTGACATTGCGCAGCAGCTGATTCAAAATGGGAGCATCCCGCGTGCGGGAATCGGCATCAGTTATCAGCCAATTTCAGAAGTGGACGCAAAGCTGTGGGGAACCCCGCGCGGCGCGCTGGTGGTGGATATTACCTCGGGAGGCCCTGCCGATAAGGCGGGTCTGCAGATCAACGACGTCATTCTTTCTATAGACGGTGTAGACCTTACAACAGGCGCGGATATGCCGCTGCTTTCTGAAAAACCGGTGGGAGAGACGGTGACGGCAAAGGTTTGGCGCGAAGGAAAGGAATATGAGGTTAGTTTTGTTCTGGATGACATGAACAATCTGGGCTGAGCAGCAGAAGACATCATACTTGTTCCAATTGCATTGAATTGAAAAAAGAAGTGGTATCATAAAATGGTACCGCTTCTTTTTAGGATTTAGAATTCCCAAACCGGTGAATCATTTTTTGATGCACACTACTTTCTCATGTTTAATCAAATAAGGAATTCATGTATTCCGTGGGAGTCACGCCCACAATTTTTTTGAATGTTTTTGCAAAATATTGGGAATCGGAAAAGCCTACGGAATCCGCAATTTCGTAAATCTTCCGGTCACCGGAGCGAAGGAGTTGTTTGGCCATTTCAATGCGGTACGTGGTCAGATAATTAGAGAAAGTTTCATTCAGCTCGATTTTAAAAAGGCGCGACAGATGCGCGGGGCTGACATATAATTCTGCAGCGAGGCCTGCCAGCGTAAAATTGGACGCATAATTTTTGGCAATATATTTGAGCGCAGCCTGGATGATGCCGCCTGTCTTTGGAAGCGGCATACTATTTAGCGCGGTATAGATTTCCAGTATGACGGAAAGGCAGAGATGATAAAAGCGGAAACTTCTGGTCTTCAGCGAGAGATTCCTGATGAAGTTTATTTTTTCCGATAGCTCTGCGGAAAGCCCGGCGTGCATTTTTTGATCGAGCTTGCGCAAAAAATGAAGCAGATAGGAAAACAGGTTCAGGTTGAAATCCAGAATATTGGGCGTTTGTTTTACATAACCCAGAAAATGAAACAGATTCACAAACGAATCTGTTATTTGGGAACGGTCAGCGTCTTGCACAGCATGAAAAATAGAATTGGAGAATTGTTCCATATCCATTTCAGGAGTTTGACCGGAAAGCGCGCTGAATGCCTGCGGATAGGAACAGGAAAAGAGGTCTGTGCGCCCGCAGGCTTCAATAGAAGCAAAAGAGCATTCTGCATAGAGCCTTGGAGTGATTTTTTCTGTCGGGAACTCGGAGCTGACGCCGACGCACAGGCGGTCAGAGGGAAAGCTGCAGGGAACAGAATTGATACAAACGCAAAGACTGCCCATATGTTTGCGGAATAAGGAAGGATCGTCATAAAAATAGAGGGCAAGAAGTTCATCGCGGCCTGTTTCCAGGTAGACGGAATGCAGCCCGTCCATCTGCAGGGTCTGAAGACGCGAAAGGACTTCGGATGGCAGGGTGCCGGACGGAGACAGCGCGACAAGCATTCCGGTACACAACCTGTAATGAAGCACCGAAGGGGAAACATTCCTCAGGACATCAATCAGGCGGCTGCCGGATGGCTCAAACCCACACAGAATATCAATGATAGCCTTTTTATTATACTTTTGCTGCACAGCCGACGCATGATGCAGCAGTTTTTTTTGACTGTGTTGTTTTTGGATTGTCTCAACGCCGCGCTGCACGGTGTCGATGAGATCCTGCTCCGCAAAAGGCTTGATCACATAGTCAAACGCTCCGTGCTTGAGGGCTTCCTGTGCGTACGAAAATTTGCTGTAAGCGCTGATGAAGATAACGAGTACGGAAGGATCTTCGGCATGAAGTTTTTTCAGAAGTTCCAGACCGTCCATTTTTGGCATGTTGATATCGGCAATCACAAGCTCAGGTTTATGTTCCACGTAGAGCGCATAAGCCTCCTCACCGTTTTCCGCAAGCCCGATCACTTCGATATTCATGGAGGCCCAATCGATTTTTTCGCTCAGCCCCCTGCAAATGTTTTTTTCATCATCAGCAATCAGCAGGCGGAGATGAAAATTCTCTTTCCGCGAGGAATCGCCGGATGCAACATGATTTTTATGATTCAAAACAATCCTCCTTCCCTACCGCACGCGGGAGGTCAAATGTTACTGTTGTTCCTTTGCCTAAGCAGCTGTCTATATGCAGGCAGGCATTTTCGCCATAAAAAGTTTTTAAAAGCAGGTTTACGTTGTGCAAGGCAAAATACTCTTTGTTTGAGGTGTACTTTTCCGCAATACATTTTTTGATGCGGCTGAGTTTATCCGCCGGTATGCCCGTGCCGTTGTCAGAGATTTCAAATTTTATTTGAGTTTTCGTGGGCAGAATACGCACTTCAATGCGTCCGTTGCCGTCCATTTTTGAAAGCCCATGCACCACGCTGTTTTCGACGAGCGGCTGCAAAATATATTTTAGGATTTGGATTTCGCCGATTTCAGGGTCTGAAACGATTTCGTACCGGAACTGGTTTTGCGCGCGGAATTGCTGGAGAGATAAGTAAGATTCGATCATATCCACCGCTTCGGAAATTGAAATCAGGTCGCTTCCGCCGGAAAGGCTCATCCGGTAAAAACGGGATAAATTGAGGATCATGTCGCTTAACACGGCAGGATCTGCGCTGCCCGCGGCCCAACGGATGGAGTCAAGCGTATTATAGAGGAAGTGTTCGTCAATTTTGGAGTAAACGTTGATCAACTGCGCCTCCTGAAGCAAAAGCTGGTTGATGTAGTTTTCCTGAATTTGCCGGTCAAGGCTTTTGATCATATGATTGAACGCCTGATTGATGTAGCCGATCTCATCTTTGCGACGTATGGGAATCTGGACCGACATATTGCCGTTTTCCACTTGCTTCATCGCTTTGAAAAGCTCAATAAACGGCTGGTAAAAAAAGCTGGAATCAATAACAAGCGCAATGACGAAAGCGAGTACCATCGCAAAATAGGAGACGATGGAGATATCGTTCAGCGAAGAGGTGGAGGCCAGTATTTCAGGAAGCGGAACGGCGGCATAGTAACTCCATCCGGTATAAGGAGACTTGAATTGTGAGATCAGGTAATTGGCGTCAAACATACTGAGCGTGCGGGAAAAATCTCCCTCCTGTATGCCGCCGGATGCCTCGAGCGCATCTAAAAAGTCGCGGGCCTGTACGTCATGCAGGGCGATGGGAGCGCCGGTTCCGTCCACGGCGAATACAAAGCCGGTTTGTTTGAGCCTTAAGGAGTCCAGATAGTTTTCGATGGTGGAGGCGTTGATGTTCATAGAAAAAAGGCCTATTTTCTCGTTGGTTCCAAAATTATAAATCGGATGATAGTTGACCAAAACCGGCATTTTATCGATGGTATCTACGTCGCTTGACACGATCCATTTCTGGTCGGGATAGGCTTCGTACAGCTCCACAAAAGGACACGGCTCGTAGTTATTGACAAGGGAGGAAATGCCGCTGGTTGTAAAATAGCTCTTGCCTTTCATGGAATACAGCGAAAAAGAGTCTGCGGAGGGATTCATTCTTGTAAAGAGAGAGAGCGTTTTCATAATTTTAGTTTGATGCTCGTATTGCTCATAACTGGTGCGCTGCGCCAGCGGCAGCAGGCTATCAAGACTGGTGGTAAATTCGCTGTCCGTGTAAAATATATAATTCAGGTCATCCAGCACCATAAACTTGGCGTCAACGGTATTCGCTGCATTTTGGAGCAGGGCGGAGCTTTCTTTTTTGGCGGCCTCGATTGCGTTGTTTTGGATGGAGGCGGAAAAGATTCCGTTCAGGATCACAAAAAAAACGGTAATCAGGATAAGGTAGGTCAGAATAATTTTGACGCGGATTGATCCGGGACGTATGGAATTATGAAAAAAACGGTTCATTTTTGACATCGGCAGCTCCCATGAAAAATCATCGACAGAAAAAGTAAAACAGAAGTTTTTTCTGTGTTTTTATAAAGCAGCATCCGCACCTTCATTGCAGTACGAGTTTTGCGGCAATATCATTTTTAAAGATAAATTCTGGTGTTTCAAAAATTTTGATCACAAATGGATGCCTTTATTATACCTTAATTCTTATATTAATCTATTAAAATTATATTGTGTGGAATTTTGTGGCACACGACAAATTTTTACACAAAACAGCAAATTTTTCCATTATATTTCCCAAAAAGCGAATGATATAATGAGGGCGAAAGTAACGTTACTGCCAAAGACACTCAAAACCATTTTATTTTTCGAGGAACATAAAAAATGAATAAAGGGAAGGTGACAATTATGAAAAAACAGATCAGTTTTCTGATGTGCCTGCTACTGGTTGCGCTGATTGCGTTTACAGGATGCACTGCTGCGCCTGCCGCGCAGGAAAGTGCAAGCGGTTCGCAGGAAGCCGCGGCTTCCGAACCGGCCACAGCAGAAGCTTCCGCCGGGCAGCCGCAGGAGGATGTGACACTATCGTTTATCCATTGGAGAAGCGAGGACGCCGACATTTATAAAGAAATCAACAAGATGTTCGAGGAAGAAAATCCTGGAATAAAAATACAGATGGACGTGAAAAGCGCAAATCAGGAAGAATATTATTCCGTTTTGAAGACAAAGCTTTCCGGATCAAACGATTCTGTTGATGTTTTCGCAGTGCATGCGGGAGCAAGACTGACAGAGCTTGTAAATGCGGGCAAAGTGCTTGACCTCACAGGAAAGCCTGTCGTGGACAGCTACAACGCGGAAATGCTTGGTTTTGGAAAAATTGAAGATCAGGTTTACGGATTGCCGCAGGCATACAACTCCTACCTGATTTTCTTAAACAAAGCAATCTTTGATGAAAATGGGATCAAAGCGCCTGCAAACTGGGCGGAAATGCAGGAAGTGACCAAGACCTTAAAAGACAAAAAGATTGGAACAGTTGCAGCAGGCCTTGCTGAAGATTGGGTGTTTGACATGGTATTTCTGCCGCTGCTCGCCGCTTACAATCCGGATAATCCTAAAATACTGCGGCAATTGCAGGACGGAGAAGTAAAGTTTAGTGATCCGACAGTGAAAAAAGTATATGAAGACATTCAGGCAATGGGCAAAGAAGGATTTTTCCAGGACGGCGCACAGGGAACAAAATATGAAGCTTCGCTTGCGCTGTTTGCGCAGGGCAATGCGGCGATGCTGCTGACGGGCACATGGTCAATCGGCGGGCTTAAAACACAGGCACCTGATTTGCAACAGGGATATTTCCTGCTGCCGGCACAGGATGCGCAGCAGGTGATGCTCGCGGACGCAAGCCAGCTTATGGCGGTCAACGCGGGAAGCAAGAATCAGGATGCGGCGCTTAAATATGTAGAGTTTTTGAGCAGACCCGAAATTGCGAAAATGTACTCTGAGGCGACCGGCCAGCTTTCGCCGGTGAACGGAGTGAAAAATGACATGGCAGAGATGCAGGAAGTAACGGATATGCTGAGCAAAAATACAGTGATGAACAATCCGAATCTGTACCTCACAAACTCTAAATTCATTGAAATTTACACCAACACATGCGCAAAAGCATTTATGGGAGAAGATCTTGACACCATCTTAAATGACGCTCAGAAAGCGACTGACGCACTGTAATACGAGTAATAGTACGGAGCGGAAGAGGCGGTTCCCCCTCAATTTGAGGGGGAAGAAAGCCGCCGAATATCCAAGCCCGCCAAAGGCGGGGCTCTTGTCAGCTGTTTTCTGCGAAGGGGGGCATTGAGAATCTTGAATCGAATGCATAGAAAATATCTGCTGAAAGAAAATTTATCCTACTATTCGTTTCTGATTATTCCATTGATCATCTATCTGATTTTTTGTATCGTTCCAAACTTGCAGGCTATTTATTACAGCTTTTTTGAATGGGATGGAATTTCGGAAACCGCAAAATTCATCGGATTTGACAATTATATCAAGCTTTTCACAAAAGACATGGACTTTTCCATGGCAATGCAAAATACGCTGATCTATACGGCGGTGGTGGTTGTGTTCCAAACGATTATCGCGCTTTTGATCGCGGTGTTGATCTACAAAAAGAGCAGGATCAACAATACATACAGAGTGCTTTTTTACCTGCCGGTTATCTTTTCGACGGTTACGATCGGTTTTATCTGGTCATTCATATACGATCCGAATATAGGCTCTTTAAATCAAGTGCTTGGAATGCTGGGACTTGACGGCTTAAAGCATATATGGCTGAGCGAGAAATATGTTTCTATCATCGCGATTGCGGTGGTGCATGTCTGGTGGGGAATCGGACAGGGGATGGTGTTGTTTTTGGCAGGATTGCAAAATGTGCCGGAGGAACTGCACGAAAGCGCGAGTATCGATGGGTGCAACAAATGGAAAGAGTTCTGGAAAATTACACTGCCGCAGCTTTCGCCCACGCTTCTTATTGTGCTGGTGCTTACTACCATTGGATCGTTCAAGACATTTGAGCTTGTCTATGTGATGACGGGAGGCGGAGCGGACGGATCATCCACCGTGCTGGCGCTGCAACTTTACAAAGAAGGGTTCCAGTTCAGCAACATCGGATATTCATCGGCAATTTCCGTGATTTTGCTGCTGATGGTTGGAGCGATTGCCTTCTTCCAGATGAAGCTCTTTAGCAAAGACGATTAAGGAGGACAATATGGCAAAGAATCTAAAAAAAATACCAAGGCATTTGCTGCTTTGCTTTCTGCTGGTCTTTATGCTGTATCCCGTTTTTATGGTGGTTGTCAATTCCCTAAAAACGGAAAATGAGCTTTATGCAAACCCGATGGGGTTTCCCGCGGTTGCAAACTTTGACAACTATAAAGACGCCGTAGTGGACGGGCAGTTGGGACAGGCGTTTTTGAACAGTATTCTGATCACAGGCATCAGCGTGGTGCTGATCGTCATTTTGGCGAGCATGGTGGCATTTGCGCTCACGCGCCCCAAGATGGCGCTGCGCAAGAAATTCTATGCATTGTTTTTGCTGGGAATTATGATTCCCTATCAGGTGGGGCTTTATCACCTGTACCGCATCGTGGATGGAATGGGGCTTGTGGATACCTACCCGGGCATGATACTCATCTATGTGGCTTATGGAATGCCATTCGGAGTCTTTGTGATGTTTGGGTTTTTCAGCTCGATCCCCAAGGAAATCAATGAGGCGGCAGTGATTGACGGATGCAGCCAGTGGCAGGTATATCTGCGGATTGTGATGCCACTCTCTGCAACCGTAATCGCAACGGTGGTTATTTTTAATCTGGTATGGATTTGGAATGACATGCTCTATCCGCTCATTTTTATTGATAATCCCGCGCACAATACGCTTGCAAAGGCTCTGCTCGGATTCCGCGGACAGTTTTTGTCGCGGTACACGGTGATGTTTGGCGGCGTTGTGCTTGCCTCGCTACCGCTCATTGTGGCGTATCTTGCGATGCAAAAGCGTTTTATTGCAGGCATGATGGCGGGCAGCGTCAAGGGATAAACAGGAAGGCAGAAACGGAGGATTGCAATGGCTGGTTTATCATTGAAAAACGTAACAAAAAGATATTCGGCGGAAGTGTGCGCCGTGAAAGATTTTAATCTGGAAATACAGGACAAGGAATTTATTATTCTGGTAGGGCCTTCTGGCTGTGGAAAATCAACCACGCTGCGCATGATCGCGGGGCTGGAGGAAATCAGTGACGGAGAAATCAAAATTGAAAACAGGACTGTGAACGATATCCCGCCCAAGGACAGGGATATTGCGATGGTGTTCCAGAACTATGCGCTTTATCCGCATATGACGGTGGAACAAAATCTGGCGTTTTCCCTCAAGATGAGAAAGGTGCCCAAAGCCGAGATCGCGGAAAAAGTGAGAGTTGCGGCAAAAACACTGGATATTGAGAAATATTTGAAGCGCAAGCCAAAGGCGCTTTCCGGCGGACAGCGGCAGCGGGTGGCGCTTGGCAGGGCGATTGTGAGAGACCCCAAAGTGTTCTTGTTTGACGAGCCGCTTTCCAATCTGGATGCAAAGCTGCGCGCGCAAATGCGCACGGAAATCAGCAAGCTGCACCAGCGTTTGCAAACTACCTTTATTTATGTGACACACGATCAGGTGGAGGCTATGACGATGGGTACGCGCATTGTGGTGATGAAAGATGGCGTGATGCAGCAGGAAGCGTCGCCTATGGAGCTTTATGACCATCCGGTCAATCTGTTTGTGGCAACTTTTATCGGCACGCCGCAAATGAACGTGCTGCGCATGAATGTGAAAAAGGAATCGGATGAGGTGGTTTTGTTTCAGGGAGAAAACAGGATTGTTTTACGGGCAGGAGCAAGGGCGTATGAAGCGCTGATTAAGTATGAAAAAGAGGAGATCTTTGCCGGAATCCGTCCGGAGAAGCTGGAAATAGACGAAAGTGCAGGCTCTGAGAATCAATTACATGCCAAGGTGGACGTAATCGAACAAATGGGAAGCGAGGCATTTTTATATTTGAATTCTCAGGCGGGGAATCTGACAGCAAAGGTAAGCCCGCATTTTTCGGCGGAGATTGGATCGGAAATCCGCATTGGCATTGCGGCTGACGATGTTCTTTTCTTTGACACAGAAACAGAGGAAGCGGTGGGCGATCAAAAGCAAGGGGGAGAACTCTTATGAGAACGGAATTGGAACAGGGCGCAAAATGGCTGATGAAGGAAGCAAAACGGATTGTGCAGGGATGCAAAATCCTTGCGTTTGACGGAAAAACATGGTGCTATACGCCGGATGCGACGGGAACCTATGGCGGAATGTGGACACGTGATTTTTACTATATGGCGGATCCGCTGCCGGTATGCGTGCCAAAAGAAGAGCTCAAGGCGGCTTGTGTGTTCCTGCTTGGTGGGCAGCGTGAAGACGGCGTGGTTCCGGACAGGAGGTATGCGGACGGTGTCAGCGCTTACAGCGCAGGGCCGGTCGGAAATCCGACGGGTGCGCCACCCACGGACAACGCTTCCTTTCTGGTCAAGCTGGTGGCGGCCTATGTAAAGCGCACAGGAGACATTTCATTTTTTGAAACGATATCGGCAAAGCTGGAAAAAGCGTTGGATTCCTTAAACAGATCGGATAACGGACTCGTTTATATTAAGCCCGGCACGCGGCAGTCCAGCTTTGGATTTGTGGACCAGCTTGGAATGACGGGCAATGTGCTGTTTGCAAGCATTCTTTTTATCGAAGCGGCGCAGTGCATGGCGCAGATGTATGATCAGGCTGGAAAAACGGCTCACGCAGGCATGTGGAGACTGCAAAGCGAACGTTCGCTTGATTCACTGCAAGAGCTATGGGATGAGGAAGAAGGCATGTATTATGCGGCGAGCGTGGATAACCGACAGATTGATCTATGGGGAAGCTGTTATCTTGCGTCGCGTGGAATGATAGCGGAAGAACACGCGCTGCGCATCAGCAAAAGAATGGTGCGTGATTATGAAAAAGCGGTGAAGTTCGGGCAGGTGCGTCATCTCTTTTATCCGGAATTTTGGAATAACCGGCTGGATTTGGCGATGAAGCAAGACGAGATGATGGGCATTACTTGCGCGCCGGGCAAATACCAGAACGGCGCTTACTGGTCTACCTCCACCGGCTGGGTGGCAGGAGCGATCCGCCTGACCGATCCCGGACTTGCGGACAGGATGCTGTTGGATGTCCTTGAAAATTTCCAAAAGCAGGGTGTGAATGAAGCGGTCAATGATGATCCGGAATACATTGGGGCGCAGGACTACGTTGTGAGTGCAACACTCGTGCTGGAAGAGCTGGTTCGCGTGGGAATTGATGCGGGCGTTTACTAGTCGAAAGAAGCGGCGGAAGAAATGAAAGACAGAATAGCGGAGCTAATGAAAGATGTTCAGATTCCCGCGTTTTACAGGGTGGAGTATGATGTTTGCGCGGAGGAGATCACAGATATCAAAGCGGCTGTAAAAAAAGCTCTGGAGCGCAAAGGAACGCTGGAACGCATCGAGGAGGGCAGCAGTGTGGCAATCACAGCGGGCAGCAGGGAAATCAATCACATTGATGTGATTTTGAAAACATTGATTGACCTGCTCGCGTCAAAGGGCGCGCATCCGTTTATTGTACCTGCAATGGGCAGCCATGGGGGCGCCACCGCGCAGGGACAGAAAGACATGATCGCGCAGTTTGGGATTACGGAAGCGGCGATGGGTGTGCCCATCCGTTCCTCGATGCAAACCCAGATGGTGGGAATGGTGGACGGAATCGAGGCGCATGTGGACAGCGAAGCGCTCAGGGCTGATTATATTATTCCGGTGGGCAGGATCAAGCCGCACACGGATTTCAAAGGAAGCTTCGAAAGCGGGTTGATGAAAATGATTGCGATTGGCCTGGGAAAACAACAAGGAGCAAGCATTTGCCATAAGCTCGGTATGAAAAATATGTCGAAGAATGTTTTTGGCATAGGGAAAAAAATATTGGAAACGTGCAGCATTCCTTTTGGGATGGGAATCATCGAAAACGCCTTTCACGGCACATGGAAAATAGAAGCCGTTCCGGCGGAACGGTTGGAGCAGGAAGAGCCGGTTTTGCTTTTGGAAGCAAAAAAACTGGTTCCTGTGATTCCGTTTGAAAAAGTGGATGTGATCGTGTGTGAAGAGATGGGAAAAGACATTAGCGGAACGGGTATGGACAGCAATGTGATCGGAAGGTCCGCGTCGCTGGGAATAACAAAGCCTGACGCGGAGCGCATTGGAGTATTTCGTTTGACGGAAAAGTCGCACGGCAACGCCAATGGGGTCGGGCTTGCGGATTCCATCACCAAAAAATTTTATGAGTCACTGAAAAAAGATCAGACATATCCAAACGCAATCACGTCTGCGGAGACCACGGCGGTAAAAATTCCTGCTGTGATGGACACAGATGAGCTGTGCGTGCGTTTTCTGATCAAAACATGTACGGGAAGCGGATTGAGTGGATTGCGCGTTGTGTGGATCAAAAATACGCTGTGCCTGAATGATTTTTATGTGAGCAGGGCGCTTAGGGAAGAAGCCGCAGGAATTGCAGGAATGCGGATTTTAGACGAGCTGTATGATCCGGTCTTTGATCTATCCGGAGAATATCTGCGGTTTGAACAACAAGAGAACAGGAAAGGGGATATCAAATGAAACTGGAAGGAAAAGTAGCAATCGTAACAGGGGCGACTGCCGGAATCGGGAGGGCAATCGCCGTGGTATTTGCAAAGGAAGGCGCAAAGGTTTGCGTTGTAGGGCGCAATGAGGAGCGCGGGGCGCAGGCAGTGGAGGAGTGCAAAAAAGCAGGGAGCGAAGCGTTTTTTCTGAAAGCCGACGTTGGGAGCGAAGCGAATATGCGCATGATCGTGGACGAAACGGTGAAAGCCTACGGAACATTGAATATTATGGTGAACAATGCCGGAAGCATCCACAATTCCACATTGATCGACCTCAAGATTGAAGACTGGGATTATGTGATCAGAAACGATTTGAGAAGTGTATTTCTGGGCAGCAAATTTGCGGCGGAGCAGATGATTGCGCAGGGAGAGGGGGGCAGGATCATCAATCTTTCCTCCATCCACGCAAAAATTTCAGAGCCGCAGGCAGCGCCGTATACGGCGGCCAAGGCCGGAATCGAGGGATTCACGCGCACCATTGCGACGGAGCTTGCGCCATACAAAATAACAGCGAATATACTGGCGCCGGGCGCGACTTATACAGAGCTTACAGTGCCGATGTATACGGAGCCGGTGAAGGAAGCGCTTTATAACAGGATACCGTTAAAAGCGATTGCGAATCCTGAGGATATCGCTTGCGGCGCGTTGTTTATGGCTTCGGACGAGGCGTGGTATATGACGGGAGCGCGACTGTGCATTGACGGCGGCTATGAGATGGACGGAAGCCTGCCCGGAGCGAAATATTGGACGGAATAGGATGCGGAGGCCGGCATGGAAAATCACTTTGACAAGATCATTGATATCAGCATTCCCCTTTGCGCGGAGACGATCATTTATCCGGGCGATCCGGTTCCGGAATATGACCGCTTTCTGGAACTGAAAAAGGGCGAAATTGCCAATGTGGGAAGATTAAAACACGGGATTCACCACGGGACGCATGTGGATGTGCCTTTCCATTTTGATGATAGCGGCAGGAGAATCGAAGAGATGCCTCTTACGCAATGGCTGGGGCCGGCGCTCGTGGTGGACGCGACCGGCGAGCGGGACTGCATCAGCGCACAAACACTGGAAGGGATTCCGACCGATGGCTATGAAAATATTCTTTTCAAAACCAAAAATTCGACGGAATATTACCAAAAAGGCGCTTTCTATGAAAAGTTCATTTATCTCGAACAAAGCGCGTGTGAGGCTCTGGTGGAGAGCAGAATCAAGACGGTGGGACTGGATTATATCACGGTCGATCCATATGGATCAAAGGAATTCCCTGCGCATCATACGCTCCTTAAAAATGGCGTGTGCATTCTGGAGAGCATCGATCTATTGAATGTGGATGCGGGAGAATATTATTTGATGTGCCTGCCTTTAAAGCTAAGGGGTACGGACGGCGCGAATGCGCGCGCGATCCTGCTTGAAAAAGGATTTTGTGTATAGGAAGGATACAAGATGAAAGCGCTGGTAAAAACAAAAAAGGGAGAAGGAAACCTGGCGTTATGCGATGTGCCGATTCCGCAGATACCGCAGGACGACTGGGTGCTGATCCGCGTGATGGCGGCGGGGGTATGCGGCACGGATTTGCATATCTGGCACGACCAGTTCCCCTATTGGCCGCCTGTTGTGATCGGCCACGAGTTTTCAGGGCAGGTTGTAAAGACGGGTACGGCGGTAAAGAATGTAAAAGCGGGCGACAGGGTTGTGGCGGAACCGCATTCGCTTGCATGCGGAGAATGCTACTTATGCAGGCAGGGCAAAATTCAGTTGTGCGAGCAAAAGCGTTCCCCCGGCTGGGGAATTGACGGAGGTTTTGCAGAGTATGTGACCATGCCCGCAAGACTTTTGCATCAGATACCGGCAGGGATGAGTTATGAAATTGCCGCGCTTGCAGAGCCCATGGCAATCGCGGTACATCAGGTGGCAGAGCGGTGCAAAATCGGATGTCAGGATTTTGTAGTGGTGTCCGGCGCGGGGCCGATTGGTATACTGGCGGCGTTTGTGGCAAAGGAAAACGGCGCGGGAACCGTTTTGGAGACAGGGATAAACGCATGCGAACTGGTGCGTTTCCCAGTGGCCAAACTGCTGGGAGCGGATCGGATTGTGAATGTGGAAAAGGAAGACGCGCTCGGAATCGTAATGGAGATGACAAAGGGGAGAGGAGCCGACATCGTGATTGAAACCAGCGGCGCAGCGAACGCGGTGGGGCAGTCGGTGAAGATGCTGAAAAAGTGTGGAAAGCTGTGTGCGATTGGTATGCCGAATGTGGAAAGCATCCCTGTGCCGTGGCGGGAAGCGGTATTGAAATCGCTGGACACCGTATTTTGCATGAGCTCCAGCTATCCGGCCTGGGATGCGGCGCTTTCACTGATGGCACATACAGAAAAGGATTTATCGGCAGTGATTACACACAAAACGCCGCTTGAAGAGTGGGAGACTGTTTTTCACGATCTGGAGGCGGAGCGCGGCATTAAAGCGGTATTTCTCCCGCAGAGGTAAAGAAGGAGAAGAGAGAAATGGTAAAGATAGGAATTAGACCGACAATAGACGGACGGGAAAAGGGAATCAGGGAAAGTTTGGAAACGCAGA
>CAZQDA010000046.1:0-21836 GCA_964592155.1 uncultured Christensenella sp.
GGCCTGCGGATGGATGCCAATCGGAATCCCACGCCCGTTATCGCGCACATAAACACTTCCGTCTTTTTCTATCACGATGAGGATTTCAGAGCAAAACCCTGCCATTGCCTCATCAATGGAATTATCCACAATTTCATACACCAGATGGTGCAAACCCCTCAAATCCGTAGAGCCGATATACATGCCCGGACGTTTCCTGACCGGTTCCAGCCCTTCCAGAATTTGAATTTGACTTTCGTCATAATTTTCGTTTTGTTTACTCATTGCGTCCCTCTTTTTCCTTCGTTAAAACAGCGTCTTCCAAAAAATCCTGCGTATTTCCACGTTTTAAAAGTGTGCGTGTCGAAATCGGTGAAAAATACGCTTTTTGTTTTCCATTTTCCAATGTGATAATAATTGCTTTTCTGGATCCCTCTGATAAATCGACATGGGGAATCCCCTTTAAAAAGAGGCGTGTCTCTTCATTTTCCACAGCCTCTTCATAATCTAAAATCATAATGATATCTTTTATTTTTACAAAATAATCATTCCCCAGATGCAAAATCATATGGACACCTCTATTACATGATTTTCACAGACAAAATTTTCCTCTGTCTTTTTAAAAATCATTCCGCAATACTGTTTTTATTATACCATATTTTAGCTTATTTTGAAAGTCTTTTTTCGATTTTATCGGTTTTATAGAACTTTCGTAGAGGGGTATTAGTAAACCCCTAAAATGCGTCTGAGGGCTTAATAAGCCCTTAAAAATGAATTTATGCTTCTTTTTTTACTATTTTTCCATTTTTTACGAAATATTTATGCAGTCCGGATATAATCTCCGTTTCATTCGGGTCTGCCGTTGTGATAAAAACCTGGATTCCCTCAAGCGTTTTCAGGAGATTCTTTTTTCTTGCTGCATCAAGTTCTGAAAAGACATCGTCCAGCAGCAACACAGGCATCTGCCCCGTGCTGTCCTTCAAAATCCTTAGACAGGCCGTTTTAACCGCAAGCATCAACGTGCGTAATTGACCCTGTGATGCAAATATCCTCACATCTTTTCCATTGATCGTGATGTCGAGTTCATCCCTGTGCGGACCCGCCGCGCATCCAAAATCAGCGATTTCTTTTTGTACAAGCTTTGAAAGGGTGTGCCGTATGCTTTGTTCCGGAATGGTTTCTTTATAGGCAATGCTGATTATTTCGGCACCTCCTGCAATTTCCCTGTGTGTTTTTTCCACATATTCATTCAGCTTTTGCACATAGGCTTTTCTGTTTCTTAAAATAATCCTGATATAATCCGCAAGCTGATCGTTATAAGCCTCTATGATTTGTTTTTTATTTTTTTCTTCTTTTTTGCGGAGTACCGCGTTTTTTTCCGCTATAATTTTGCTGTATTTCTTGAGCGCATCCACATAAGAAGGCCTTATTTTAGAAATCTCCCCATCCAAAAATGCTCTTCGCAGGGAAGGCCCCTCCTTTGCCGTTTTGATATCTTCCGGCGAAAAAACGACCACATAAAGATTTCCCAAAAGCTCTTTTACATTTTTTGCAGGAATTCCGTTTATTTTTATGCTTTTCTTTTTATCCTTCTCCAAAAGAATTTCAATGCTTTGCCTTTGCCCATCCCTTGCATATTCCGCATAAAGATACGAGCCCGCTTTTCCATCCATAATCGCTTTGCTGTCCGCATTCACACGAAAAGATTTTCCGTTTGCGCAAATATGGATCGCTTCCAGCACATTTGTTTTTCCCTGTGCATTGCTGCCATACAAAAGATTGATTCCCTCTTCAAAATCCACATTCAATTGTTCATAATTTCTGAAATGAATCAGCTTTATCTTTGAAAGATACATAGAATCCTTTCAAAAAGAGACGCCAAAAGCGCCTCTTTTCCTCTTTCTTTCAAAATACTGTGCTTCTTTATTCTTCCCTCAGCTGCACAGGCAAAATCAAATATTCATATGCATCTGAATTTTCCTGTTTTACCACACACGGGCTTACTCCCGTATTATATTGCATCAAAACCTCAGATTCATCCACATTTTTCAGCACATCCAACACATATTTTGCATTGAAAGCAATTTTTAAATCCTTGCCCTCCGTAATCACCGGAATCTGCTCATCTATATTCCCAATTTCGGAATTGGACGTAATCTCCAAATTCTTTTCTTTGATCTCAAATTTAACGACGTTGTTATTCCCTTCCCTTGCAAGAATGGATGCACGCTCCAGGCTATCTTTGAGCATTCCTGTTTCCACCTTTACGCTGGTTGCGCAATCCGCGGGCAGCAGGTTTCTGTAGTTAATATATTCTCCCTCCAGAAGACGCGTATAAATCTCTGTTGTTCCCACCTCAAACAGCGCCATATTTCCGCTGATTGAAATTTTAATGTTCTCGTCCGTATCTTCTATGATTCTTGAAACCTCTCTCAAGGTACGCGCAGGAATCACACATTCTTTTTCTATATCAGAAATCGCCGCCTGCTTTCTGACTGCCATGCGATATCCGTCGAGCGCCACAACCGTGAGGCTTCCTTTCTTGATATCAAATAAAAGGCCTGTGAGAATCGGTTTATCCTCATTGACCGCCGCGGCAAATAATGTCTGATTAATCATTGTTTTGAGCATATTTTGCTGTATCTTAATCTGTTCTTCTTTTTGCAGTTCAGGAAAAACAGGAAATTCCTCCGCGTTCATCTGTTGAAGAACGACTTTGGAATTCAGGCAGCTTATTTCCACTGAATTTTCATTCACACTCTGAAAGGTAACGTCGCTTTCCGGAAAACGGTTGATGATTTCATATAAAAGCCTTGCCGGAATTGCCGCATCTCCCTGTTTTTCAATCTGGGCGGTCATTTCTGTTTTAATGGAAAGAGCAATATCCGTCGCTTTCAAAGTAATTGTGGTTTCATCACAAGAAAAAAGAATACATTCGAGTATTGTCTTTTGCATTTTTGAAGCAGCTCTGTTCACTGTCCCGATCGCAGTCAATAGGTCAGCTTTTGCACAGGTAAATTGCATGGTGGTCGTCCTCCGTTATTTTTATATGTTATATAGGTATTATTAGCAGTATTAGGGGGTGTGCATACTGTGGAAAGAAAGAAAAATCCTTTTACCTATGCACTTTTTAAGGAATCCGCCCTGAGCATAACATCCGTGTAACAACAGCTTGTGTGTTTATGGAATGTTATTATTCTGTGGATGAACCAAAGGAAGAGGAATCAGTATATTTTTTCTCATTCTTCCCTTATCCACAACTTATCCTTTGATTTTGGCTTCGATATCCTCAATAACCCTTTTTAAATCCGCATCCTCTTTCATCTGTTTTTTAATTTTTTCCTCCGCATGCATGATGGTGGAATGGTCTCTTCCAAAGAAATCCGCAATTTTGGAGTAGGAGCTGTCCGTGAGATCCCGCAGAATGAACATGGAAATCTGGCGGGGGAATACATATTCCCTGTTTCTTTTTTGACCGCGGATATATTCTTCCTTTACATCAAAATATTCACAGACAATATCGATTACCGTTTTCGGCGTAATGGTACGCACCGAAGGAGTTTCAAAATAATCCTCCAACGCGCGCTGCGCAATGCCGGAATCGATTTCTTTTAACTGAAGCTTGTCCTTGTGCAGCTCCGCATACATAATTACCTTTTGCAAAGCGCCTTCCAATGTTCTGATATTGGAATTTTTTTGTTGTGCTATATAATGTAGCACGTCGTCTTTAATCGGAAGGATATCAGGATTCTGATTTTTAAGCCCCTGCACCTTCTGCAAAAGGATAGCGACCCGCGTTTCATAATCAGGCATTTTAATGTCAGCGATGAGCCCCCATTCAAAGCGCGAACGCATTCTTTCTTCCAGTTTTTCCATCTCCTTTGGGGGACGGTCGGAAGAAATGATGATCTGCTTATTCATTTCGTGCAGGGCGTTGAAGGTATGGAAAAATTCATCCTGCGCAACGTCCTTGCCTGCAATAAACTGGATATCGTCGATCAGAAGAACATCCACATCCCTGTATTTCCTGCGGAATTGTTCTCTTAAGTCCACATTGTTTTTATTATTGGTAAGCTGTATCATGCGGATCAGCTCGTTCATAAAAGACTCGCTCGTCACATACACGATCTGCGCCTTATGATTGTCTTTTAAAATATGGTTTCCCACCGCATGCATCAAATGGGTCTTTCCAAGGCCCACGCCTCCGTATAAAAACAGCGGGTTATAGGCGCGCCCGGGGGACTGCGCAACGGCAAGCGCCGCGGCGTTCGCAAATTTATTTGCCTCACCCACCACAAAGGTATCAAACGTGTAGTTTGGGTTCAGGTTTGTGCAGGAATTATTTTTTTGTTCCTGTTTTTCCGGCTTGATTTCTTTGATTCTCAGGTTGGAAGACTCCTGCGGCGTGATAAATTCCGGCCTGATTTCCTCGCCGGCAGTGCCATAAAGCTCTTCATAAGCTGTCTGCATCGTGGTTTTGATTTTATCCGCATATTTTTCCGCCATTAAATTTTTGTGCATGGGGCTGGAAACTTCGAAAAAATAGGTATGATCCTCTTCATGGATTGGCTTTAGTTCCTTGATCCATACATTAAATTGAAACATGGGCAGATCTTCTTCCAGATAATTTAAAGTTTTTTCCCACAAAACATTGAAAACGCTCATCTAAGTCTCTTTCCTATGATTTATTGCGCAAACAAAATTCAAGTTATCCTCCGGTTGTGGATAAGTTTTACACAAAACTGATTTTTGCAAAATCAGCTTAGGGGCAAACCTTTTGAAAAAGAGGAACGTTTTTTATCCACAAAGTTATCCACAATTTTTTAAAAAATGTGCATAAACTAAGGCTTTGCGCATGCTTTATTATAGCATAAGGGCTTTTAAAATGGTAGCCATAAAATCTAAAAACGGCAGGAACGGAAAAGAAGAAGACAGAATAAAAAAGGATTTTTTCAACAAATAGGCAAAGAAAAGTGTCCAGAATAAAAAATCATAAAAAGAGATTGGAAAGAGGTCAAATACTATATCTTGTTGTGGATATTGCGGAAAAAATCGAAAATGGGGTAACAGCCCCCATATATATAAATGAGAAAGCCGCTTTTAAGCGAAGCTGGCACCCTTTTTGCCTTGACACTTGACCCTAATAAATATATAATAATAATCGTCTTTTTATCGAAAAAAACATGGTGGCAGGAAATTTAATTTCCAAAAGCTACTAATTATATTAACTTAGAAAGTGGAGAGATTAAGACTATGAAAATGACGTATCAGCCAAAGAAACAAAAACGTAGCCGCGTACACGGCTTTATGAAAAGAATGAAGACGAAAGCCGGCAGAAATGTTCTCAGAAGAAGACGTGCGAAAGGCAGAAAAGTTCTGTCCGCATAACCTTTGGTTATTCGTTTGACTGTTTGTACATTAAAAAAGAACAAAGAATTTCACTTTGTTTACAGGCGTGGTAAATCATGGGGAGATAAGGACATGACCCTCGTATATGCCAAAAGCAGATATGGCGGGGCGCGGGTCGGTTTTTCTGTCAGTAAAAAGGTTGGAAACAGCGTTGTAAGAAACCGCGCGCGGCGCAGAATGAAAGAAGCCTACCGCACGCTGCTTGCGCAGATGCAGGGAAACCACAGCTTTGTCTTTGTGGCAAGAAGCAGCATTGCAAACGCTGAGTTTACCAGCATTTGTCAGCAAATGCAGCGGCTTTTGCGCAAAGCTGGAGCGATCCCGCAGGCGGGGGGAAAAAAGCATGAAAAAAGTGATTCTGGCAATGATTAATTTTTACAGGCGGGCAATTTCGCCTTATTTTCGTCCTTGCTGCCGGTTTACGCCGACGTGTTCAGAGTATGCGCTGCAGGCGGTTACCAAATATGGCGCTCTCAAGGGCTCTTTTTTGGCAATCAAACGAATTTTGAGATGTAATCCGCTGTTTAAGGGCGGCTACGACCCAGTACCGTGATAGGGGAGGATATGGGTTTTGGATTTTTTATATAACAACTTTTTGTCAGACTTCTTCGTCCTTTGCATGAAGGGTCTGCATAGCATTATTGCAGAATATGCAATCGGCATTATCGTGCTGACAATCTTATTAAGGCTGTGCCTGCTTCCTCTTGATTTGAAGCAGAGGAATAACCAGGCGAAGATGTCCGCTTTAGGGCCGGAAATCCAGTCGCTGAAAAAAAGATATGCAAATAATCCGCAACAGCTGCAAAAGAAGCAGCAGGAGCTTTATCGCAAGATGAATGTTAAGCCAATGCTTGGCTGCCTTCCTGCCATCATACAGCTGCCGATTTTGTTTGCATTCTTCGGAGCGATGCGCGTACTGCAGAGCGAGCAGACCATTAAGCTGATGCTTGACGCGGCGCAATATGGCGCGGATACGGTTCAGCTTCCATCTTTTTTGTGGGTGCACAACTTCTGGCAGGCAGACTCCTTTTTGGGAGCCAATGCGGATATTCTTCCGAGCAGCCAGATGTTTCTGTCCTTTATCCAGTCAAATCAAACCTACATTCAGCCGCAAACGCTGGAGCTTTTGCGCACCCAGGGTTTACTTGATTATTCCTCAGGCGTAATGGCGGTTCCGGCAGAGGCATATGATGCGCTCAAGCAAGGGATCCTGCAGGCAAACGGTTTTTGGGATGCGGCGACCAAGGCGCCTACGAACGCAAATGGGTATTTGATACTGCCGGTGCTTTCTGGTGTGGCGCTATTCCTGCAACAAAAGTTTAATCCGGCCATGGCAAATGGTGGAATGGGCGGTATGGGCGCAATGGGCATGGCGGCCGACGCGAGTGATGAACAGGCGCAGGCACAGGGATGCTCCAATAAAATGATGATGTGGTTTATGCCCATCTTTTCCATCTACATTTGTGCGACAGGAAACACGGCGTTCGCGCTCTATTGGTTTACGTCCAGCCTGTATGCGTTTGCACAAATGAGGGTCGTGGATCTAATCAAGAAGAGAAAAGCGAAAAAACAGGAAGTCATTGTCTCATAATAAGGGGGATATATCAGTGGCATTTGTAGAAGCAAAAGGAAAGACCGTTGACGAAGCCATTTTTAAAGGGCTGGAAGAAATGGGGCTTTCGCTTGATGAAGTAGATATTGATATTATCAATGAAGGAAGCAAGGGACTTTTCGGCCTTGGGAAGAACGCGGTGGTTCATCTCACAAAAAAAGAGGAGAGCAAGCCGCAGCAAGGTGCGCCGGAGGAATTTTTAAAGGGGCTTTTCACACGCATGGGGCTGGATGCGGATTGTGTTGTGAGGGATGACGCAGAGAAAACGGTTAAGATTGAAATCACAGGAAAAGATACCGCGGTTTTGATCGGGCGGCGTGGAGATACGCTGGACGCGTTGCAGTACCTTACCGGCCTTGCGGTGAACAAAGGCAAGGAAGATTATAAAAAAGTGATGCTGGACGCGGAAAATTATCGTGAAAAGCGCGAACATACGCTGGAAAAGCTTGCAAAGCGGCTGGCGAGCACGGTTGCTAAAACGGGCAAGCCGATTACGCTTGAGCCGATGAATCCATACGAGCGGAGAATCCTGCACGCGACGCTGCAAAACAATCCGCGTGTAGAAACGGTTTCTGAGGGTGAAGAGCCGTATCGGCGCGTTGTGATCAGAAAAAAACGGTACGAGAATTAAATGAGCATTGAAAAACGACCCGGCGTCCGGTTACGTCGGGTTTTTTTACAGCTTGACAAATTGCGGAAAACTGGAAGGTAAGGAGTCATGATGCACAGCGACACCATAGCCGCAGTGGCAACGCCCGCGGGAACGGGCGGTGTGGCGGTCATCCGGATCAGCGGCGATGCGGCGGAAGAAGTCTTGAGGAAAGTTTTTCCGCGTGCGGAGTATGAGCCGGGACAAATGTATTATGGAAGCGTAAAACGCAACGGGCAGCTTCTCGATATGGTGCTGGCAGTTCTTTTTCGCGCTCCAAAATCATATACTGGCGAAGATACGGCCGAGCTTCATTGCCATGGGAGCGCGGTTGGCGTAAAGAACATCCTTGAATTTGTGATGGAATGCGGCGCGCGCCCAGCGCAGCCCGGTGAATTTACCCGCAGGGCATTTTTAAACGGCAAGATGGATTTATCGCAAGCGGAAGCCGTGTGCGATTTTATCTCCGCGTCTTCACAGGCGGGGGCAAAGGCCTCGCTGGGGCAGCTTGCCGGAAAGTTAAAGGAGCAGGTGCTTGCCTTTCAGGATACCCTGACAGATGTGCTTGCGCGGGTGGAAGCCGCGGTGGAATATCCGGAGGAAGATTTGGAGCAGGAAATCACGCAGGATGTCACGCCGCAATTGGAGCTCTTGAAAAAGCAAATCGATCATTTGGCAGATACGTTTGCGCAAGGACAGCTTGCAAAGGAAGGAATGCGTGTTGCGATTGCAGGAAAGCCAAACGTGGGAAAATCTTCCCTGATGAACGCGCTCCTTGGGACGGACCGCGCCATCGTGACGGACGTTGCGGGCACAACAAGAGACACAATCGAGCAGGAATTTTCGATTGAAGGAATTTCGATCTATTTGACGGATACGGCAGGAATCAGAAGAACAGAAGACTTTATTGAGAAAGAAGGCATAAAAAGGTCTGAAAATGCGATAAAAAGAAGCAAATTGGCTGTTTTTGTCCTTGATATCGGAGAAGAAATTACACAAGAAGATCATTTGGTGATGAGCGCGCTTAAAAATGCGCAAGTCGATGTAATTGTCGTTTTAAATAAATTAGATGCGTCTGAGAGCCTCTCAGACGAGGCGGTTTACGACGCGTTTGGAGACGTCCGGATGCTGAAAATTTCAGCAAAGGAAGAAATCGGAATCGAAGAACTGAAGCGCGAAATTTTTTCCTGCGCAACCAAAGACAATACTTCAAACGAAGGACTTCTGATCACAAACGCGCGGCACAGGTTTGCGCTGATGGATGCCTCCAAACAAATAGCAGAAGCGCTTGCCGCTCTTCGCACGGGCATGGATATGGACTGTGTGACAATCGATTTGAATGCGGCGTGGTCGAGTCTGGGAGAAATTACAGGAAAAACGGTCAGCGAAGAAATTATTGACAGGATTTTTACAAAATTCTGTTTGGGAAAATAATAGGTAAGGGTGCGGGGCGCAAACTTGTGCGTTACGCGATAAAGACTTCCGGAGGAGAACAGATGACGGATTATCATGGCGGCACATATGATATTGTAGTTGTGGGCGCGGGGCATGCGGGCGCGGAGGCCGCGCTTGCCTGTGCGCGTCTGGGGAAAAGGACATTACTCACCACAATTAACATGGATGCAATCGCTCTCATGGCGTGCAATCCGGCAATCGGAGGAACGGCAAAGGGGCATCTTGTGCGTGAGATTGATGCGCTGGGCGGACAGATGGGTCTTGCCGCAGACGCGACTTTTATTCAAATCAAGATGTTGAATACAAAAAAAGGGCCTGCGGTTCATTCCCTGCGCGCGCAGCAGGATAAAAAGCAGTACCAGATTTATATGAAGGATGTGCTGGAAAACACCGAAAATTTGCACCTGGTTCAGGAGGAGATCACAGACATTCTGACAGACGAAAAGGGAGTTGCGGGGGTGCGCGGCGCGATGGGCGCGCGTTATTATGCAAAGGCGGTCATTTTGTGCACGGGCGTCTACCTGAAAGGAAAAGTGATTGTTGGGGAGTTTGAAAAAAGCGCGGGGCCAAGCGGTCTTTTTCCGGCGGATTCTTTAAGCGCAAGCCTTACCTCTCTTGGATTTTTTTTGCAGCGGTTTAAAACGGGAACGCCTGCGCGCGTGGATGCGCGCAGTATTGATTTTTCCAAAACAATACCACAATACGGCGACGAAAAAATTGTGCCGTTTTCTTTTATGAGCGGAAGCATCGAGCGCGAGCAGGTTCCGTGCTTTCTGACCTATACCAATGAAAAAACGCATGAAATCATCCGCGAAAACATTCACAGGAGCCCTCTTTATAGCGGGATGATCAAGGGAATCGGCCCGCGATATTGCCCCTCTATTGAGGATAAGGTGGTGAAATTTCCGGATAAGGACAGACATCAGCTTTTTTTGGAGCCGGAAGGCCTGCATACCAATGAGGTTTACGTGCAGGGGATGTCCTCCAGCCTGCCTTTAGAGGTGCAGATTGCGTTATACAGAACGGTTCCGGGAATGGAGCAGGTGCACTTTGTAAGGCCCGCCTATGCGATTGAGTATGACTGCCTCGATCCAACCCGCCTTAAACCGAGCCTTGAAACAAAGCAGGTAGAAGGACTTTTCACAGCAGGACAGATCAACGGAACATCCGGCTATGAAGAGGCGGGCGTGCAGGGATTGATCGCGGGAATCAATGCGTGCCGCTTTCTTGACGCACAGGAGCCGGTTGTGCTAAAGCGTGATCAGGCCTATGCGGGGGTACTGATCGACGACCTGGTCACGAAAGGAACAGCAGAGCCCTACCGCATGATGACTGCGCGGGCGGAATACAGGCTGCTTTTACGGCAGGATAACGCGGATACGCGCCTGACGCAAATTGGGCGCGATGTGGGGCTTGTGGACGACGCGCGTTATGATAAGTTCATGTATAAAATGGAAAGTGTTTCACGTGAAACAAAACGGCTGAAGGATATCACGGTTGCGCGTGTTATGGCGGATGAATTCTTTGAGCGGCGCGGAATGGAGCCGTCCGGAAAAGGCATGAAGCTGGAATCCCTGCTGGCACGCCCGGGCGTTTATTATTATGATTTAAAGGAAGTGTGCGCGGAGGTTGGAAATTGCAGCGACGACGTTGCCACACAAATTGAGACAAATATCAAATATGCGGGTTATATTGAAAAACAGCTAAAACAGGTGCGCTCGGCACAGATGCTGGAAAAAAAGAAAATACCGGAAGATATAGACTATGCGCAAATCAGCGGGCTCAGGCTGGAAGCACGGGCAAAGCTAAACGAGGTAAGGCCGTTAAACGTGGGTCAGGCCTCGCGCATCTCGGGCGTTTCCCCTGCTGATATTTCCGTGCTGCTCGTCTATCTTGCGGCGTATGGCAAGCAGGGGAAATAGGATTGTGTGTCTCTTTTTTAGGGGGAGAATGTATATGCTTTTGCACGGGATTCAAAAGTGACGGCACAGCATAAACCCAGACGCCCCCGATCGGAAAGGAGTGTTATCATGACAAAAGCGATCATAGAATCACAACGAATTCTTTTAAGACGGTTAGAGGAAGAACATAAGGAGGAAATTTGCGTCTATTTAAAAGACCCAACCGTGATGTATGCGTGGGGACACGGGTTTTCGGACGAGGAGGTCGCAGACTGGATTGCGCGTAATCAAAAGCGGTATGAGCAGTATGGCTATGGCTACTTTTATGCGCAGGATAAGGAAACAGGAAAAAACATCGGAACCATTGGTCTTATCTACAATGAAGACATTGACGGCAGAAGCTGCTGGGAGCTTGGATATATCTTGAAAAAAGACTGCTGGGGCAAAGGATACGCAAAAGAAGCGGCGAAAGCGTGTATCGATCATGCGTTTGCCGTGATTGGCACAGAACTGGTCGCTGCACAAATGCTTACTACAAACTTAAGTTCGCGCGGCGTTGCCATATCGCTTGGCATGAAAAGCGCGGGTGAATATTTGAGGGATTATCGCGGGGAGAAACTTTTACATGCGGTATATTTAATGGAAAAGGAAAACTGGAAATGGTAAAATAAGAATAAGTTGCTTTCGTAAGTCTTGATTTAGGAGGGGTTACATCATGGAATTAGCACAAAGGACGGCAAAATGGCTCAATATGCCGCGTCAGGCAACGGTAACGGACTGCAAAATAGTGATTTACACAGAACCGGAAACGGATTTTTGGCAGGACACTTATTATGGCTTTAGCAGAAATAACGGCCACGCGCTCTTGGTTGACGCAGAAGAAAAAACGACTTTCTGTGTGAAGGCCGCGCACATGGGCAATGATATCTATGACCATTGCGGGATACTCGTTTATCTGGATGAAAAAAATTGGGCAAAGCTGTGCATGGAATATATGGGAAGCCAAAGCAGAACGCTTGGAGCAGTTGTAACAACACAAGGATATTCCGATCTTTCGGTACAGGAAATCCCCATAGAGACTGAGCAGATTTATTTCAGAGTCAGCCGTCTTTTGGAGGATTTTAAATTTGAATATTCCCTTGATGGAAAAGCCTACCGTATGGCGCGCATGTTCCACATGAAAAACAAATCCCAAAATCCACAGATTGGCATATTTTCATGCAGCCCGCGCGGCGAGGGATATAAAGCTGTTTTTGAAGAGGCAGGCTTTACGGATGCTGTGTGGAAACGGTATGTGGAAGAATAATGTTTCACGTGAAACATTGCGA
This sequence comes from uncultured Christensenella sp., assembly GCA_964592155.1. GTDB lineage: Bacteria > Bacillota > Clostridia > Christensenellales > Christensenellaceae > Christensenella. The sequence goes on from CAZQDA010000046.1 coordinate 12,334, forward strand.
TAAGGAGAAAAGATGTCGGAGTTTATACAGGAATTAAGCGCTCTTTGTGAAAAGAACAAATTTGCGGTAACGCAAGATAAACTGCTGCAAATGGAAGAATACTACGAGTGCATGAAGCAGACCAATCAAATGTACAATCTTACCGCGATCATTGAGCCAAAGGAAGCGGCGGTACGGCATTTTTTTGACAGCATTGTTCCGGAAAAAGAGATTCCGAAAAGCAGCCGCGTGGTCGACGTGGGCAGCGGGGCGGGCTTTCCGGTTGTGCCGCTTAAAATATTGCGGGAGGATATCAAAGCGTATGCGGTAGAATCTTCCAAAAAGAAGTGCGATTTTATGATCGCGGGCGCGCAGTCCGCAGGAATCGATTTAAACGTGCTCAATGTGCGCGCGGAAGAGCTCGCGGCGGGCAAACCGCGTGAAAGCTATGACGTGTGCGTATCGCGCGCGGTTGCACAGCTCAATATTTTATGCGAACTATGCGTGCCGCTTTTAAAGGATGGCGGACGTTTTCTTGCGTATAAGGGAGAGTATGAAAAGGAATTGAGCGAAGCGCGCGGCGCCATGAAAGCGCTTAATCTGGAGCTGGAAAAAGTGGTTAAAATGCCGCACGAGGAATATGCGCATCATGTTCTGGTACTGCGCAAAACGGGAGAGGTTTCCAAAAAATATCCGCGCCGCTATGCGCAGATTGTCAAAGCGCCGCTATAAAGATGGCATGCTTTTAGCAGAAAAGCAGCAATCGTTCATACTGAATTCTTAAAAGCAAGGTAAGATAGCAAAAGAAGACAAAAAAGAAAGCGAAGTGTTACATACAAAATGAACGGATTTCGAAAGTTTATGATGGGGCGCAGCGGCGGCGACCAGTTTGGAATGTTTCTGATCGTACTCGCAATCGTACTCACAATTGTGCTGATGTTTGTGCCCCTTCCATTTGTCGGCTGGCTGAGCTGGGTTCCTTTGATTTTTGCAATTTACAGAATGTTTTCCAAACAGGTGGAAAAACGCCGGCAGGAAAATTATGCCTTTTTGCGAAAATGGGGTGCCATACGCACCTGGTTTTGGAATATCAAAAACAGGGTCAAAGAGAGCAAAACGCATCGTTTTTACAAATGCCCCAAATGTAAGCAAACGCTGCGCGTGCCCAAAGGCAAAGGGAAAATCAATATCACCTGTTCAAAATGTGGTAATAAATTCATAAAAAAGACATGATTCCATACAATATATAGAAAACGGCGTGTGTGCAAATAAAAGAGCGAAAAAATCTTTTGATCGCAAGCCGTTTTGCGCGAAGCGCGCGCAGGCAAAAGACCGAAAGAAAACTTTTCTTTCGGTTCGTTTTCCGTTATAATAGAAGATACTGGTTTAGGAGCGTGAAAAATTTTGGGCAAAATTATTGCAATAGCAAATCAAAAAGGCGGCGTTGGAAAGACCACGACTGCCATTAACTTAAGCGCGTGCATCGCGGATAAGGGCAAGCGTGTGCTGCTGATTGATATCGATCCGCAGGGCAACAGCACCAGCGGCTTGGGTGTGGAACGTGTGGGACTCAAAAAATCGTCTTACGACGTTTTGGTTTCGCGGCATTCCGCGCTGGAGGCAATCCGGCCCACCATGATGAAGACTCTTGATTTGATGCCTGCAAACATAGACCTTGTGGGCGCTGAGGTGGAGCTTGTCTCCATGATGGCGCGCGAAACGATTTTAAAGCGCGCACTCGAAGAAGTCAAGAGCCTGTATGACTATATCCTGATGGATTGTCCGCCCTCGCTTGGGCTGATCACGCTCAATGCGCTCACGGCAGCGGATAAAATTCTGGTACCCATCCAGTGCGAATATTATGCGCTCGAGGGGCTTACGCAGCTCATGAGTACGGTCAAGTTGGTGCGCCAGAGTCTGAATCCCGCCCTGGAGGTGGAGGGGGTCGTGCTGACGATGTTTGACGGACGAACCAACCTTTCGCTGCAGGTGGTGGAGGAAGTCCGCAAATTTTTCAAAAATAAAGTATATCAGACAGTGATTCCGCGCAATGTGCGGCTGGGGGAAGCGCCCAGTTTTGGGCTGCCGGTGCTTCTATATGACGCAAGGTGCCTCGGGACGGAAGCGTATACCGAGCTTGCCATGGAATTTCTGACAAACGATATGAAGTAAGAACGAGTGGGTGAAAAGATGAAACGAGGATTGGGAAAAGGACTGGGCGCGCTCATGGCGGACGCTGCGTCTGAAACGGTGGAAAAAGAAGGCGTCAACGAAATCGATATTTTTTTGCTGGACAACGATACAAACCAGCCCAGAAAAAAGTTCGACGAGGCAAAACTCAAAGAATTGGCGCAGTCCATTAAAGTGCATGGAATCATGCAGCCGATTATCGTTTATAAAAATGAAGGGCGTTATACGATTATCGCGGGCGAACGCCGCTTTCGCGCGGCGAAGCTGGCGGGGCTTAACAAAGTGCCTGTCGTCGTGCGCGAGCTTGACAAGCGCGAAATACTCGAGCTGTCGCTCATTGAGAATATCCAGCGCGAGGACTTAAACCCCATCGAGCAGGCGGCGGCGCTTTCTCAGCTGATGACAGACTATACGCTGACGCAGGATGAGGTAGCAAAGCGCGTGGGAAAAAGCCGCAGCGCAATCGCAAATTTGCTGCGCCTGCTGTCCCTGCCGGAGCCGGTGAAAAAGCATGTGATCGGCGGAACGCTTTCCGCGGGTCATGCGCGGTGTCTTCTTGCGCTAGAGGACGCGAAAAAAATTGGCGAGGGCGCAAAATACATCATGGACGAGGATCTTTCCGTGCGTGAAGCAGAAGCGCTCGTCAAGGAATGGATGAACCCGCAGGTAAGGGAAAAGAAAACAAAAGCGCCGCAAAAGAAGATGATGCCGGTGGAGCTCAAAGAAGCGCAGGATACGCTCTGCAAAGCGCTTTCCACCAAGGTCCAGATCAAAGGATCTCTTGCCAAAGGCAAGATATCGATCGATTATTACACAGCCGGGCAGTTGGAAGAAATTTATGAGTTTTTGCGTCAAATGAATCAATAACAGTGCATCGCATGCGGCATGCGCAGTAACAAATGCGCAATCATGGGGAGGCTCGAATGAAACTGGTTGTAACGGATTGCACAGACAAACGGTTTGTAGAGCTCTGCGCCCTGCTCGATGATGAATATTACCGCCTTTTTGGGCAGCTTGCCCTGCAATATAAAGAAAAAAACAGAATAGAAGAGTCAATCGCCGCCATCCTGCTTGTGGATGAAACCGAGATCATGGGCGGGGGATGTGTGCGGAATTTTGATGGGGAATCTGCGGAAATCAAGCGGCTTATTGTCAAAGAAAAGCATCGCCGTAAGGGCTTCGCGCAGCAGCTGATGTCAGCGCTGGAGCAAACAGCGGCAGAGTCAGGCTATGTATCGGTTGTGCTGCAAACCTCTCATTTGATGCCGTGGGCAACGGCGTTATAAGAAAAGCTGGGTTTTTCCTATATTCCCAATTACGCGCCCTATGAAAATGATGAAATTGTTGTGTGCATGAAAAAGCAGATATAGCGGCGGAAAGACACGATCAGGAGGCGGTATGCCATGGGAAACGAAATCAAACATGTTGAAGTAAATACCTCAAAACAGCAGCTTCCACACATACTCAAATTGTTTGACCTCACAGGAAAAGTTGCCATTGTGACGGGCGCATCGAGCGGGCTTGGACGGGAAATGGCGACTGCGCTCGCGCTTGCGGGAGCCGCTGTGATGCTGGTTGCGAGAAAAGAGCAGCCGCTCAGCGAAACCGTTTCTTATCTTAAGGGATGCGTGACGGACTATTTTTGCGCAGACGTTTCCGATTCCGGGCAGGTGCAGGCCATGGTTGCGCACACCATGGAAAAATTCGGCAGGATCGACGTGCTGATCAATAATTGCGGCACCACCTACCGCTGCGATGCACAGGATTTTCCGGATGAGGAATTTGACCGCATTTTAAACGTAAATTTGCGCTCTGCGTTTCTGTGCTCCAAATATGCCGGACGCGAAATGCTCAGGCAAGGCTCGGGCAGCATTATCAACATCGGCTCGGGCGCGGGAGGTCATGCAATTCCATCCAGCGCGGCATATTGCACCAGCAAAGGCGGCATGGTGATGCTCACCAAGTCAATGGCCATAGACTGGGCGCAAAAAGGCGTGCGCGTCAATATCATTATGCCCGGAACGTTTCGCACGCCGCTGCTGCAGGCTTGCATCGACAAAGACCCCGCCTATGGAGATAAGTGGCTGACGCTGCACCCTATCGGGCGGTTTGGGGAGCCGGAAGAAATCGCGGGGCTGGCGATTTATCTGGCCAGCGACAATTCCGCCTTTATGACAGGCAATGTGCTCTATCTGGATGGGGGCGGACACGCGGGCCGCGTGCCTTCGGAATAAAAATCCAATGAAAAAGGGTGCAAACGCCATGAAGGAAAGCAGGATCAAAACAGTATACCATTATTGCAGCGTTGAGACGTTTTACGACATCATCTCAGGCAGGACACTGCGTCTTTCGGATATCGACAAAAGCAACGACTATATGGAACGAAAGTGGCTGCAGCGGTTTATTTTGGAAACGGCGCTGGAAGAATACGATAAGAAACCGTTCGCCATTGATTTTTCCTATGATGGCAAGCGATATGAGGGGCGTGACGCGGTATCAAAGCTGATGAACGGCGAAATGAAGGAAACAGGACAGCACTGGTTTGATGATTTCATTACGTATGCCATTTGTTTTTCTGAAAAGGAAGACAGTTTAAGCCAGTGGCGGGGTTATGCGGACGACGGCTATGGCGTAAACATCGGGTTTCGCGCGGATAGTCTGGCATTTAAGCTGGTGCAAAATCACGACACGCAGGAGCCGGGGCATACTTTCCAATTTGGACGTATCCGCTATGAAAAGGAAACGCAAAAGGATTTGATACGCCCGCACATCAGGAAAATATTCGATCACCTGCATACGCTGATTACAGAAAAAAAGAGACCCACGGGCGAAATCATTAAGCTGTTCCGCGCGATCAACGGCGAGAGCGCGTTTTGCAAAAATCCTGCGTTTGAAGATGAGAACGAATGGCGGCTGGCGGTGAATTTTCCCATTCCCACAAACAATGCTTATGAAAATTTTGAAAAACGGGCGGTGCACGTGGCGCAAAACGATCTTTTTAGCCGCATTAAGACTGTAGTCGTGAATAAATCGATCAAGTCTTATGTGGAACTCAACCTGCGCACGATCGGCATGGACGCGCTTACCAGCGTTTGTCTTGGTCCCAAATGCAGGCTGACCAAAAACGATGTAAAATTGTTTTTATACAGCGAGCAAATTGCGTTTTCGGACGAGCAGATCAAGGCTTCCCTTGCGACCTACCGTTGATTCCATAAAGGTGTAAATACTTTTTTGGACACGCTCAAAACGCCTTTGCGAGGCGTTTTTTGTGTGGTTGTGCTCATTTTTCAAAAAAGGGTTGACAAAACAAGTTGTTATTACTATGATTATAGTAATAAAACTATTCGAATAGTAAAAAGGAAAGGGAGTGAGAAAATGAAGATGACGCTGACCGGACCGGAATGGACGGTGATGTCCGCGTTGTGGGGCAAAGAGCCGCAAACGCTTTCCGAGGTAATCCGCGGGATGGGTGATGCGGTGGAATGGAGCTATACCACTTATGCAACCTATCTTTCCAAGCTGTGCAAAAAAGGCTTCGTGGGCTTTGACCTCAAAGGCAGGGACAAGTTTTATTATCCGCTGGTGGAAATGGGCGAGTGCATTCAGGCTGAAAGCAAAAGTATCATGGAAAAACTCAGCACAGCGGGCGCAAAGCAGCTTTTGGTGTGCATGATCCGCGAGGGAAACCTTTCCAAAGAAGATCAGAACGAATTAAAAACGCTGATTGAAGAACTTTCGGAAGGAAGTGAGTAATATGGCAACGTTGAATACCCTTCTGAGTATTTCTATCTATGCGGCAATCCTTTTTTGCGGCATCCTGTTATTTCAAAAACTGGCAAAAAACAGAATTTCTCCCATCCTGCAATTTGCGCTTTGGTTTTTACTGATTGCGCGGCTTGTGATTCCGTTTACTGTGGAAAGCGGCTTTCATTTTGTGACGTTGCCCGCGCAGGAATCCGGTGTGATGGAGCAGGGGCAGACGGTTTTGGGTGAGGCGAACCCGGCGGGAACGCACGGGCAGCCGGCAGGGCAGCAAAATGCCGCCACCCCGCCCCAAAAAGAGGCGCAAAGCGTGTTGCAGGCAACGCCGCAGGACGCGTCCGTGCAGGATGCGGGCGGCGCTCAGGCGGAAGAGAAGAGTATGCCGCAGGCTCCCGCTGTTTCGCCGCAAAAAATCATTTCTCTCAGCACGGATCAGATTGTCCTGTTGATTTGGCTGGGCGGGGCGGGCGTTGTTGCGGGAGCGATGGCCATTGCCGCGCTGGGCATGAATCGCAGACTAAAAAAAGGAACCGTTCTTCCGGATACAAGGCTGCAACGGATTTTTGAAGAATGCGCCGCGCAGACGGGCGCACGAAAAGGCTTGCAGCTGCGGCTGTGCGCAAGCCTGACCACACCGGCGCTCACAGTATCCTTCCGACCCAGGCTTTTGCTTCCGCTTGACCTTTTTTCAGCGGAGGAACGGGTTTTGCGTTATGCCATGATTCACGAGCTAACCCACTGGAAGCGTCAGGATCATTTGGTACGCATCCTGATGAACGGCTTAAAAGCGGTCTGGTGGTTCAATCCGGTTGTGTGGCTTGCGGACAGGCAGATGGTTATGGATATGGAAAGCGCGTGCGACAGCACGGTTGTGCGCAATATGCAAGGGGAGGAAAAGAAGCTGTATGCGGCGACCATACTGGAAATGTTTGCCTACAGCGGTAGACAGAGGTATATCCTCGGCATGGCGATGGGCACTACCAAAAAGGTTGCCGAAAAGCGGATCAGGGGGATTTATATGAAACAGAAAACCAAACGCGGGGCAAAGCTCGCGGCATTGATACTGGCAGGGATTCTGGGGTTCGCATGTTTTACCACGGCTTGCACGCCGCAAACGGCGAAAGCGGCAGAATCTCCGGAGTACAATTTGAACGCAAATGACAGAAGTGAAGATGACACAGAATATGATATTGCAGTAGACGACCAGTCCGGACCTGTTGCAATCGTGGAAAGCGACGGTCAGCCGCAGGAGCCTGCCCTGCCCGCGCGCATCACGCAGGAGCTTGACCTTGAAAATACGGGCGTGAAGCTGCAAATTGACGCGGATGTGCAGGCGCTTCAGGAAAATTATAAGCTTGGCCAAAGCATTCCCGTCCATGAGCTTACGCTGCGTGAGTTTACGCAGGAGGATGTGGACAAGGTGGAGGCGGCGCTCAAGAATGCAGGAGTGCCGGATGCCGGAAACACGAAAATTTCAGATGGAGCCGGCGGATTTATTGGGTACAACAAAAATCAGGTGGCGCAGGTGGAAGAACATAATAGCTACCTGCAATATCGGAGCAGCCAAAAGCTTTCAGACGCAGGCGCTGTAACGCCATGGTTTCAGGCGGGGGTAACCTACGGCGGAGACGCGCGTGGATTAAATACCCCGCTGGAACAGGCGCGGCAAATGGCGGCACGGGCAGCGTGGGAGATCGATCCTGATTTTAAGCTTGCGTTCACGCGTCTGGTTCCGTTGATCGATGCTGCTGTGATGCAATCGGAGGATCAAAGGGAGCAGCGCGCGGCGCAGCTTGCGGGCGATGCGCCACAGATTTACTATTTTGATTTCACCCGCACGGTCAATGGAATGCGGGAAACCTATACGAATACCGAAGCGCAGATCTCGAAACAGGATGTGCAGGACAGGGCTGTTGTTTATGAAAACCTGAGCATGATGGTGAATGATCAGGGCATCGTAGATTTGTTTTGGCAGGGGCCGCAGCAGGTGGGGGGCGCGATTGAAAGCGTAGTGCCGGTAACGTTAGACAGCGCCATCGAAACCATGCGCGCGAATATCATGGAGGCAAATTTCCCGCTGGCGACCAATCCGGACGCACAGGGAACCGTCACAATCAAACGAATTACGCTCGGCTATGCGCGGGTGATGCAGGAGGATGGAACCTATCGCCTGACGCCGGTTTGGGATTTCTTTGGAACGAATGACATTACGTTTGACGGAAAGCCGCTCTATGAGGACAGCAGGATGAATTCTGCGCCAAACAGCCCCGCAAATAGCCTGTTTACCGTAAACGCGGCGGACGGATCGGTGGTCGGCAGGGCGCAGATGCCTCTGCCGTGGGTGGTTGCCGGAGATAGGAGCGCGGGCGTGAGGGCGCTCGTGCAGATGATTCCCGCGGATGTACCGATAGGGGAAAAAATAACGATCCAGTTTATTCTGGAAAATAATACGAATGCGGCAATCGAAAACTGCATGCTGTTTGCCCCGCCGTTTAACAACGGACAACAGATGGGGGGCAGCTTTACGCTCAACGCAGGCGAACGGAAGATCCTTACATGGAGGGAAGAAAACACAGGAAATCTCTGGGCAAATACGGAATTTCGCTTCACGGCAAACGGGGAGGAGAAAAGCCTGATGGTGCCGCTCGGCGCGCAGGTGACAACGAAAGGCGCGCAGCCAATGCCTGCGCCCGCACCGCAACCGTCAAGTGAGCCAATACCGGATTCGCTACCAAACCCGGCACCGCAGCCGACGCCACAGCCGACCCCGACCCCGACGCCACAGCCGACTCCAACGCCCACGCCGTCGGCAGGATTCTGAAAAGAGCTGATTGAAAAAGAGCAAACAGGGGTATTTAATAAGCACAACAACTCACAATTAGTCTATAACCGGAAAAGGGAAGCAATTTCGCTTCCCTTTTGCGTTGGAAAAAATTTAGCGCTGCCTGTTGACAAAAAAATCATCAAATGCTATATTGTGTATATCGTATATATACAATATTTGAAACGGAGGGTTGATGAGTGGATATCATCATCAGCAATTCCAACGGAAAGCCGATCTATGAACAGATCACCTCTCAGATCAAAAATATGATTCTGACAGGCGTTTTAAAGGAGGGGGACGCCCTTCCATCTATGCGGCTTCTGGCAAAGGAATTAAGGATCAGCGTCATTACGACCAAGCGTGCCTATGACGATTTGGAGCGCGACGGCTTCATCGAGAGCTTTACCGGACGGGGAAGCTTTGTGGCGCAGAAAAATGTGGAATTCATAAGGGAAGAACAGCTCAAAATTGCGGAAGAGCATCTGAAAAACGCGGTAAGTACAGCCAAAAGCAGCGGAATCGCGCAAGAAGAGCTGGTGGAAATCCTGCGTGTTTTGTACGAAGAGGAATAAAAGCCATGAATAGTATTGAGTTAAAAAATGTTACCAAGCAATATCAAAATTTTGCGTTGCACGATGTCAATTTTTCCGTTCCCAAGGGCAGCATTATGGGATTGATTGGCGAAAACGGCGCGGGTAAAACGACCACAATCAAACTAATTTTAAACATGATCAGGCAAGATTCCGGA
>CAZQDA010000047.1:0-11647 GCA_964592155.1 uncultured Christensenella sp.
GAGCTACCAAAACCCCTGCCAAAAAAGAAAGCAATATGGTGGTAGTGGCCGTCTTGCCCGCCTTTTCTTTTTCCTTTGCGCCGAGCAGCCGCGAAAGATAGGCCGCGCCGCCCGCCGCAAACAGGATGGAAAGCGCTTGCGTGGTAAGCATAACCGGCATAAAGACCGATACTGCGGCTGTTCCCAGATACCCCTCCGGCGAGATGCTTACGAAATAAGTATCCGCCATGTTATAAATCGCCATAACAGCCATGCTGATGATGGCAGGTACTGCCAGACGGATAATGGCACTGGAAACCTTTGCCGTACCCATCATCTCCGCACGTTTATCGATCACTTGTTCCATTCGGTACTCCTTAGCAAGAGTTTTTAATTGAACAGTAGTTCATTTTCCAAATAATATCTTATTATGAGTGTCTGCGAATGTCAATGCGTTTTGCTTAAAATAGTCGTTTTCTACTTTCATAAGTTTGTTTTTCACTTGTATATTTCCAATTTCCTAGTTTATAATGGTATCAGGACTAACGTTAAAACAATAAATTTGTAATGGGGAGATCATCATGTACAAAATTTTGAAAAAAGAAGATTTAGCAAACAACATTACCAAAATGGTAATCGATGCTCCGTTGATTGCAAAAAAAGCACAGAGCGGACAATTTCTTGTTTTGCGCACACACGAAAAGGGAGAACGCTTCCCTCTCACAATCGCTGATTTTGACCGCGAAGCGGGCACTGTCACGATTATCTTTGCCCAGATTGGCAAATCCACACAATATTTGGGAACATTGCCGGAGGGCGGAGATATTCTGGACGTTGTAGGGCCGCTGGGCGTGGCGTCGCATTTTGACTCTTCCGTCAAAAAAGCTGCCGTGATTGGCGGCGGACTTGGATGCGCGATTGCCCTTCCGCAGGCGAAGCATTTAAAAGAAATGGGCGTCAGCGTGGATATGATCGCCGGTTTTAAAACCAAAGATATCATTATATTGGAAAAGGAAATGACAGACGCAAGCGATAACCTGATCATCACAACGGACGACGGTTCCTTTGGCTTTGCAGGTTTTGTAACCGACGCTCTCAAAAAGCAGATTGAAGACGGTGTAACATATGATATCGTCGTTGCGATCGGGCCGATTCCGATGATGAAGTTCGTTTCCAAGCTGACAAAAGAGTATGGGATCAAAACGCTTGTCAGCATGAATCCCGTCATGATCGACGGCACAGGGATGTGCGGCGGATGCCGCCTGACCGTCGGAGGCGAAACAAAATTTGCATGCATTGACGGTCCTGACTTTGACGGACATGAGGTTGATTTTGATGGTGCAATGCGCCGCTTATCCATGTATGACGGAATGAAAGAACGCGAAGCGGACTGCAACCTGATCAAAATGGCGGAGGAAAAGTAACGATGGAAAGAAATATGTCTCTTGAAAAAGTAAAAATGCCTGAGCTTGATGCACAGGTTCGGGCAACTAATTTTGAGGAAGTCGCCCTTGGCTATACGGCATCAATGGCGCAGGAAGAAAGCCTGCGGTGTCTGGAATGTAAAAACCGCCCCTGCGTGGCTGGCTGCCCTGTTCAGGTCAATATTCCTGAATTTATCCACGAGATCAAAGAAGGCAACTTTATGGCTGCCTATCAAAAAATTATAGAGACCAACGGCCTTCCAGCTGTTTGCGGCAGAGTATGCCCGCAGGAAACCCAGTGCGAGCAGCTTTGCGTGCGCGCCAAAAAAGGCGAAGCAGTGGGAATCGGCAGGCTGGAACGGTTTGCCGCGGATTACGCGATGTCGCAGGGCGCTCTTGGGAACAAAAACACGGCTCCCAAAAAGGGCAAAAAAGTAGCGGTGATCGGCAGCGGTCCTTCCGGACTCACCTGTGCATCCGATCTTGCGAAAATGGGATATGACGTGACCTTGTTTGAAGCATTTCACACAGCCGGCGGTGTCCTGAAATACGGAATTCCGCAGTTCCGTCTTCCCAAAGAAATCGTTGACCTCGAGATCAATGTCCTGAAAGAAATGGGCGTGGAAATCAAGCTCGATATGGTCGTCGGAAAAATCCTGACGCTTGACGAGCTAAAAGAAATGGGCTATGAAGCCGTGTTTATCGGCAGCGGTGCGGGACTTCCTTCGTTTATGAATATTCCCGGCGAGAATCTGAACGACGTTTATTCCGCAAATGAATTTTTGACGCGCATTAACCTGATGCACGCCTATGAATATCCGTCTTATGATACGCCGATCAAGCCCTATTCCGGCGTGGCCGTCATCGGCGGCGGTAACGTCGCGATGGATGCGGCGCGCTGCGCAAAGCGCCTTGGCGCGGGTCATGTCTATATCGTATATCGCAGAAGCGAAGCGGAAATGCCCGCACGTCTGGAAGAAGTGCATCACGCCAAGGAAGAAGGCATCGATTTCCGTCTTTTGGAAGCTCCTGTGGAAATTTTAGGCGACGAACGCGGCAATGTAACAGGTATGAAAAACGTCCGCATGGAGCTGGGAGAACCAGATGCGTCCGGACGCCGCCGTCCAGTGGTCATCGAGGGCAGCGAATATGTAATTCCTGTGGATGCCGTCATCGTTGCAATCGGTCAGTCGCCAAACCCGATGATCAAAAATTCTACGCCCGGTCTTAAAACGGAATCCTGGGGCGGAATCATTACAGATGAAGCAACAGGCGCAACCTCCATCCCCGGCGTTTATGCGGGTGGAGACGCAGTGACCGGAGCCGCAACCGTTATTTTGGCAATGGGCGCCGGCAAAACTGCTGCAAAGAGCATCGACGAATACTTAAGCAAATAAAAATGAAATTTTATTCCCAACAATAAAACAATTTAAAACTGCGGCGATCTGCCGCAGTTTTTTTATACATTTTTATGCATAAAAAATACGCTTTTTATAAACTTCGGAGAAAAAAATTTGCTTTTTATTATTTTCCTATTGACATTTTTGGAACCGCTTAACCATGCGCTTTTTTTGTTGTGGATAAGTCGTTTTTAATCCACGGACTTCATTTGCGAAAAACGCCTTTATACAGCCGTTTTTCGCAGCAAAAGTTATCCACATTTTTCTGTGGATAACTTTGCTTTTCAGCATAATAATGCGGATTTATGCCCTGCGGATAACCCATGGATCATCCGCTCCGCTTTGACCGGATTTTTTCCTCGTTTTTATCATTTTTTTACATGAATATTTTTTCAATTCCTGCATAATTTTATACGTTACTTTTTTTGCCCGATCAAGTTTTTCCGGAAGCAATCCTGCGTTTCTTTTCAGAAGATTCCGTTCAAGAAAAAAAGGACGTCTGCTGCTTTTCCGCCCTTGCCATTGCCATGCGCTCATGGTATACTGAAAAAAATTAAATAAAAATGTGCAGAGTAGGTTTTGCGCGTCAAGTGTATAAGGATGGGATGTCGCCTTATAACGAAAAGGCCTTTGGCCTTGCGGTTCAAAACTGCGTCCGCTGCTCACAAAAGAAGCTGCCTTTCCTTTCATGGAAAACAGGCGGTATATCCATATCTTTCTTTTGTAGAGGCGTGCCATTTTTTACGAAAGAGAGGTATTTTTTTATGTCCAGAATTTCATCAAAAACCCTGCGTCTTGTTTACTGCGCCGCGATGATCGCAATCGCAACTGTCCTGGGGATTTTTTCGCCCTATCTTGGTCCGCAGATCAAGCTTTCCCTTGCGCCGATTGCGGTGATGTTTGCGGGTGCGATTCTCGGTCCTGCGGCGGGAGGAATCACGGGTTTCCTGTCTAACTTTATTTCTTTTTTTGTCAATCCGTTTAACCCAGGGGGCGCTTTTAATCCGGGGGTGGCTGTTACGATGGCGCTTTATGGCGTCGCCGCGGGTTTACTTTTCTATCAAAAACCACAGCCCTCGTTTGGAAAGGTCGCCCTTTGGATTTTCCTCATACAAACCGTGTTTTCCGTTTTCTTAAATACATTTTGGCTGTCGTTGTTTTTAGGCGCTCCTTACCTTGAATTCCTGATCTCACGCCTTCCGGCGTCATACGTTTGCTGCGCGGTTTATATCCTTGTCCTTTATGTGCTGCTCCGCAACAAGGACAAAATATACCGTCCGCTCCGGACAGCCTGACGTTCCTGACAAAAATCAGGCATCCTTTCCCAGGAACGAGAAAAGCCAATCCTTACGGATTGGCTTTTCCAAAAATAATAAAAGGGTGGGGATTGACATATCCTAAATCATATTTAAGATATGTCCTTATTGTATACTAGTTTACAATATTTAGCAATAGTTAAATTATGAATAATTTATGAAATTATTTACTCCTCCCGCTCTTTTCTTCTGGCGCAATCAAGCCGCCTTTGCACATAGGTCGGCAGCGCGAAGCATCCGCGATGAAGCTGCGTGTTATAGTAATCGGTACGCAGTCCGAGCGCCTCCCATGCGGGAGCGTCAAACGCAAGCGGATCCTTTCCCTTAGACGCAAACCCAAACAGCCAGTGACCCGACGCATAAGTGGGCATATGGAACTGGTACACCCTGCACACAGGGAACACAGCCGACAACTTTTGATGCGCGCGCTCCATTTGAATTGCGTCGCCCTCATAATAGGGGCTTTCGTGTTGGTTGACCATAATCCCGTCTTCGCTAAGAAGATGATAACAATCCTTGTAAAACTGCATGGAGAAGAGCCCTTCCCCCACGCCGACCGGATCGGTGGAGTCCACCAAAATCAAATCATATGTTTGCTTTGCATCCTTTACAAACGCAATCCCGTCACAAAAATGTAATTTCACGCGCGGGTCATCGAGTTTCCCCGCTGTCTGCGGGAGGTATTCCCTGCACAGCGAAACCACCCGCTCATCAATCTCGACCATATCGATGCTCTGAATCGTCTGATAACGCACAAGCTCGCGCACCGCACCGCCATCCCCTCCGCCAATGATCAAAACCCGCTTTACATCAGGCTTCACAGCCATGGGAACATGCACCAGCATCTCGTGATAGATAAATTCATCGCGCTGCGTCATCATAATAAATCCATCCAGCGTGAAAAACCTGCCATATTCATAGGAATCATAAAAATCAATCTTCTGGAACTCGCTTTGCGTGTCCACCAGATGCTCTTTTATGCGAATTCCAAACTTTGCATTTTCTGTGAAAGCTTCATAAAACCAATTATTCTTCAAAATTTCTGCCATAAAAAATCTCCTGCATTTCCCGTTCCAGATTCCGCTCGATCCGCTTGCGCGTTATTTCTTTCAAATCGTCCGCATCCAGATTGAACAAATAATTATCAAGGTCATATTCCTTTAGTACCATGCCCGTATGAAAAATCCGCTCTTCATAAAGGTTCACATCGTACGTATCATACTTTTTCAGAATGTTTTTGGGAATAAAATCCTGTATGGACATGATATCATGATCCATAAAAATCTTTCCCCCGCTTTCGGTGCGCGTAAATCCCCGCACGCGATAGTCCATTGTGATAATGTCCGAATCAAAGCTTTCGATCAGGATGGGCAGGGTCTTTAGGGGCGATATCTCACCGCATGTAGAAACGTCAATATCCGCGCGGAAGGTACACACGCCGTTTTGCGGATGGCTTTCCGGATAGGTATGCACTGTGAGGTGGCTTTTGTCAAGATGCCCCACAATGCTTGCAGGCACGTCCTCCTCCGCAATCAGCATCGTAACCGACGCGCCCTGCGGTTCATAATCCTGTTGCGCAATATTCAATACATGCGCGCCGATGCCCTTCGCGACGTCCTTTAAAATGGCGGTCAGCCTGTCTGCGTTATAATACTCGTCAATATATTCGATGTAGCTTCGCCTGTCCTTTGCAGTATTGGCATAACAAATATCATACAGGTTAAAGCTCAATGTTTTCGTCAGGTTGTTGAATCCATAAAGTTTCAGCTTTTGCAACGCTGTTCCTCCCATGCGGTCATAATGTTTTATTATATCACTATTTCGAGTAAAGGAGAAATCTTCTTCGCTGTTTTTTACAAACTCCACGTCATCCCCCGTTTACAATTCAATACAACAAAGGAGCATCCCTTACCGGCGATGCTCCTTTGATTATTCTTCCTTCACAATCTGCTTTTCGCTTTATTCCTCAGCAGAACCTGCGCTTGCCGCTTCTTTTGCTTCCTTTGCCGTAGGCGCGCTTGAAAAACGGTACTGAATCTCTTTTCCCCTGATTTCCGCGATTTGCATCATCTGCGTCACAGTCACAAATTGATAGCCCTCTTCTTTGAGCGCTTTGATGATCCTGTCATACGCCTGGACCGTTGTTTCATGGATATCATGCGATAAAACGATTGCGCCATCCGTCACAGATCCGCCATCCGAAGTGCCCTTTACCACATTGTTATAAACAGTATCAGGGTTCCGGTTCTCTGTTTTCCAGTCGTTAGGGTCCACCGACCACATAACCTGTTCCCGCCCGATCTGTGCGGCGAGATCCTCTGTCATGGAGCCGTAAGGCGGCCTGTCGATCAGCGCCCGCAAACCTGTGGCCGCTTCAATTGCGTCATTCGCCTTGCCATACTGATCCTGCATGATTTGATCAAGCGACAGCTTCTTTAAATCTTTATGATTCCAGCTGTGCGTGCCGATTTCATTACCTTCGTCATACGCCCGCTTTACAATGTCCGGATATTTTTCCGCATTCTCCCCCAGCATGAAAAAGGTCGCCACCACGCCGTTATCTTTTAAGATATCCAGCAGCTTTGGCGTAAGCGTCCCGTGCGGGCCGTCGTCAAATGTAAGCGCGACCACCTTGTCATTCATGGGATCAATCCCGCCAAGGCTCTTGGGCTTCATATATCCATCCTTCGCCTGAAGCTGCGGCAAACTGCTCGTCACCTCCGGCGTGGGAGAAGGCGTCGGCTCCGGCGTAGGCGTCGGCGCAGACGTGGCTACAGGTTCCGGTGTTTCAGAAAAAACTCCTGTTGACTCCGTCGTTATTTTCGTGGGCTGCGCATCCGTTCCCGCCGCGCTGCCGGTTCCGCATCCTGCTGCAAATGCCATGCAGAAAAGCACGGCCAGAAAGACGCATATTATTTTTCCAGTCTTGTTCATTTGCTCTCCTTCCAAACTGCTTCTTGATACTATGAGTATAGTATACTATACCTGTATCAAAGTTGTAAACTTGGAATCTGCGCATTTTGCGCACAACCAAGCCCCTTTCACACACCTCTGGAATGGTATCCGCCCCTTAACCCGCCTTGCCCTGCGGTTTTTGAACCTTTGCCGCAAGCGTAAACGGTATCCATTTTAAAAGCTGCCTTTTCATTTTTTACTCCGCATTTTTTTGCGCACCGGCAACTTCATTGCAGATTCTTCCTTAATTTTTTATTATACCATAAAATCTATCCTGAAAAAAGATGCCGTCCATGATGCTGTGTTTGGCACCCGCATTGGCGGCTTATTTGGGTATGCTCACGTTATTGCTTTGTTTTTGTTTGTAATGCCTCATTTCGTGTGATAGTATATTGTAGGCATATAATTGTTGGAGTAGGAGTTTATGGATTATTCACGCAAAGCACATTGGGCGTTCCTGCCAAATAAAAAACAAGAGGAAAAACCGGTTGACGTTTTTTTTGTGTATCCAACAATTTACGCGCATCCTTTTCAAAAAAAGAACCATAACATGAATATACATAATCCTGTTTATCGCCTACTTGCAAAAGCGGTGAGCGCATGGCAGGGTCAGCTTTTCGCGCGGCAGTGTAATTTTTACGTGCCTTATTACCGTCAGGTAGGGCTGGAAAGCTTTCGTATGCCGCTCGAGGAATTTCTGGAAGCGAGCCGTATGCCCTATGAGGATGTGTACGACGCTTTTTATTATTATCTGAAGCACTATAACAACGGCAAGCCTTTCATCCTCGCCGGACACAGCCAGGGTAGCGCGATGCTGCTGGAACTGATGTGCCGCGAGTTTTCAAATCCCGACCTGCAAAGCAAGCTCATCGCCGCTTATTTAATCGGATTTTCACTTGTGCGGGACGATTTTGTGCTTCATCCACATCTTAAGCTAGCCGGCGCCGCCGATGATCTCGGCTCCATCATCAGCTACAATACAACCGCGACGGGCCTTCCGCTGATGCGTTTTATCCGCCCTGATTCTGTCTGCGTGAATCCATTGAATTGGAAGCTTGATTACTCTTATGCGGACAAGCGTTTAAACGAAGGCGCGGTGCTCTTTGATTTTGGGAAAAATTTCCGCTTCGTTGCGCCTCATTACACCGGCGCATATGTGGATCAAGAGCGCGGTGTGCTCGTCATTGACGATGAAGCGGCTTACAACCTATACAAGGCCCGCTGGGTATTTAAAAAATTCCTGATGAACCGCGGCTCCCTTCATATGCTGGACATCGCGCTTTTTTACAAAAATTTGGAAAGCAATGTAAAAACCAGAATCGAAGCCTATTTCAAAAATGCCGCGGGTTTTCCCACGTTTCCTTAAAACGCAACAAAAAAGCCGGAAAATCCGGCTTTTTATTTCTCTGTGCCAAGCAATAGCTTTCGTTCAAATTCTTCACGCGGAACAGGCCTGGAAAAATAATAGCCCTGCGCAATCGCACAGCCCACACTCAACAAAAAGTCTGCCTGTTCCCGGTTTTCCACGCCCTCGGAAATCACCTCGAGTTCGAGCTGCTTTGCCATTGCAATCACGTATTGAATGACCGTTCTGCCTTTGCTCGTGGTCACCGCCTCATTCAAAAAGCCTCTATCAAGCTTAATCGTATTTACCTGCGTACTTTTCAGCATATTGAGCGAGGAATAACCGGAGCCAAAATCATCCATGGAAAACCGAAAGCCTTCCTTTTGAAGCTTTCTCATTTTTTCATAAAGCTCGCTTTCGTTTTCGATAAACGTGCTTTCCGTAAGCTCTAACTCCACAAGGCTTTGCGGCAGATGATATTTATTTGTCAGCTCCACAAGCTTATTTAAAAACGTGCTGTTATAGATATGGATTCTGGAAACATTGACGGAAATCGGCACCGTCTGATATCCCTTGTCAATCCACTCCCGCAGCATGATAAACGTTTGTTCCCAAACGTATTCATCCAGCCGAATGATAAATCCGTTGCTTTCAAACAGCGGGATAAAGCTGTTTGGCATCACAATGCCATCCTGCGGATGATTCCAGCGGACAAGCGCTTCCGCTCCGATAATTTCCCCCGTCTCGATTTGATATTTTGGCTGAAAATAAATCTCAAACTGCTTTTCTTCGAGCGCCTTTTCCATCTCTTCTTCAATTTTTCGTTCCTGAAGCTGACGCGCGCGCAACTCGTCGTCATAATAGGCCACATTCGTCAGCGTATTCCCTTTGATCGTCTTAAGCGCCAGATTCGCCCAATCGCAAAGAATACTGACGGGAATGTTCCTGTCCTCCACCCTGCAAATCCCAAAATATGGCGTAATCCGGTATCCCAAATGATATTGGCTTATTTTTTTCGCAATAGCAGCCGCCACTTTATTTAATTCAACGGCACTTTCATAGGCCATACAGATGCAAAAAATATCGCCGCCAACCCTGCCGCACACGCCGTTTTTCACCGTGATATCTTGCAGAATACCCGCAATATACCTGAGGATTTTATCTCCTTGCTCGATGCCAAACAGGTCATTAATGTATTTAAACCGGTTGATGTCAAGGCGAATCACGGCATATTTTTTATCCGGATTCTCCCGCATCATCTGTTGCGCATAAGCGTAAAAGGTTTCTACATTATAGATGCCCGTCAGCGTATCAAATTCAGCTTTATATTTTAGGGTCTCCTGCGATCTTGTGATTTCATCCACGTCGTTAAGCGTCCCAATGATTCGATAAAGCTCTCCGTTTTGATCCATAATGGCCGTCTGGGACATTTTAAACCATGTGTAGCCGCCTTCTCTGCGCTTTAATCGTATCAGCATTTCAAAATAAGAGTTGCCCGCCAGCATTTTTTTCATTTCTGCGCGAACCGACTCTCGGTCTTCCTCAAAAAGCACGTCATCTTCCAGCCACACTTTGAGAATATCCCTGTTGTCATACTGTCCTTCTATTTCCTGCTTAATCCGCTCCGGAATAAACCGCTCACCTGTCTTCCGGTTCCATTCAAAAACCATGGTGTTGGTTTGCTCCACAATAATTTTATAACGTTCGTCGTTTAACTGCTGCTGCCTGAGCGTCCTGTTTTGCTCTTGTATTTTGTCCGCCTTTTTCTTGTCTGTGATATCCATGACAAAGCACAGGTAAAGCTCATCGCCCCGTCTCTCTTTTTCAACGGGAAATAAGGTCAGAGATGCCCAGTGATAGGCTCCGTCCGTCCACAGCTTGCGAAATTCTCCAATCATGCTTTCCTTGCCAAACGCAAACGTTTTACGTATGGACGCAAGGTCAAAAAACTGTAAAAAGCGCTCTTTGTCATCCGGATGCACCATCTCTTGCGAAACCTGCTGGATTCCTTCGTCAAGATTTCCTTTTTCCGGCGGCGTCACATATTTATCCGGCACATGATAGACAATTTTATAGCAATTTTGCGTCACATTCAGCTCATAAAGTTCATCGTAAATGCTACGCAAGGCAATGTCATACTGTTGCCTGATATATTTCTTTTCTTCTTCCTTCTTTTGGCAGGTAATATCCCGAGCCGTGACAAACGCAGAGACAGGCTGCTCTTCATACAGAAAAAACACCCTGAACTCAACCCACGCCTCGCGCGCCCCCGCATCCGCCTTCTCTCTTACATGGCACTGGCAGTTAACTTCTTTTTCTTTTCTTTTTACCGCATCCCGAAGCGACTTTAGACAAAGCGTCTGCTTTAGATTGTTTTCCTCCGTGTCGTCAAGATATCGCTCCACAATGAAATCCAATAGAGCATCAAAATCGCCCTGCCGCGCAATGGCATTAAACCGCTCCTCCTCTGCCACAGGAGAAAAAAGATATCGGCCTGTCTCTATATCCACTTCCGTCACCGCATCGCAGGATTTTTGAAAAATAAAATGGGAACGGCGCTGCATGCGTATTTCTTGTTCTGCACGCATATGGTGTGCGGTTACGTCTTTGATCATAATAATCACGCGACGGTTTTCCTCCGTCCACTTTTCAGCCGGTATGATTGTCGCCGCAACCCAATGAAACGCTCCTTCTTTGCCCTTTCTGCGGTATTCGCCCAAAATTTCGCGCGCTCCCCCCTGCAGCTTTGACAAAATATGATCCGTATCATAAAGCTCTCTATAAGCGGAAATATCATCCGGATGAATGCCAGTTTTCGCCATCTGCGCGATATCCTGCCTGATTTGCCCGCTATACAAAATAGGCTGCAATATCTCTTCATTTTGCGCAAGCAAAATAAGGCGTCCGCTTAAAAGCTCGCATTCATAAATTTCTGTATAATTACTGGAAAGTGCGAGGCTGCTGTCTTCGTTCTTCTGAATTTCATCGATATCAGGCATATCGTTCCTCCGCCACCGTTTAGACACGAACTAATCTGAACGATCAATACATACTGTTCTTGTCAGGCATTTATTCATATGGTTTATTGACTTTACTTATATCCATGAATAAACACAATATTTATATTATACACATTTTCGCACTCGAAAAAAAGGTGAAAAAAAGACTCTTTGAGACAATTTCCGATTAAAATTAGATCATATGAAATACAAATTTACGCAAGCGAAA
>CAZQDA010000047.1:11747-21818 GCA_964592155.1 uncultured Christensenella sp.
ATCCTTTCGCAACAGCCCTTGTGAGCCAATTTATTCATAAAACCGGACGATCTCTTCTATCGGCTTGAGCGACTTCGGCGCAGGCTCTTCCGCCGCCTTGCCAAAAGGCATCTGGGCAATCATCAGCCAGTCCGGAGAAATGTTCCATTCCTTTTGCACGGCTTCGTCCACAAGCGGATTATAATGCTGCAGTGAGGCGGCGATTCCCTCCGCATGCAGCGTAAGCCATATAGAATACTCGAAAATCGCATTGTTTTGCTGCGCCCAGTGGTCAAATTTATCTGCATAAAGCGGAAAATTTTCCTTCATCTGCTCCACCAGCTCCATATCCTCATAAAAAAGGATCGTGCCATTCCCTCCGCGAAAGCCGTCCAACTTTTTTTGCGTGCGCGCAAAACCATCGGGCGGGGTCACTTTTCGAAGCTCCTTTTCCGTAATATCCCAGAAGCGATCATTTGCGTCATCCATCAGCACGACCGCCCTGCTGCCCTGCATGTTATAAGAATTGGGCGCATGCCGCGCCACCTCCACAACTGCCTCGATTTTTTGTGATGAGAGCTGTGCAAACTTTTCCAGCGTACGGATCGATCTGCGATTCAGAATTGCTTCTTCCAATTTCATTTTCATGTGATCACTCCTCATAGATTTCGTCTTCGCCGATATCCCGCCACGCACGGCACTGGCCGATGCGCAGCCCGCCGTCTCCGTAGTCTTTATCCTTGGCGAATTTCACAAGCTTTTTACATGGAAATCCTTTGCACAAACCGCAATGATCGAGTTTTTTCTCTTCGGCGCAGCTTTTGATAGGGCAACGTTCCGCCCATACCGGCTTCTCCCTGCTGATGCAGCCGCCGCACTTTTCAAAATAACCGCAATTGGAACAAAGTCTTCCACATCTGGATTCTATCATATTTATAACCTCTCTGTTTTGATTCTAAATCGTTACTTTTTGATTTTTCTGATACAGAACTGCCGCCGCCGGCAGTTTTTCCCGCTCAAGCGTGTGAATCGTGGCCTGCGCATAGCCATGCCTGTCCTTTTCTGCAAAGGGCAGGTGATAAAGAATCATCCGCCGGGGGCACACCACCTCTTTGATGATTTTTCTTCCTTTGGAAAGCGTTACGAACGGAAAGTTGAAAAAAGCGTTTCCGATTGTGTCCACGTCGCACACAAGCTGCCGGATTTCCTCCACATCGAAGGTGCTGTCGCCCAGCACGGAAAAATTTTCGCCATCTATGGTAAAAATAAAACCATAATTCTCCACCTCCGCATATTCAAGGCCGTCATGCACAAGCTGCCGCGCCTGAATCCGGATTCCATGAAACGAAAGCTCTTCGCTTTCATTGCGAAGCACAGATACATTATCCTGCCCTTCAAAATCCGCAATGGGCGAAATCAACTGCGTATCCGGATGGTTTGCCAAAAATTCCTGCGTCCATTCCCTGCTGTAGTGATCCGGATGGTCGTGCGTATAGACCAAAAGGTCAACGTGCTCAAACTCCCCTTCTCCGTGGGCGATTTCATATAGCAAATCGTCCGGTACGCTGGAAAAGCGCTGGGTGTAACGGTTGTGCATTGCGTCAACCAGTATTTTCTTTCCATGATATTGTATCAAAACTCCTGCGTTTGCAGTCAGTCTTACAAAGTTTTCACTGCTGCTCATTTTTCTCTTTGCTCATTTCTCTCGTATCTTTCTAGTATAGTGCAAACCAGGCGTGTTTTCAAACCTGTTTTTTCCCTGAAATAAGGAGTGCAAGCGCCATAACGCAAATTGCCCCCGCAATCCACCAGTCTCCAATCAATAGATAGGGCGTTTGACCTTTGCGCAGTTGTACACTGCCATATAAAATGCCGTCTTCATTTTCTTCCAGGCACTCCGTCACCACGCCCTGCGGAGAAACAATCGCCGTCACGCCTGTATTTCCCGCCTGCACAAGCCAGCGCCCTGTCTCTTGCGCGCGCAAAACAGACTGCGCAAAATGCCGCCGCAACGGAATTTCCTTTGCAAACCAGGAATCGTTGGTGGCGACATACAAAAGCTGCGCCCCCTGCCGGACTGTGTCGGCCGTGATTTCAGGAAACAGGCTCTCAAAGCAGATCACAACGCCCACCGCTCCATATTCTGTTTCAAAAATCCCCCTGTCCGTACCATTTGCAAGGCTAAACTCCGTCTCAAAGCCGTTTTCAAAAAAAGGCACGAGGCGTTGCTTATGATAAATCCCCTGCACACTTCCATCCGGCGCAAACAGAAACACAGAGTTGCGCAGCTTATAGCCGGTAAACCCGTATGCTCCTGCAAATAAATAGCTGTCGCCTTCCTTTGCCGCTTGTGAAAATCCCTCCTGAAGCTCCGGCTCTTCCAGCATTGAGCCATATACTGTGTTTTCAGGCAGAAAGAGCAGCGCCGGCTTTTCGTTTGCGGCGCTCTGCGCCATCGCCACCGCTTTTTCCAAACGTCCCTCCCCCTGCGTTTTCCAAAAGGGGACGTTAAACTGCACTGCCGCAACCTCCACTGTTTTTTCCGGCTCTATTTGCGCATTTATCGCAATCATACCACACACAAAATTCGCAAAAAAAATCAACGCCGCCGCGCCCGCATACCAGACGGCTTTGCCTCGCCGCATCCGCAGCAGCACACTTTGCGCAAGCAAAACATTGACAAGCACAAGAAGCATCCCTACAAAGATCACGCCAAAAACCGACGCTGACTGCGTCACAGGTAAAAACTGCCACTGCGTCACGCCCAGTCGGATACAGGGCAGCCCCAGTGCCCCCGCGCCAATCAGCCATTCCGCGCCCGCCCACAGACACGCGATGAGCGGCGCGCGCAAAAAGGATGGACACTTCAGGCGCGCACCTGCGGTAAGCGCCGCTGTAAAGACCGATCCGTGCAGCAAGGAAAGCCCTACCCATCCAAGCAGCAACGCCACGCCCGCGGATTCTCCCGCACGCGAGGAAACGTTGAGTGAAAAAATTTGCGTATAATAAAACAAACACAGCGCAAGGCTGAATACAGCAGCCTTTGCAAGCGTTTTTTTCAGCGGTTCATTTTTTGTGAGCAACACATGAAAAAGCGGCGCAAGCGCAACCCAAAGGAAAGGGGCAAGCCACTCCGTATCAAAACACAGCGCACAAAAAATCCCACACGCCGCGCAGATCAAAATCCATATATTTCGTCTCATAGGATGCTTCCACACAATTACGGCGCGATTTCTCCCACACCGTTTAAGACATAATTCGGACGATACGGAAACGCATCCTGCGTCTCCATCGTGCTTACGCCGGACAGCACAAGCACCGTATCCAGCCCTGACTCGATCCCCGCAATGATGTCCGTATCCATCCTGTCTCCCACAATGACCGATTCCTGCGCGTGAAGTCCGAGCATTTTGAGCCCTGTGCGCATGATAAGCGGATTTGGCTTACCGATAAAATAGGCTTTCTTGCCTGTCGCGACTTCAATGGGTGAAATAAGCGCCCCGCAGGCAGGGAAAATTCCATTTTCGCCCGGACCCGTAAGGTCCGGATTGGTGCCGATCAGCTTTGCTCCGCGCAGCACAAGCTGCACCGCATGGGAAATATTGTTAAAATTATAGTTGTGTGTTTCGCCAACCACCACATATTCCGGATCAACGTCGTTGATCGTCATACCCGCCTCATAGAGCGCATTGGTGAGGCCCGCATCTCCGATTACATAAACGCTGTTTCTTTTGGATTGCTTTTTTAAGAACTTCGCCGTTGCAAGCGCGCTCGTATAAAAATGGCTCTCATCAATCATGAGCCCCATGCGCTCCAGCTTTTGCTGCAATTCGCGCGGCGAGCGCTCGCTGGAATTGGTCAGAAATAAGAACGGCTTTTTTTCAGCATATAGCCAGCTTACAAACTCCTTCACTCCCGGAAGTAGTTTATTGCCGTGATAAATCACGCCGTCCATATCGCATATAAATCCTTTTTTTTCGCGCAGTTCCGTTAAATCTATCATCGTTTTCTCCTTCATCATTCTATCTGTTATGTTCTATTATAAATGCTTCCCTCCACAAAAGAAAGCCTTCTCTTTGCGTTTATTATAAACCGCGTCCGGCCTGATTCACGGTTTACTTCTGCCAAAATTGTATTATAATAAGATTAAAAGGAAAAGGAGGCTTTTCACATGTCAAACATTATTGAAGACGGAATCAACTTCGGCATGGGCTTATTTGCGTATTCCCGTGAAAAAATCGAAGAAATGGTAGAAAAGATGGTTGCAAAGGGTGAAGTGCAAAGGAAAGACGCACAGAGCTTTGCAAACGACCTGATCAAAAGGGGTGAGGCCCAGCGTCAGGAGCTCAATAAAATGGTGAAAGACGAAGTCCGCACCACTCTTTCGGATGTTGGTCTTTCGGCCGGTGAACGTCTCACCAAGGAAGACATTCGCGAAATCATCCGCGAGGAAATTTCCGCCGCAAAGGAACAGAAAAAATAATTGCTCATTGATTGAGGGGTGAAGGATCATCGCGGCAAGAAATCTGCAACGCTATAAGGAAATCCTGTCCGCTTTTAACAGGAATAATTTAGGTTTCCTTTTTGTAAAATCTACCTTGAGCAAAAATCCGCAAAAGATTTTTGAACAGGAACAGCGGCAAAATCTGCCCTCTGTGGGAGAGCGTATTCGCAAAACCTGTGAAGAGCTCGGTCCCACCTTTGTTAAATTAGGGCAGATTCTTTCAACGCGCACGGATATTGTCACAGAAAATGTGGCAAAGCAACTGCAAAAGTTGCAGGATTCCGTTGCGCCTTTTTCTTATGACGCGGCGCGCGCCGTGATCGAGACCGAGCTTGACGACACGGTAGATAAGCTGTTTGCAGAGTTTGACCCCACGCCGCTGGCTTCGGCTTCCATGTCTCAGGTTTATCGCGCCAGGCTTTTTTCGGGTGCCGATGTCGTGGTAAAGGTACAACGGCCCAATATCAGAGAATGTATTGAAACCGATTTGGGTATTCTGGAAAAACTGGCGCGTCTGGTGGATAAGTATTCCAAATATGGTCAAATGTATGATTTTTCAGGAATGGTGGCCGAATTTCGCCGCGTTATGGAGCAGGAGATCGATTTTACCAAAGAAGGGGAAAACACAGACTTTTTTCGTGAGAGCACAGCAAATCAAGAGAATATCCGCGTTCCAAAAATACGCTGGGTTTACACCACACCCAAAGTGCTCACAATGGATTATGTGGACGGCGTAAAAATCAATAATCTCCCCGCCCTTTCTGCTGCCGGCGCAAACACATCAGAAATCGCATACACGTTTACCAATTCTCTGATTACCCAGATATTGGAAAATGGCGTATTTCACGCTGATCCGCATCCCGGAAATGTGTTGATTGTCGATGGGAAATATGTGGAGTTTATCGATCTGGGAATGGTGGGCTCTATCAACAACCGGTTTCGCCACCAGCTCAATGAGCTCGTTTTGGGAATCGCCACGCGCAACACACTGAAAATCGCGCAAAGCATCACTGAAATGGATGCGGCGGACGCAGATGTGGATATGTCCATGTTTGAACGGTCTTTGGACGAGCTTTTGGATCAATATCTTTATGTACCCCTGGGTGATGTGAATATTGCCAAAGTGTTCACCAGCGTGTTTACCCTTGCAGGCAAGTACAAAATGAAAATCCCGCGCGAATTTACTCTGGTGGCAAAATCACTCGGAACCGCGCAGGGCGTGGTAGAGGAACTGGATCCATCGGTTAATATTCTTAAAATTGCAGAGCAGACCGTGCGCGGACTTTTCAAAAAACGGTATAAAACCGATGAGTTTAAGAACGAAATCCAGACTTATGCCCTTGATTGGTTTGATTTTTTAAAGAGCGTTCCATCCTCCCTCGTAACTTTTATGCACAAGTTGAAAAAGAATGACTATTCTCTTGAACTGAAGGTGAAAGATCTTGACCGGATGGAGAAAAATATCGAGCGGATGTTTAACCGCATTTCATTTGCGGTTGTGCTGCTCGCAGTCTGCATTGTCATGGCCGGCGTGATCATCAGCGCGGGATATTCCAATCTGGGCAAAAACGACCCCACAATTTATAGTCTGAGCACTTTTGCGGTGCTTGCAGGACTCTTTATTTCTGTTATTATCGTGCTGGGTTTATTGATTTCCATGATCAAATCAGGAAAAGAAAAACGAAAATAGCTCGTTATCTTATGAGATTTTTATTCTTTTTTCGATCCAGTCACAGTTGTGACCGGATTTTTATGTGACAGATTCCGTTTTTGATTGATTTCTTTTTGAAAACCCATTATACTACATGCAAGAAATCGTATGGGAAGACCATATTTTTTAGTGTCGGTAAAAAACGATCTGGTTGACTCATATATTTTGATCATAGCGGGGGCTCTTATGAATTACAACAAATTTCCTGAACAGTTTCACATCGATCCTGTCCTTTTTTATAACGCTATCGTAAGAAGTACGAATGATTATATTTATATTGTTGACATGGTGACGGACCGCTCGCTCGTTTCCGAAAATATGGAGCGGGATTTCGAATTGCCCGGACGCATTGTGGATGGATTGATCCCGCTGTGGGGTGACTTAATCCACGAAAAAGACAGACCGCGCTTTTATGATTCCATCGAACAGATGCTAAGTGGGCAAACTGATGAACATAATGTGGAATATCAGGTGCGCAACCGCAAGAATGAATATATCTGGGTTGTGTGCCGCGGACTTTTGCAAAGGGATGAAAACGGTACGCCTGTTTTTTTCGCGGGCGTTGTGAATAACCTCAGCAACAGTGGAAAAGTCGACTATGTGACAGGCCTTTTTAAACAAAGGGAATGCGAACATGCCGTGAATAAAATTCTGGAAGATCACGAGGGCTCTTCCGGCATTCTGCTGCTTGGGCTTGATGACTTTTCAAGAATCAACAACTTAAACACTCACAGCTTTGGCGATTCTGTTTTGCGCCAGTTTGCGCAGGATGTGCAGCGACTGCTGCCGCCGCAGGCCAATATCTACCGCTTTGACGGAGATGAGTTTGCAATTGTTTTTAAAGGGGCCACCCACCGCGAGCTCAAAGATTTATATAAACAAATTAAGACATATAGCAACCGTGAGCACGAAATAGACGGCACTACCTATTATTGCTCCGTCTCTGCCGGTATTGCGATGATCGGCTCTGACAGCACTGATTTTGCCACACTTGTCAAATACGCAGCTACAGCGCTTGAGTCGGCAAAAAATTCAGGAAAAAATGCCTGTTCCTTTTTCATGCCCGGCTCTATTTTGCCAAAGCTGAGAAACTTCGAAATTTCCAGCCAACTGCAAACGTGTGTCTTAAATAATATGGCTGAATTTTATCTGGTCTACCAGCCATTTTCTTATTCGGAAAGCATGGAGGTGATCGGCGCGGAGGCTCTTTTGCGCTGGCGCAGTAAAACCTTTGGCGAGGTCTTCCCCAGCGAATTTATCCCTCTTTTGGAATCAACAGGCCTCATTGTGCCTGTCGGAAAATGGATTCTGGAGCAGGCCATTCAAACGTGCAAAAAATGGACGGCGCTTTGCCCTGAATTTGTGATCAATGTCAATGTGTCCTACCTGCAATTTTTGGATGATACCTTTGTTTCCTTTGTGACCGATACGTTAAAAGAAAACGATCTTGACGCGTCCCATATTGTTTTGGAGCTTACGGAAAGCTATTTTGTAACAGATATGGAACTTTTAAAGAAAAGCTTTTGCCAACTGAGGGATGCTAACATCCGCATTGCAATGGACGACTTTGGCACGGGTTATTCTTCACTTGGCATGTTGTCACAATCTCCCGCGGATATCGTCAAGATTGACCGCGTCTTTATTTCCAAAATCAGCGATCAAGCCCACGCCTTCAACCGCTCCTTTATTGCCGCTGTGATTAAGCTTTGCCACAGCGTGGGAATCAGCGTATGCGTAGAGGGCGTGGAGCATCGCGAAGAGCTTGAAACCGTCTGCGCGGCGGGCGCCGACTGCATTCAGGGCTTTTATATCTCAAAACCGATTCCTCCTGAGGAATTCAGCGTCAAATATTTGCAGGAGAAAAAGCCTGTGTGATTTGCGCAGTCAAGCAAAGGCGAAGATGAAGTGATCTTCGCCTTTTTTATTTCCTTTTCCTCGATAGATTCAAAAGGGACAATCCATAAAACACAACTGCCGTAGCAACCATCACAATAACGCATGTCGTGACCGTGGTCGTAAAATCGCCAAATTGAAAATTGACCCCAAGCTCCGCATTAAACTCTTTGAGCACACTTTCCGGCGCTCCGTCAAAGGAAACCGCCGAGGGCTGTGCCGTCATGATCTCACGAAACATGGACGCGGAATAAGAGACAGGGAACGCTTTGATAATCGTTCCCACCGCATCCGGCAGCGTACCGATCGGAATATATACGCCCGTCAAAAACCCAATCAGCGTTCCGATCACCGTACTCGCCGTTGTAAACGCGTTCTGGCTTTTGAAGAACGACACCACGAAAAACACAATGGCGCTGCTGGAAAGCACGGAAAGCAAAATGGTTCCAATCGCCTTTGCCATATTTTCCGCAGTAAGGATTTCCCCGCCACAGGCCACAATGTAAAGCTCGCCCACAACGAGCGCCAGCAGGCTCATGATCACTCCCACACAATAGGCGCTCAGCACATATCCACCCCCAATCGAACCCCTTTTCAATGGGGACACCAAAAAATCCTTCCAAATTTTTTTCGCCCTGTCTTCCACCATCACGCCAAACGCTCCCAGCGTGGATGTCATGGAGATGACCGCAAGAATTCCCGCGATTACCCAGCTGTTCATCAAAAAGTCGATCCCTTCGATATGCTCCATGCCGCTTGTTATGGTATCGCCCAAAAACACCGCATACAGCGCAATGATGATGAGCACAGCAAGCAGCGAAAAAAACACCGCGCTCTTATCTCTAAAAAATAGTTTTAAATTCCGTTTCGCCATACTCAACATCAGTCCCTTACCTCCGCACCTGTAATATTCAAAAATACGTCGTCCATTGACCCGCGACGCACTTCCATACCCGCAATATTATCCCTGCTCCGTTCGATTATGCCAATCGCGTCGGCGGTATTTTTCAGTTTGATCACATATTCTCCGCCGGTTTTTTGGAACACAACATTATCTTCGCCGAGTCTTTGTTCCAAGGCATTTGCATCCTTGGGCATCAGCTTTAAGGTATCCCGCGTATATTGTTCCTTCAGCTGTGCGGGCGTTCCTTTGGCCAGAATACACCCATGATCCATGATGGTGATATAATCTGCCTGCGCCGCCTCTTCCATGTAATGCGTGGTCAGAAAGATGGTCATATTCCGTTCCTTTTGCAATCGCCTGATTGTCTCCCATACCTTTTTGCGGGTTTGCGGATCGAGGCCTGTGGTTGGCTCGTCGAGAAAAAGTATCTGCGGCGTATTCACGAGCGCCCGCGCAATATCAGCCCTGCGCCGCTGTCCGCCGGAAAGCTTTCCATACCTCTGGCTCATAAATTCCGTAACATCCGCAGTGATTGCAGCTGTTTGCACCGCCTTTTTCAGCTCCTCTTTTTCCATCCCGTAAAGCGCCCCACGACTGTATAAATTTTCTTTTACGCTTAAAAGCGCATCCAGCACGCTGTCCTGAAATACGATGCCAATTTTGCTCCGGATTTTTCCATCCTCCCTGCCGAGCACATTTCCATCCACAACCACCGCTCCACCGTCCGGCTTAAGCTGCGTGGAAATCATATCGATGGTGGTGGATTTTCCTGCTCCGTTTGGCCCCAAAAAGGCAAATAGCGAGCCTCTTTCCACATAAAAATCGATCCCGCCTACTGCTTTTAACATGCCATAGGATTTTTTAAGCCCTGAAACTTCAATGATTTTATCCATGTTCTTTCCTTTCCTTCTGTCTTGTGATTCTAAATTATCATGGTGCAATACCCGTTTCAAGCGATTTTGGGCAAGGTGCATTTTTCCCATAGTCAAATACAAAAAAAGAACGCCCGCAGGCGTTCCTTTTATTATCCCTTCTTTTTTAACCGCTTGATCTTTTGGTTGATCTCCTCCGCATCCGCTT
>CAZQDA010000048.1:0-2587 GCA_964592155.1 uncultured Christensenella sp.
CGATGTTTACATGCGGCTTGGTTCTTTCAAACTTACCCTTTGCCATTTCCTTGTTCTCCTTAAAAACCTTGTTTCTTATTATTTTTTATTCTACATTCTGGGAAAAAGTGGTTTGGCGTGGATGCAGGTTGGATTTTTCAAGCATTCGCAGAGCGGGATGGAACAATGTAGTTCATCGCGGTCTGCGAACGCGCCAAAAAATTCAAGATGCGTCGCGCCGGACGCTTTTTCTATTTTTTCTCTCCGGTTACTTTCTCCACCATGCTCTTGGGAACCGGCTCATAATGGTCAAACTGCATTGTGAACTGTCCACGGCCCTGTGTTCTGGAACGCAGATCCGTCGCATAGCCGAACATCTCTGAAAGCGGAACGATCGCACGGATGATCTGTCCGCCGCCGCGCGCTTCCGTCCCTTCGATACGTCCGCGGCGCGAGTTTACATTACCCATAACATCGCCGAGGTAATCCTCCGGAACAACGACCTCCACCTTCATCATCGGCTCGAGAAGTACGCTTCCGCCCTTTTCAAATGCCTGCTTGATCGCCATGGAGCCCGCGATCTTAAACGCCATTTCAGAGGAGTCTACTTCATGGTAGGAACCGTCAAGCAGCGTAACCTTGAAGTCCATCACTTCGAACCCGCCGATAATACCGCTCTTTGCCGCTTCCTGAATACCGTGGTCGATGGAAGGAACGTACTCCTTCGGAATCGAACC
This sequence comes from uncultured Christensenella sp., assembly GCA_964592155.1. GTDB lineage: Bacteria > Bacillota > Clostridia > Christensenellales > Christensenellaceae > Christensenella. Next base: position 717 of record CAZQDA010000048.1, read on the forward strand.
GCCGACGATTTTGCTTTCAAATACATAACCGCTGCCCGGCTCTAACGGCTCAACATGAATCTTACAATGGCCGTACTGACCTTTACCGCCAGACTGGCGCACATACTTACCTTCCACGTCAACAGGCTTGGTCATCGTTTCTCTGTAGGAAACCTGAGGCTTACCAACCGAAGCTTCCACCTTAAACTCGCGGAGCATACGGTCTACGATGATCTCCAGATGAAGCTCGCCCATGCCGGCAATAATCGTCTGTCCTGTTTCCTCGTCGGTGTACGCGCGGAATGTCGGATCTTCCTCCGCCAGCTTCTGCAGCGCAACAGACATTTTTTCCTGTCCGGCTTTTGTCTTGGGCTCAATCGCCACCTGAATAACCGGATCGGGGAACACCATGTTTTCCAGAATGATCTGCTGTTTGTCGTCGCACAGCGTATCGCCTGTTCCAACATCCTTAAAGCCGACAGCCGCCGCAATATCGCCAGCCTCGACCTCATCCACTTCTTCCCTGTGGTTTGCGTGCATACGCAAAATACGTCCGATTCTTTCGCGCTTTCCCTTGGTAGAGTTCAAAACGTAAGAACCGCTCCTCACCTTACCGGAATATACACGGAAAAATGCCAGCTTGCCGACAAACGGATCAGCCATAATCTTAAACGCCAGCGCCGCAAACGGACCGCTTACATCCGCAGGACGCTCGATCTCTTCTTCCGTTCCGGGTTTGATTCCCTTAACAGGAGGAATGTCGAGCGGAGAAGGCATCAGTTCAACAATTTTGTCCAGCAGAGGCTGCACGCCTTTGTTCCTGTACGCGCTTCCGCAGCATACCGGAATGATCTGCCCCGCGATCGTGCCTTTGCGCAATACACGGATGACTTCCTCCTTGCTGATTTCTTCGCCTGCAAAATATTTTTCCATGATGGATTCATCCTGATCCGCAACCGCTTCGATCAGTTTTTCGCGATATTCGTCCGCCATATCCTTCATGTCTTCCGGAATCTCTACCACGTCAAACTTCGTTCCCGTCGCATCATCATCCGGATAAGTAACCGCCTTCATCTCGACGAGATCCACGATTCCTGAGAAGGTGTCCTCCACGCCAATCGGCAGCTGAAGCGGAACCGGGTTCGCGCCCAGACGCTCTTTAATCATGTCAACTACGTTGTAGAAGTCAGCGCCCATGATGTCCATTTTATTGACAAACGCCATACGCGGTACGCCGTAACCCTCCGCCTGTCTCCATACGGTTTCAGACTGGGGCTCTACGCCGCCCTTCGCGCAAAATACAGCCACCGCACCGTCAAGAACACGCAAAGAACGCTCCACCTCTACGGTGAAGTCAACGTGTCCGGGGGTGTCGATGATGTTAATCTGATGACCCTCCCACTGCGTCGTTGTCGCAGCAGATGTAATCGTGATACCTCTTTCCTGCTCCTGCTCCATCCAATCCATGACCGCGTTGCCGTCGTGGGTATCGCCGATTTTGTACGTCCTGCCCGTGTAGAACAGAATACGTTCGGTAGCAGTGGTCTTACCGGCGTCAATATGCGCCATAATCCCAATGTTTCTTACCTTTTCAAGTGGAAATTTTCCAGCCATTGTTTCTCCTTTCCATTCTGATGAAAACTTATATGATACTTTTTTTCATTACATTTTTTCAGGCCCTGCACCAAAGGTATGTCCGGCCCGTTTTATTCACACAGTACCATATTACCTTATTTGGCTTACAAAATACTTGTTTTCACAGAATCTTTACGCTCCGTTTACAAGAAATTTATGTTTGCCTCAAGCAAGGACTCCGACTGCGCTTTTACGACACATGCTGCCATGTGTTCGCTCGTCGTCGCAAAGCTCGCCTGCTTCGTTCCGCTTTCGCG
>CAZQDA010000048.1:2687-21697 GCA_964592155.1 uncultured Christensenella sp.
TCGCAAAGCTCGCCTGCTTCGTTCCGCTTTCGCGGATACTCCGCCTCACTCGCTTGCTCTAATGGCTTTGCGGCCATCCATCTTATCCTCTTGCCACGCTTGACTCATTTCGCGAGGCTTAAGAGGGCACTCTTTCGCGCCCGCATAAAGGCATGAACGGTTTTAAGAGCAATCTGCTCCTAAAACCGTATCTCGTGTCCTTACATGCGATTATCGAGCAATGCTTACCAGCGGTAATGCGCAAACGCTTTGTTTGCTTCCGCCATCTTGTGCATGTCTTCTTTCTTTTTCACGCTTGAGCCGGTGTTATTCGCCGCATCCATGATTTCAGCCGCAAGGCGTTCCCTCATAGTACGCTCGCTGCGCTTGTTTGAGAAAAGCGACAGCCAGCGGATCGCCAGCGTCTGGCGTCTTTCCGGACGCACTTCCATCGGCACCTGATAGGTTGCGCCGCCTACGCGCCGCGCCTTAACCTCCAGCACAGGCATGATATTTTCCATACACGCATTGAACACTTCAATTGCGTCTTTTCCTGTTTTTTCTTTGATTATTTCAAAAGCGTCATAGCAAATTCTCTGGGATGTGCCGCGCTTGCCGTCCACCATAATCTGGTTGATCAGCTTGGTCACAACCGTGCTGTTATACATCGGATCCGCTATTACCTCACGCTTTGGAACTCCACCACGTCTAGGCATTGAAAAGCCCTCCTTATTTTAAAGAATAAATTACGATTTATCTTTGGAATGAAGCCTGCTTCACCCATTTTTTTCGAAAACAACCGCCGCAAAATCAGCATTTCCGCAGCCAGTTCAAGAAATCTTCCTGTCCGTCCGTAAATCAAACGAACCTACGCAGGAAAACGCATGCAATGCGCCTTATTTCTTGGGTTTTTTCGCGCCGTAGCACGAACGAGCCTGTTTCCGATCCGCAACACCCGCTGTATCCAGAGCACCGCGAACAATATGATATCTTACACCAGGTAAATCTTTTACTCTGCCGCCTCTGATCAGAACAACGCTGTGCTCCTGCAGATTATGGCCGATACCCGGAATATAAGCCGTACCTTCCATGCCGTTTACAAGACGTACTCTTGCAATTTTACGCAAAGCAGAGTTCGGTTTCTTAGGAGTCATTGTCCTAACAGCCAAACATACGCCCCTTTTCTGTGGGCATTGCTTTAAGATAGGCGAATTTGATTTCGAAACCTGTGATTTTCTGCCGTTTTTCACCAGTTGGTTAATGGTAGGCATACACGCACCTTCCTTTCTTTCTTTTCCATTCTAAATTGTTATGGTTCAAATTCTCCGCAACCCATGAAGAGAATTAGTTTTTGATGATCGCCGCGCAAGAGGCCGGAACATCAATTCCGCATGCATTTCCGAGGTCGCGCATGGATTGTACATACACGATATGAACGTCTTTTTCGCCTACGGCAGAAAGAATTCGTTCCTTGACGTGTTCCTCCGCATCGTCTGCGATATAGACTGCCAAAACCTCGTCCGCTTCCAATCCGCGCAAGAGTTGTTTTAGCCCCACTACCTTATTTTCAGCGCTTTTCAATTCATGACACACAAATACACACCTCAAAAAAACGCAAAAAGCACGCCTAAATATAATATCATCTATATATTCATATTGTCAAGTGTTTCCTCGTCTTCGTCCGCAGCCTCCGCCAGTTCTTCCACCGGCTCTTTCGGCTGGCACTTTAGGCACTCATATCCTTTTTTCTTTGAGAAGAACACCCGCGGCATTCCGTTCGATGTCTGGAAGAAGAACCATCCCCTGTCCAGCATCTGCTTGATAAGCTTTATTTCCCTCAGGTCGATCCTGACTTTCTTGGATATCTTTTTCAGATAAGCCGCCGACATGTTCTTTCCAAGAAAATATCCCGCCAGCCCCATCAGTATGATGAGCAGATAAGGCATGAACACGAACCAGTTTGCAAGAGGGCCGCTGATCTGCGGGATCATCAGCAGAACAAAGCCCGCCACCACAAACAGGATCAAAAATCCCATCTGCATAAAATCAATCATGCGGAACGCCTTGCGGCATTCCTTTCCAATGCTCACCTGCAAGGTCAGCAGAGATCCGACGGGCGTGCGCACCTTTTTGCCCAGTCCGAAAATCATTCCCTTTTCCGCATACGGTTCGGGATGCGCAATTTCAAAAGTAGCATAGCCGTCGCTTTCCTCCGGCTCATCTTCCTTGCAGAACTGGCATTTTCCCGTCGTATGGAGCTCATCGATGTTGCTTGGCAGGTAAGAAAGCGTCGTTCGCCAGTTGGCAAGCGCTTTTTCCTTTGCTTCAGGTGTTTTCAGCGTGCTGATATAGCACTGGTAGCACCCGTTCTTTCCCAGCCACTCACACAGCTCGGTGTCCGCAATCGGGCACTTTTCCTTCGGGTCGCTGCCCTGACCCGTTCCATTCCCATTACTCATGAATTTCCTAAACCCCTTTTATAAAGCGGGACGCCTGCGCGCCCGTGTTTCCATGAAATAATGGGCAGAGGTAATCGTAACCTCCGCCCACCATTCAAACACTCTTGATCAGATATCCGTAATATCCGCATCGATCTGCGACGCGATATCATCATTTACTACATTGGAGATCACATCGATGTTCTTATACCGCTTCATGCCCGTTCCGGCAGGAATCAGCTTACCAATGATGATGTTCTCCTTAAGCCCCAGCAGCGGATCGACTTTTCCTTTGATCGCCGCTTCGGTGAGCACCCTTGTCGTTTCCTGGAAGGATGCCGCCGACAGGAAGCTGTTCGTGGAAAGCGATGCCTTCGTAATTCCAAGGAGCACGCGTGAAGCCGTTGCCGGTTCCTTGCCCTCGCGGACCATCTGCTCGTTTTCCTTGTCAAACTGGAAGATATCCACCAGTTCGCCCGGAAGCATGCTGGTGTCGCCCGCGTCCTCAATCTTACATTTTTTGAGCATGCAGCGCACGATAATCTCCAAATGCTTGTCGGAAATCTCAACGCCCTGCAAGCGGTAAACCATCTGTACTTCCTTAAGCAGGTATTCCTGCACGCCCTTCACGCCTTTGATCTTTAAGATATCGTTCGGGTTGATGGAACCTTCGGTCAGCTCGTCGCCCGCCTCGATTACCTGCCCGTCCGCTACCGTTACGCGCGATCCGTAAGGAATAAGGTACGTCTTTGCCTCGCCCGCGTCGTTCGCAACCGTGATCTCGCGCTTTTTACGCGTATCGTTAATTGCAACCGTGCCTGCGATTTCTGAAATCACCGCAAGTCCGCGCGGTTTTCTCGCCTCAAACAATTCCTCGACACGCGGCAGACCTTGCGTGATATCACCGCCCGCAACGCCGCCGGTGTGGAACGTTCTCATCGTCAGCTGCGTACCCGGCTCACCGATGGACTGCGCCGCGATAACGCCGACCGCCTCGCCGATATCCACCTTGTAGCCTGTCGCCATATTCGCGCCATAGCATTTCGCGCATACGCCGTGCTCGCTCTTGCAGGTAAAGACGGTTCTGATGTATACTTCGTCAATTCCGGCTTTCACAATCCTGCTTGCAAGCTCGCTCGTAATCAGCTCGTTTGCCCCAAGCAGCACATTGCCCTGCCCGTCAACCACCTCGCGCGACGTATAGCGTCCGCGAATCCGGTCTTCCAGCGGCTCGACAATTTCCTTGCCGTTTGAATTGGTCAGGTTGCGAATCGGTACGCCCTGCACCTGTTCGCCCAGATTTTCAAAGCAGTCTACTTCGCGCACGATTACGTTATGCGAAACGTCTACCAGACGGCGGGTCAGATATCCTGAGTCAGCCGTTCTGAGCGCCGTATCCGCAAGACCTTTTCTCGCGCCGTGCGAGGAAATGAAGTATTCCAGAACGGTAAGACCTTCACGGAAGTTCGCCCTGATCGGGATTTCGATGATTTCACCATTCGGGTCAGCCATCAATCCGCGCATACCGGCCAGCTGTCTGATCTGGTTCGTGGAACCACGCGCGCCGGAGTTTGCCATCATGTAGATCGGATTAAACCGGTCGAGGCTCTTCATGAGCGCATCCGTTACCTTGTTGGTCGTCTCCTCCCAAACCTTAACGGCGTTGTCCTTCTTTTCTTTTTCTGTTAGCAGGCCGCGCTTATATTGCTTTTCAATCGTCAGCACGCGGTCTTCCGCTTCCTGAATCAGCTTCTTTTTCGCCGGCGGAATCTTGATATCCGATACGGAAACCGTGATTGCCCCAATCGTCGAATAGTGGAAGCCCTGCTTTTTGATGTTGTCAAGCACATGCGACGTTTTTGTCGGCCCAAGCTTGGCAAAGCATAAATCAACCAGTTTTCCCAGCTGCTTTTTATCGATCAGCTGGTCAACTTCAAATCTCAGTTCATTTTCAGGCTTGGAGCGATCCATATATCCAAGATCCTGCGGGATTGCGTCGTTAAAGATCACGCGGCCCGTGGTTGTCTCGATGATGCCGGTTTTCATCTCGCCGTCGACTTCTTTTGTCACGCGGATTTTCACCATGGCCTGCAAATCGATGTTTCCGGTGTTGTACGCCAGAATCGCTTCTTCCGGCGATGAGAAAATGCTTCCCTCGCCCTTTGCGCCTTCCCTGTGAATCGTCAGGTAGTAAGAACCGATAACCATATCCTGCGTGGGCGAAACAACCGGCTTTCCATCCTGCGGCTTCAAAATGTTGTTTGCCGCCAGCATGAGGAATCTCGCTTCGCTCTGCGCTTCTACGGAAAGCGGAACGTGCACAGCCATCTGGTCGCCGTCAAAGTCTGCGTTATACGCCGTACACGCAAGCGGGTGCAGCTTGATCGCGCGTCCTTCCACCAGCACCGGCTCAAACGCCTGGATGCCTAATCTATGCAGCGTAGGCGCACGGTTTAAGAGCACCGGATGTCCTTTAATTACTTCTTCCAACACGTCCCAAACCTCGGAACGCACCTTTTCCACCATCCGTTTCGCGGATTTGATGTTGTGCGCGTAGCTCTCCTCCACAAGCTTTTTCATCACGAAAGGCTTGAAGAGCTCAAGCGCCATCTCCTTGGGCAGGCCGCACTGGTACATTTTCAGTTCAGGCCCTACCACGATAACGCTACGTCCGGAATAGTCGACACGTTTTCCCAGAAGATTCTGGCGGAAACGTCCCTGCTTACCGCGCAGCATGTCGGATAAAGACTTCAACGGACGGTTGCCCGGCCCTGTTACAGGGCGGCCGCGCCTGCCGTTATCAATGAGCGCGTCCACAGCCTCCTGCAGCATACGCTTTTCGTTGCGCACGATGATGTCCGGCGCACGAAGCTGCAACAGCCTGTTAAGACGGTTGTTTCTGTTAATCACACGACGGTAAAGGTCGTTAAGGTCAGACGTTGCAAACCTGCCGCCGTCAAGCTGTACCATGGGGCGAAGCTCCGGCGGAATCACCGGCACCACATCCATAATAATCCATTCCGGCTTGTTTCCGGATTGGCGGAACGCTTCCACCACTTCAAGGCGTTTGATCGCGCGAATACGCTTTTGCCCTGTCGAAGTTTTCAGCTCCTCGCGCAGTTCCTTTGCGGAACCTTCAAGGTCTACCTTTTTCAGCAATATCTTGACCGCTTCCGCGCCCATACCCGCCGAAAAAGCTTCTTCTCCAAACTTGGCCTGTGCCTCGCGGTATTCCTTATCCGTCAAAAGCTGTTTGTATTCGAGAGGCGTTTCACCCGGATCGGTCACGACAAAGGCTGCAAAATACAGCACCTTTTCGAGCGACCTTGGAGACATGTCCAACAGCAGCCCCATGCGGGACGGAATGCCTTTAAAATACCAGATGTGTGACACCGGGGCGGCAAGCTCAATGTGCCCCATACGCTCGCGGCGCACCTTGGCGCGCGTTACTTCCACGCCGCACTTTTCGCACACAATCCCTTTGTAGCGGATTCTTTTATACCTTCCGCAGTGACATTCCCAGTCCTTTGTCGGCCCAAAAATGCGTTCACAGAAAAGCCCGTCCTTTTCCGGTTTCAATGTGCGGTAGTTGATGGTTTCAGGCTTTTTCACCTCTCCCCTTGACCACTCGCGAATTTTCTCCGGAGACGCAAGACCTATCTGAATCGAATCAAAAGTGTTGAGTTCAAACAAAGTAAACTCCTCTCCTCTCTGCTATGTCAAAAATTTTACTTACTTCCAAATATTCCGTCGGCTTACAGATCGTCGTCATCATCAAGTACATCCGTATCGATATTGAGTTCTTCCGTAATTTCGAGGTCGTCATCCATGTCGGCAATCACATCGTCAGCAAAGTCGTCGTCAAAGTCGATGTCCTCATCCTCGAGCATATCGATGTCCGGCAGGTCAAGCTCGTCGATCGAAAGATCGTCGAGATCTTCGATGACCATATCGCCCGCGTCAAAATCTTCCCCGTCCGTGGGCAGGTCTTCAATCCCTGCAATATTGATATCGATTGCCATACCGTCGTCTTCATCCGCTTCCTTGATGGCGATTTCGCCCCTGTCTTCGGAAAGCACCTTGATGTCGAGGCCAAGGCTTTGCATTTCTTTGATCAGCACCTTGAAAGATTCAGGAACGCCCGGCTCCGGAATGTTTTCGCCTTTGACAATCGCCTCGTAGGTTTTTACGCGGCCCACCACGTCGTCCGATTTCACCGTCAGGATTTCCTGCAATGTATTGGCTGCGCCATAAGCTTCCAGCGCCCAAACTTCCATCTCTCCAAAACGCTGTCCGCCGAACTGCGCTTTACCGCCCAGCGGCTGCTGCGTAACCAGAGAGTAAGGACCTGTGGAACGCGCGTGGATTTTATCGTCCACCAGATGGTGAAGCTTCAGGATATACATATAGCCAACGGTTACGCGGTTTTCAAACGGCTCGCCGCTGCGTCCGTCGTAAAGCACCGTTTTTCCGTCCGGCGATAACCCGCTCTGCTCCAAAAGCTGCTCGATGTCTTCCTCTGTCGCGCCGTCGAATACGGGAGTCGCCACTTTAAAGCCAAGTGCCTTAGCTGCCCTGCCAAGATGCACCTCCAGTACCTGTCCGATGTTCATACGGGAGGGCACGCCCAGAGGGTTAAGCACGATGTCAAGCGGTCTTCCGTCCGGCAGGAACGGCATGTCCTCCATTGGAAGAATGCGGGAGATAACACCCTTGTTCCCGTGGCGGCCTGCCATCTTGTCGCCCACGGATATTTTTCTCTTCTGCGCGATATAAACGCGCACCAGTTTATTGACTCCCGCTGTGAGTTCATCTTTGTTCTCACGCGTGAATATTTTTACGTCAACGACCACACCGCCCTCGCCGTGCGGCACCCGCAACGAGGTATCGCGCACCTCGCGCGCCTTTTCGCCGAAAATCGCGCGGAGCAGACGTTCTTCCGCCGTCAGCTCAGTTTCGCCCTTGGGCGTTACCTTTCCAACCAGGATATCGCCGCTTCTCACCTCCGCGCCGATGCGGATAATGCCGCGCGCGTCAAGGTCTTTTAAAGCGTCCTCGCCCACATTGGGAATGTCCCTCGTGATTTCTTCCGGTCCGAGCTTGGTGTCGCGCGCTTCCGCCTCATATTCCGCAACGTGGATGGAGGTAAGCACATCGTCCTTCACCAGCCGCTCGGAAATCAGCATCGCGTCCTCGTAGTTGTAACCTTCCCATGTCATAAAGCCGATCAGGAGGTTTTTACCAAGACCCAGCTCACCGTTTGCCGTGGAAGGGCCATCCGCGAGAACCTGCCCCGCATCGATCTTCTGTCCTTCATAAACGATCGGAAGCTGGTTGATGCACGTTCCCTGATTGGAGCGCGCAAACTTAATCAACCGGAATTCAGACTCTGTCGCGTCGTCGTTCGCGATCACAATTTTCTTTGCGTCAACGCTCTTTACAACGCCGCTCTTCTTGGAAATCGAAAGCACGCCCGAGTCGTAAGCAGCTTTATATTCCATACCCGTTCCCACCACAGGGGATTCCGGAATCAGAAGCGGCACCGCCTGCCTCTGCATGTTAGAGCCCATCAGCGCGCGGTTCGCGTCGTCGTTTTCCAAGAACGGAATGAGCGACGTTGCCACCGAAACAAGCTGCTTTGGCGATACGTCCATCAGGTCAACTTCGTTTCTGGAAACTTCAACGATCTGGTCGCGCACGCGGCACATAACGCGCTCGTGCTCAAAAACACCGTCATCATCGATCGGCTCGTTTGCCTGCGCCACAACGAGGTCTTCTTCCTGATCCGCGGTCATATATTGCACTTTCGAGGTAACAGCGCCCTTCTTCTTGTCAATCATGCGGAAAGGCGTCTCGATAAATCCATATTCATTGATGCGGGCATACGTCGAAAGAGAGCCGATGAGGCCGATGTTCGGACCTTCCGGCGTTTCAATCGGACACATGCGTCCATAATGGGAATGGTGAACGTCGCGCACGTCAAAGCTTGCGCGGTCACGATTAAGTCCGCCCGGTCCCAATGCCGATAATCTTCTTTTGTGCGTCAGCTCGGCAAGCGGGTTTGTCTGATCCATGAACTGCGACAGCTGCGAGGAACCGAAAAATTCCTTGATGGAAGCCGTCACCGGACGAATGTTAATCAGGTTGGAAGGCGTCGCCACATCCATATCCTGAATGGACATTCTCTCACGCACAACCCTTTCCAGCCTTGTAAGGCCAACCCTGATCTGGTTTTGCAGCAGCTCGCCCACGCTTCTGAGTCTTCTGTTGCCAAGGTGGTCGATGTCGTCCGTCACGCCAAGGCCGTACTTAAGACCGAGGAAATAGCTGACCGACGCAAACATATCGTCAATGATGATGTGCTTGGGAATCAGCACGGAAACATTTTCCTTGAGTTCTTCTTTCAGCTTTGCCGTATCATCCCCACACTCGTCGAGAATTTCCTTCAGCGCCGGATAGTAAACTTTTTCATTGAGCCCCACCGATTTGGGATCAAAGCCCAAATGCTTTTTGGCATCCACAAAACGGTTTCCGTGAACGCGCGCGACCTCTTCTCCAATGGAAACATCAACGGAGGCAATCCCCGCATTCTCGATTTCAAGAGCGATTTTTTCCGTGATCACATCGCCTGCCGCGCACAAAAGCTCGCCGGTATCTTCATTGATCACATTGCCTGCCGCAACCTGATTTGCAATGCGCTGCGAAATCGCCAGCTTCTTATTGAATTTATAGCGTCCCACGCGCGCAAGGTCATAACGCTTATTATCAAAAAACAACGAGCCAATCAAAATATTCGCGCTCTCCACCGTCGGCGGTTCGCCCGGACGCAAACGCTTATAAATTTCGATGAGCCCTTCTTCCTTGGAAGAGGTATTGTCTTTTTTGATTGTCGCTTCGATATTAACGTCGTCTCCAAAATAATTCCGGAGGTCCGTATCCGACGCAAGCCCCATCGCACGCAAAAACACCGTCACAGGCAGCTTCCTTGTGCGGTCTACGCGGATATACATGCAGTCGTTGGAATCCGTTTCATATTCCAGCCACGCGCCACGGTTTGGAATCACGGTAGAGCTGAAAAGATCTTTGCCTGTCTTATCTTTCGCGTCCCCATAATAAACGCCGGGGCTGCGCACGAGCTGCGATACGATAACGCGCTCTGCACCGTTAATGATGAAAGTTCCCTTTTCGGTCATCAATGGAAAATCGCCCATGAAAACTTCCTGCTCTTTTACCTCGCCCGTTTCCTTATTCAGCAAACGAACCTGTACCTTTAAAGACGCAGCATAGTTTACATCGCGTTCCTTGCATTCCTCTACATCGTATTTAGGGGTTTCAGAGATATGGTAGTCCACAAACTCAAGAACCAGATTTTCAGAATAGTCGATAATGGGGGAGATGTCTTTCAGTACTTCTCCAAGCCCTTCCTCCAAAAACCTTTGGTAAGAGTTTTTCTGGATTTCGATTAAGTCCGGCATGTCTAGAACTTCTTTGATCTTTGAAAAGGTCATTCTCTTATTTGTTCCAAACTTAACTTCATGCATACTAAACAACAACTCCTATATTTAAATTGATTATCTTACAACGTCCAAAAGCAGTACAAATTGCCCCATTTTCCAAAGGCGCTAAAAAACCGCATTCCTATGCACTTTTCCAAGTGACCGATAGCGGCAACTCTCCACAGTACTACTATGCTAATGCAGTTTACTATATTATCACAAGGAAATCAAGATGTCAACATCTTTTTTTGTATTTCAATCAAAACAAGCAATTCGTTTTTTCACTCCTCCACCACCGTCAGAATCTTGCCGCCCCGCAGGTAATCCGCGGCAATCTTTTGCCCCGGCTGCACGACCAGAAATTTATCATTCTCCCACCTGCCCTCAATAAAGTCCCTCATCAGGCAGCTATTACCCTGTACCAGATCAAAATCCCATCCAAAGTGCTCCGCCGCTTCCTGCGTATATTTTTCGTGGTGCGGGAAGGAAAATTCATCCCAGCGCACATAGGCGCACCGGTTATAATTGCCCGTGAGCTCAGAATACAGCAAAAATTCCGCATTCTCTTCCCCATAATTTTCCGCATACACCTTGAGCATTTCCTCCTCTGTCTGTTTGGAGGGCGTGCCGCCGTTCTCGATCCACGACGCCGTATACCAATAAGTTCCGCTGTGCCGGTCGAAATATTCCTGATAACGCTCGCGCGATCCCAAAAACAACGTAATACAGTCGTGCGCCCGGGGAACGACAATCGGATACTTTTGGGAGGAGATTCCCACCACGCCATTGGAGCACAGCCCGTATCCGAGAAGAATCGCGTCAAAATCGCGCTTTGAAAAATAGGATGAGTAGGTGTAGGGATCATTCCCTTCATCAATTTTGTCGATTTCCTTTTGAAGCTGCTCTTTTAAAAGCGCGGGCGTATCATGAAGCCCCTGCCGCAAATAAGTCACATCCACAAAATGATCGCTTTGTGCTGTCAGCAGTGATACTTCCCTGTAGAGCGCCTTGCAGGCAATCATTTTTAACCGCATATCCTCTTCCCCCATAAAATCACGTATATCTGCCGGCAAGAAGAGCAGGACACATTGTCCTGCTCTTCTGTTAGGATTTTATCTTTGCAAAAATCATCCGGCCCGCCGCCGTCTGCAAAATGCTGGTAACAACAACCTGCATGGTTTGATCAATCATTCCCTTGCCGCCCTCCACAACGATCATCGTGCCGTCGTCAAGATATGCAATTCCCTGATTCGCCTCTTTTCCGTCCTTCACAATGGTGGCCATCAACTCCTCGCCCGCCATCAAAATCGGCTTTACCGCATTCGCAAGCTCGTTGATGTTAAATACCGGCACATCTTGCACCGCCGCGACCTTATTTAAGTTATAATCATTGGTCACGACCTTGCCGTTTAAATCCTTTGCAAGCTTTAAGAGCTTGATATCCACTTCCGGCACATCCTCATAATCGATATCCGTGATCCTGACCGGAATTTTTAGTTCCTTTTGCATGCTGTTCAAAATATCCAGCCCGCGCCTGCCGCGCGTACGCTTCATCGAATCGCCGGAATCCGCAATCCGCTGCAGCTCTCCAAGCACAAACTCAGGCACCACGATTTCCCCCTCAAACATGCCGGTCTTGCAGATGTCAAGAATCCGTCCGTCAATAATCACGCTGGTATCCAATATTTTAGGGGAGATATACTGCCCTTCTTTTTTGGATTCCGTACTTTTCCCTGTCTTGCGCGTGTGCATGAACGAAGCAAGGTCAATTCTGCGTTTTACTCCTATCGACAGCCCGATCGAGCCAAACACCAGATAAACAAATATGGTGAGCGGAATCGAAATCCACGCAATCGGAATCAGCCCGATGATAATGGAAACCAGAGCCGCAACCACAAGGCCCAGTATGAGACCGATGGTCCCTGAAAGCAATGTTGCCGAGGGCGTCGACGCAAGCTTGGATTCGATCTGCTTCGTGTTTTTATCAAACATCTTTGCCAGTTTGCGGGATAAAAATAAAAAGATGATTCCGGAAATAATTCCACTCCCAATATAAATCACAAACGGCACCCATGTCTGCAATGTACCAAAAAAGTCTGTCTCCGCAAAATAGTTATACAGCTTCACACACAGCAGCACAATCCCCGGCCCTACGAAGAAGCCCAGAACACTGATGAACAGCCTCATCAATTTGTAAAACATTCGCGTTCCTCCTTCCCAGGAAACATTTTCTATATAAACCTGCGTACAGGTTGTTTTTTGTTCCCCTTACACAATACCTTAAAATTATGTACTTTTTGTGAACTCGCTTTGAACAAACTCAAAACGCCTTTGCCAGAACATCCGAAAGAGTGCTCACCCCCACGACATTTATTTTTGCGTCCATTCCTTTTTCCATGCTTTGCTTAGGGACAAATACCGTATCGATTCCCATTTTTGCACATTCTGAAATGCGTCTTGAAAGCTGGGCCACATGGCGAATTTCGCCGGAAAGCCCAATTTCCCCAATAAAGGCCATATCGCGCGGAACGCTTAGATTTCTCAGGGAGGATACGATGGAAACAGCCATGGAAAGATCCGCCGCGTGTTCGCGCACGCGGATTCCCCCCGCCACATTTACAAAAATATCTTCATTATATAGCTTTAACCCGATTTTCTTTTCCAAAACGGCACAAATCATATAAAGCCTGTTTGCGTCGATTCCGGAGCACAGCCGCCGCGGGATATTAAGCTGCGTGTGCGCACACAGCGCCTGTATCTCCAGCAGCATAGGCCGCGTGCCCTGCGTGGCCGCAAAAATGGAAACGCCGCTCAACTCCTGATGAAAGTCCGCTTCAAAGAGCATCGTCGGATTTTTCACTTCCACCATGCCCACATCTCGCATTTCAAATACGCCGATTTCGTCTGTGGAACCAAAGCGATTTTTCACCGCGCGCAAAATACGCAGATTGGAAGTCCGCTCTCCTTCAAAATATAATACGGTGTCCACCAGATGTTCCAGCACACGGGGCCCCGCAAGCGCGCCTTCCTTGGTCACATGCCCCACAATAAACACTGCCATCCCCATTCTTTTCGCTGCCTGCGTCACGCGCGACGCACATCCGCGCACCTGAGCCACGCTGCCCGGCGCGGAAGAAAGATTCGCGTCATAAAGGGTCTGGATGGAATCCACAATCAAAAACTTGGGCGCAAGCTGTTCTACGCCCGCAAGAATACTGCCCACTTCTGTCTCCGCCATCAGGTAAATATTTTCGGCCACATTAAGCCGCTGCGCACGCAGCTTGATCTGCGATGGAGATTCCTCGCCCGACACATAGAGCACATTTCCATAGGTGGTCAGCTTTTTTGCCACCTGCAAAAAGAGCGTTGATTTTCCAATTCCCGGTTCTCCTCCGGCAAGCGTCACGCCGCCCGGCACAACGCCGCCCCCCAAAACGCGGTCAAATTCCTCGATGCCCGTGCGAAACCGCTTTTCCGATTCCGCCGGAATTTTGTCAAATGTGACAATGCGGGCGGGAATCGCCGCCGCCCTTTGTTTGCCCGCAGACACAACCTCCACGACTTCTTCCACCATCGTATTCCAGTTTTCACAGGACGGACATTTTCCCGCCCATTTTCCGCTCGCATATCCGCATTCGCTGCACACAAACTGTGTTTTACTTTTTACCACTCTTTTCCTCCGCCGTTAATTTACGAAAGCATATTTCACGATTTCGTTGAGCACATCCTTTTTATCAGTAATATCATAGAAACAAATTGCGTTCCCGTTGGCTGAGGCAAGCAGGTTTTTTGTTATATCGCCCGTGATTTTATCCGTCCGCTGCATGTCTGTATAGCAAAGCACGATTGCGTCGTCTTTTGTATACACCACATAGTTGTTCCCAATATCATAATTTAATGCGCCCTCTGCAATTTTTGCCGGCGCATTGCCGCCCACCGAGAGCATCAGCGAACCTTCCAATCCATTTTCGGAGGTGCTGAAAACGATGTCTCTTCCATTCGTTTTGGGATGATAGACTTCCTTTCCAAAATCATAATTATCGTATTTGCCGACTCCATTTTCAAACACAATCCGCTTTAAAATACTTTCCGCGGTTCCGTCCTTTTTCACTATTTTTTCAGCCCACACCATATCATTGAGAGAAATATCCGCGTCACTGTTGCCCGCCGTGTCTTCAAACAGCTTTACCGTGGCCGCCTCGCGGGTTTTTATGTTGTAAACGTAAAGACGCTGTGTTTTTTCTCCCGCCCGTTGCATAAACGCGAGATAATCTCCCGCAATCGAGAGCTTCGGCATCGCGTAAGCGTATTCCTTGATCTCAAACTGCTCGTTTGTATCAAGGTCATATCCCACAATCCGGCCGCCGCCGCCCGCCCCCTCCAAGCTATCAATCCATACCGCTATATTGCCCGAAAGCATTGGCGAAAGCAAATTATCATATTTTTTTTCAACGTTTGGAAGCACCGTCTGCGTCTCCGTTTGCGTATCATATAAAACGACGCTATCGAGTTTCGTTACTTCTGATTTTACAAGCTCTGTTGTGAAAATAATTCTTTTGTTGTCAAGGTACGGTTCATTTTTGAGCAAAATTTTGGAACCGATCTTGTCGTCTCCGCCAAAATAAATTTCGTTCACCTTAATTTCTTCTTTTTCCGGCGCTTGCTCCTGCTCGATAAAATTGGATTCTACCTTGGGCTGGTAACGCAAGCTGGGATCAACGCCCTTAATCAGATCCTCAATCAGCGGAAATCCGAACAGAATCACCGCCAGAACGCCTGCGGAAACCGCCGTAATCAAAATACCGATACGCAACTTAAGCCACATATCGCTCCTTTTGATTCTGGAAAGACCCATCGGCCTTCTCACAGTCGTCATTCCTCTGTGCTTTTTCATATTACCATTCCTTGTTGCTGTGTTTCCTTAAAATACAAACCGCCTGAGCCGCCGCGCCCTCGCCGCGCCCCACGGCGCCCAAAAACTCAGTGGTCGTGGCTTTGACGTTGACCCTGCTTTGCGGCACACGAAGCGCGTCCGCCATACGGTGGATCATCTGCGCGCGATAAGGCATCACCTTGGGCATTTGCAGAATCAACGTGCTGTCAATGCTCTCGATCACAAACCCACGCTGCCCAAGCTCTGCCCCTACCCTGCGCAACAGCTCTATGGAATAAATATCCTTAAACTCCGCATCCGTGTCAGGAAAAAGGCCACCAATGTCCGCCATGCCGGCAGCCCCTAAAAGCGCGTCCATCACAGCATGCACGAGTACATCCGCGTCCGAGTGACCTACAAGACCCAATTCATAAGGAATTTCCACGCCGCCCAGCACGAGAGAGCGGTTTTCTCCAAACGCATGCATATCAAAGCCTGTCCCAATCCTAAGGCAATCCTCCGGCTCTCTGGAAGCAATGCAATTTCCCTTATCGAGGTCAGCACGCGTCGTAATTTTAATGTTGTCCGGCGATCCCTGCACCACGCGCACATCTTCATAGATACGCTCCACAAGCGACGCGTCGTCCGTCCCCAAAAAGCCATCCTGCTCCGCCTTTTGATAAGCCTTCCTAATGAGCTCCCGCGTGAACACCTGTGGGGTTTGAATGCAGACTAGCTCCGCACGCGGCAAGGTTTTGACGATCACGCCGTCCTTAGCGCGCTTGATGGTGTCCGTCGCCGCGATCCCCGCCACGCCCGTTCCATATTCTTCCGCGCTTTTCACGCAATCCGCAATAATTTGCTGCGTCACAAAACAACGCGCCGCATCATGCACCGCTACAATCTGCGCGTCCTCCGGCACGAATGCGAGCGCATTTTGCACGGAAAACTGACGTTCCGTCCCCCCGTCGCAAAAAATATACTCTTTTCCTTTCAGATGCTTTGCCGCCTTGCGCTGCACGGTCGCGCGCTCTTCCCTCTTGCACGCCACAATCATGGTTTCAAAAAGACCTGTCGCTTCAAATGTTTTCAGGCAGCGCACCAGCCCGCTCTGTTCCTCAAATTTGATAAACACCTTATTGGTGTCCATTTTCATACGGCTTGCGCTGCCCGCCGCAAGAATAATTGCACACCGTTTCATTCCGTTTCGATTACCTCGTACATTCCTTCGGCTTCCTGCTTTTTTGTCGTTTCCGTTAAGGCCATTACCCTGACACGAAGCGGCTTTGATCCAAATTCTATGGTAATTTCATCACCAATTTTGACCGCATAGCTGCTTTTTTGCACTTTTCCGTTTACCAGCACGCGGGAGCCTTCGCACGCCGACTGTGCCACAGTACGACGCTTGATAAGCCGCGACACTTTCAAATATTTATCTAATCTCAAATTTATATACCTCTGTTTGTATAGATATAAGAATTATACCTTTTTTTCGGATGAATTTCAATCCGTACCCTGTTTAAAGTATCCCTTATCGCTTTTGCATCTATATTATACAAGTCATGTTTTAGATAACAAAAAAGCACCCGCAGAAAACGGATGCTGTCTTTGCTTTTTATAATGAATTATTTTACTGCATCTTTGAATGCTTTTCCAGCCTTGAAAGCCGGAACTGTGGAAGCAGCAATTTTGATCTGCTGTTTTGTCTGCGGGTTGATGCCTGTTCTTGCAGCGCGTTTTCTAGCTTCGAATGTGCCAAAGCCAACGATCTGGACTTTTCCACCTTTTTTGATTTCGTCAATAATGCTATCCGCAAATGCACTAAGTGCTGCGTCTGCATCTTTCTTCGAGATACCAGCTTTTGCCGCAATTGCAGCTACGAGTTCAGTCTTATTCAAAACTTTACCCTCCTTAAAAATTATTAATAATTTCCGCAGGAAGCCCTTCCCTACGGTGTGACACTGAAATGATTATAATACAATCCAAATTAGAAATCAACCTATTTTTAACGTATTATGGCTTTTTTACGCGTTTTTTTTCGCCTCATTCCACAGTTTATCCAGTTCATCAAGCGTGAGCTGCCCGAGTTCTGTGTCGCATCTCTGCTCCATGTGTCCGAGCCGTGAGATAAACTTACCGCACGTATGGTTTAAACACACCTCGGGATTTGCCTTTTTGAGCCGCAAAACGTTGATAATCGCGAACAGCAGGTCTCCCGCTTCATCCTCTATTCTTTCCTGCACGCCGCCCGCAAGCTCCGTCTTCCACTCCAAAAGCTCCTCCTCCACCTTGGCAAACGCCTGCATGGCGTCGTCCCAGTCAAAACCAATGGCAGATGCCTTTTTCTGCAGTTTATAGGCGCGCATCATCGCGCCCATGGAGCGCGGCACATCCTTTAAAACAGAAACGAAATCCTTATTTTGCTTTTCCTCTTTTTTGATAGCCTCCCAGTTTTCGAGCACTTCCTTTGAAGTGTCTGCACGCACATCCGCAAAAATATGCGGATGACGGCGGATCATTTTGCTGCACACCGCGCTTGCCACATCATCAATATCAAATTCTCCGCACGCGCGTCCCACCTCGGCATGAAACACCACCTGCAGGAATACATCGCCAAGCTCGTCATACAGCGCGCAGATGTCCTCGGCGTCAATCGCGTCCACCGCTTCGTAGGCTTCCTCTAAAAGATACTGCCTCAAGCTTTCATGCGTTTGCTCGCGATCCCACGGGCAGCCGTTCTTCCCGCGCAGTATCTTCATAATGCGCACAAGATCGTAAAGCCCGTACCGCTCCTTTTCCCGCAGGTCCACCGCCGCAAGAACGTATGTTCCTCCTGTGCCCAGCGCAAGCGGCCGGTCAAGGTCGTGAATTTTCACGCTTTGAACCTTTCCCGCGGCATATAAAACGCCGCGCGCGTCCGGCGCATAGTAATCAGATATACGGAGTTTAACCGCCTGCGCGGTATTTTCATTATCGATTCCCGTAATCACCAATGTCTTGCAGGTGTCAAAAACGGCCTGCTCAAGGTTCCTTGCTTCCAGCACTTCATATTCTTCCACCGAAAAAAAACCGCGGGCGGCGCTCAGTACCGCGCTGACCGCACACCCCTCGGCGGCAAACGCTATTTCGTCACCGGTTTCCCGCAGTTTACGCAGAAAGCCGTTTGTTCCTGCATCGCCCAGAATCCCAAAAACAACTTTTCCGCTTTCCGCTTCCTGCCTGATGCGCTGTGCGCCGCCTTCATAAAGCGCGTCGAAATCCTCTGCCGTTTCGAATAAATCATCCAGCGTCTTCACGTTCGGATTGTTTTCTTTGATTTGTTGTGCGCACTCTGCCTGTCCGCTTTGCAAAATTACACAATCCGCCGCCTCAATTGCGCGCACGGCGCGCAGCGGCAGCAGATCAAATTCCGGAATCAATTCAATTACTGTTATCATTTTCCCATGCCTTTTCTTTCCAAATTTATAGCGATTGATCAAAAGGACCTTTATAAGCTTTTGATATCAATTGCATATGCAAACGGTTTCACAAAAACTGTATGTTACCTGTATTATGTGAAACCGCTGTAATCACATTTGCATTTCCAAAATTATATCCGCTTCCGGATGCGTTTGCAAGCTGCATCTTTTTTCACGAAAAAAGAACGGATCGCATGACCCGTTCCTCTCTGATTGTTTGGAACCCTTTTTATCCTTCGAACGTGTTGAGACGGTCGACATATTTTTGAATATCTGACGAGCCTTCCCATTCGGTATATTTGTCTTCCATGTATTTATTCTGTGCTTCCGTCAGCTTTTTCTCCATGATGGTATCTTTCACTTCGTCAAACGGCACCTCGCCGCCCGCGTCTCCCACATATTGCAGGATGTGATAGCCAAAGTCTGTGGGCACAAGCTCAGAAACTGCTCCGATAGACGGCAACGCCAGCGCCGCCTCTTCAAACGCCTTCACATAGTTGGAGCCTTCATAGACCACATAGCCCTTCGTCTTCGCCGGCTCCTGCTTCATGCCGGTGTCCGTGCCAAGCTCCTCGACCAGCGCGTCAAAGCTTTCGCCTGCTTTCGCGCGCGAGAGCGCGTCGTCCGCCTGGGCCTTGATTTTTGCAAGCTCGTCATTCAGAAGCTGATCCGCGCTTGCGTCATCCCCGCTCTGACGGTAGCTCTGCACCTGCTTTTGCACATCGTCCGGCAAGCCGATTAAGAGGTTCTTCACAAATCTGGAATT